>JAOBAU010000464.1 GCA_025463165.1 Acidobacteriota bacterium | reverse complement strand
TCAGCTGCTCTACCAACTGAGCTACATCGGCGTGAGGGGCGGGATTCTAAACACGGGGGCGTGATATGTCGAGACTTTCGTGCGGAACGCCGCGGGGTGGGTGGGGATTCCCGGCGAGCTGGGCGATGATGTTCCGATGACGCTGCGCGAGCGGGCGGGGGTGTGGGGGCTGGTGGCGGCGGGGCTCGTCCTGCGCCTCCTTTGCTTTCTCAACTATCGCTTCGATTCGGATGAGCCGCAGCATCTTCACGTGGCGTGGGGCTGGACGCAGGGGCTCGTGCAGTATCGCGACTTCTTTGACAACCACGCGCCGCTGTTTCACATCGTTACGGCGCCGATCCTGAGCCTCGTCGGTGAACGCTCCGATGCACTGCTTTGGATGCGCGCGCCGATGCTGCTGTTGTTTGCGGTCGTGCTCGGCGTCACGTATGCGATAGGCAGAAGGTGGGAGGCGGTGCTCCTGCTCGCTCTCTTCCCTCCTTTCTTTTTGAAGTCGCTCGAGTATCGGACCGACAACCTCTGGACCGCGCTCTGGATGTTCGCGCTCGTCGCGCTCATCCGAAAGAGAGCGTTCCTCGCGGGACTGCTGCTCGGACTGGCGCTCTGCGTCTCCTTGAAAACTGTATTGCTCATTGTCACGCTCGGCGGCGCGGCGGCGATCGCAAAAGAGAAGCTGAACGCGAAGTGGGCGCTGCTCGGCATCCCCATCGCCCCGGCCATCCTCGCCTGGTACTTCCACATCAAAGGTGCGTGGCCGCAACTCGTCCTCTGCGTCTTCACCTTTAATACACGCGGCGCCGAGCCGTCGCCGCTGCGCTTCGCCTGGCCCTTCGCGATGGCGGCGCTTCTCGCAGCAGCATGGCGCTTTCGAAAGAACCCCGACACGTTCCTCGCCACCGCGGCCGGCATCTTCACCATCACCCTCGTCTGCTTCTGGACTCTCATCTCCCCACGCGACTTCCTCCCGCTCATGCCGCTCGCCGCGATCCTCATCGCTCCGGCAATCCCGCGCAGCGTCACGCTCGCGCTCTGCGCAATCTTCGCCGTCTCCATCGCCTGGTACGCGAAGCCGCTCGTCAATCAAACCGACGAGCAGATCACCATGCTCAACCAGGTCCTCGGCATGACGCGGCCCGGCGAACCGCTGATGGACTACAAAGGCGAGACGATCTTCCGTCGCCGCCCCTTCTATTACATCTTCGAAAAGATCGGCCGCGGGCAGGTACGCAGCGGCCTGATCGTCGACACGATCCCGGAATCGATCATCGCCGCGCGCTGCCACGCCGCACAGGCCGACGGCGCTTTCTGGCCGCCGCGCGGACGCGAATTCATGCGAAAGAACTTTCTCGACATGGGACGCATCCGCGCGTCCGGACAGTGGATCGGCGATGACGGGACGTTCTCCATCGCCGTCCCCGGCGACTACGTCGTCATCGATCCGAACGGCATCGCCGCCGGCGCGCTCGACGACTCCCCGCAACTCGCATCGCGCGCGCTCGAAGCAGGCGCGCATCGATTCGCACGCGCGCATGACGGACCGCTCGCCGTCATCTGGGCGCCCGCGTTCGCGCGCGGCTACTCGCCATTTCACCTGCGCGATCGCGAGTTCTGAATCTACTACTCGTGGAAAACTGGTAACTCTCCTCAGAAACGTCACGCCGTCATTGCGCGGAAGGTTATAGAGTTCCCCGCGATCATGAAAAAGCGCATGTTTCTGATGCTCACCGTCGTCATCGCGTTCATCGCGATTCTCGGCGCTTACAAGTACCTGACGATCAAAAAGATGATGTCGCAGAGCTGGGCGCCGCCGCCCGAAGCTGTGACGACCGTCATCGCGACAACGGCCACGTGGTCGACGACGCTCGACGCCATCGGCAGCGTCGCCGCCGTCAACGGCGTCGTCGTCTCCGCCGACCTGCCCGGCATCATCGAGCAGATCAGCTTCGACTCCGGCCACTCCGTTTCGAAAGGCGACGTCCTCGTGCGCCTCGACACGAAACAGGAGCGCGCGCAACTCGCCGCGGCCGAAGCGCAGCGCGACCTCGCCCGCCTCTCACTCCAGCGCAACCAGGGACTGGCCGCGAAAGGGATCGTGCCGCAGGCGTCGTTCGATCAGGCATCCGCCGAGTTCAAATCGGCCGATGCGAGACTCGGCGAGATTCGCGCGACGATCGAGCGCAAGACGATTCGCGCGCCGTTCTCCGGCGTCCTCGGCATCCGCCAGGTCAATGTCGGCCAGTACGTCGCCGGCGGCGCACCGATCGTTTCACTCCAGGCGCTGCGTCCCGCGTACGTCAACTTCACCGTTCCGCAGCACGAGCTCGGCGGACTGACGGTCGGCACGTCGATCGAAGTCGTCTCCGATGCGCTCGGCGCGCCGGAGCACGGCCGCGTCCAGGCGCTCGACTCGGTCATCGATGAAGCGACGCGCAACGCGCGTGTCCAGGCCATCTTCGACAACCAGTCCGGCAAGCTCCGCCCCGGCATGTACGTCGAAGCGCGACTGGCGCGTGGCGCAACGTCGTCCGTCATCGTCGTCCCCGCCTCGGCGATCAGCTACGCGCCGTTCGGCGACTCCGTCTTCGTCGTTGAAGACAAGAAGGAAGCGGACGGCAAGACCTCGAAAGTCGTGCGCCAGCAGTTCGTGAAACTCTCCGGCTCGCGCGGCGATCAGATCGGCGTCGTCAGCGGATTGAAGCCGGGCGAAGAGGTCGTCACCTCCGGCGCGTTCAAGCTGCGCCCCGGCGCGGCCGTCATCGTCAACAACAGCGTGACGCCGTCGAACAGCTCTACGCCGAAGCCCGAGAACAGCTAACGATGAAATTCACCGATCTCTTCATCCGGCGTCCCGTTCTCGCGATCGTCGTCAACCTGGTGATTCTGATCGCCGGCCTGCAGTCGATCCGCTCGCTGGTCGTGCGCCAGTTTCCGCGCAGCGACATGGCCAACGTCGTCGTCTCGACCGCCTACGTCGGCGCGAACGCCGATCTCGTGCGCGGCTTCATCACCGCGCCGCTCGAGCGCGTCATCGCCGGCGCCGACGGCATCGACTTCCTCGAATCATCGAGCGGCCAGGGCGTCAGCACGATCACCGCTCATCTCAAGCTCAACTTCGACACGAACGCCGCGCTGACGCAGATTCAGTCGAAGGTCGCGCAGGTCCGCAATCAGCTGCCGCCCGAAGCGGAAGCGCCGATCATCGATCTGCAGACGACCGACAGCCAGTTCGCCGCCGCGTACCTCGGCTTCGCCTCGAAAGATCTCGATCAGAACCAGATCACCGATTACCTGACGCGCGTCGTCCAGCCGAAGCTCAGCGCCATCTCCGGCGTGCAGCGCGCCGACATCTTCGGCGACCGCACGTTCGCCATGCGCGTCTGGCTCGACCCGCAGCGAATGGCGGCGCGCGGCATCTCGCCGTCCGACGTCCGCAACGCACTCGCCTCCAACAACTATCTCTCGGCCCTCGGACGCACGAAGGGGACGATGACGTCCGTCAATCTCGTCGCCAACACGAACCTGCAGACGGCCGAAGAGTTCAAGCAGCTCGTCGTCAAAGAACAGGGCAACGACGTCATCCGCCTCGGCGAAATCGCCGACGTCGTCCTCGGCGCCGAAACGTACGACCAGGAAGTCAGCTTCAACGGCGAGACCGCCGTCTTCATCGGCATCTTCACGCTGCCGACCGCGAACACGCTCGACGTCATGAAGCGCGTGCGCGAAGCGCTGCCCGAGATCAAAGCGCAGCTGCCGGCCGGCATGACCATCGGCGTTCCGTACGACTCGTCGGCCTACATTCAGACTGCCATCGATGAAGTGCTGAAGACGCTCTTCGAGACGCTGCTGATCGTCATCTTCGTCATCTTCCTTTTCCTCGGATCGGTTCGCGGCGTCCTCATTCCGGTCATCGCCATTCCGATCTCGCTCATCGGCTCGGTCCTTTTGATGTTGTTGTTCGGCTTCACCATCAACCTGCTGACGCTGCTCGCCATCGTCCTGTCGGTCGGACTCGTCGTCGACGACGCCATCGTCATGGTCGAGAACATCGAGCGCCATCTGCACATGGGCAAGACGCCGTTCCAGGCGTCGATCGATGCGGCACGCGAGCTCGTCGCGCCGATCATCGCCATGACCATCACGCTCGCCACCGTTTACACGCCGGTCGCGTTGCAGGGCGGTTTGACCGGCTCACTGTTCCGAGAGTTCGCGTTCACGCTGGCCGGCGCGGTCTTCATCTCCGGCGTGGTCGCGCTGACACTCTCGCCGATGATGGGCTCGAAGCTCCTGCGCGAAGGCGACACCGAGCGCGGCTTCGCCGGCATCGTCAACCGCCGCTTCGAATCGCTGCAGAATCTCTACACGCGCACGCTGTCGGGCACGCTGAACTATCGCCCGGTCGTCCTCACGCTGTGGGCGATCGTCGTCCTGCTGATCTTTCCGTTCTACATGTTTTCGCAGAAAGAACTTTCGCCGACGGAAGATCAGAACTTCCTCTTCGGCATCATTCAGGCCGCGCCGAACGCGACGATCGATCAGACCAAGCTCTTTGCAAAGCAGGTCGCGGCCGCGTATCGCTCGGTGCCGGAACACGAGTCGTCGTTTCAGGTCATTCTGCCGAGCGGCGGCTTCGCCGGCATGGTCACCAAACCGCACTCGCAGCGCAAACGCGGCATCCAGGAAATCCTCGTCGACGTCTCCGCGAAGTCGGCGCAGATCCCCGGCATCCGCGTGATTCAGCTGATTCCGCCGTCGCTGCCCGGCAGCCAGGGATTTCCGGTCGACGTCGCGATCGTCTCGACGGCCGAGCCGGCGCAGCTCGCGGAGCTCGCCAGCACCCTGGTCGGGAAAGCGATGAAGAGCGGCATCTTCATGTTCGCCGACACCGATCTGAAGTTCGACCAGCCGCAGACGCGCGTCGTCTTCAATCGCGACAAGCTGCGCGCGCAGGGCGTCGATCTGTCGCAGGCGGGACGCGATCTCTCCACGCTGCTCGGCGGCAACTACGTCAACCGCTTCAGCATTCAGGGACGCAGCTACAAAGTCATCCCGCTCATTCGCCGCGCCGATCGTCTGACGCCCGAACAGCTTTCGCAGATGTACATCACGGGCGGCGGCGGCAAGCTCGTGCCGCTCTCGACCTTCGCAACGCTGGAGACGACGACCGAGCCGCGCGAGCTGAAACGATTCCAGCAGCTCAACGCCGTCCGCATTCAGGGCGCGATCCCGCCCGGCGTCTCGCTCGACTCCGCACTGAAGTTCCTCGAGACGGAAGCGGCGCGCACGCTGCCGCGCGGTTTCACCCTCGACTACGCCGGCGAATCGCGCCAGCTGCGCACCGAAGGCGCGCGCTTCCTCGGCGTCTTCCTGCTCTCCGGCATCCTCATCTATCTCGTGCTGGCCGCGCAGTTCGAAAGCTTCCGCGATCCGTTCATCATCCTCGCCGGCTCGGTGCCGCTCGCACTCTCCGGCTCGCTCCTCTTCTCGTTCGTCGGCCTGACGTCGATCAACATCTACAGTCAGGTCGGTCTGATCACGCTCGTCGGCCTCATCGCGCGCAACGGAATCCTGATCGTGCAGTTCGCGAACGAGTTGCAGGAACAGGGACGCGACAAACTGCACGCCGTGCTCGAAGCGTCGTCGACGCGGCTTCGTCCAATCCTGATGACGACCGCCGCGACGGTGATGGGCCATCTGCCGCTTGTCTTCGCGCGCGGTCCCGGCGCCGGCGCACGCAACAGCATCGGCATCATGCTCGTCAGCGGCATGATCATCGGCACCGCGTTCACGCTCTTCGTCGTGCCTTCGATCTACGTGCTGGTCGCGCGGAAGCGGACCGCCATCGAACCAGTGGACGCCGATGTGGAAGGAGAGCCGGTAACCGCGTGACGTCACGTACACTTTCCGCATGGATCGCTTTCCATCGGAATTCGATGAACTGCTGAATGCGCGCGGACGGCGATTGCTCGCCGATCCGCCGCAGCTCGAAGCACTGCTCGCGAAAAAGAAGACACCGATCGTCGTGCTCGAAAACGTGATCGACGACGGCGTCGCCCACGACTGCATCCGCCTGCTCGACTCGGCGATCTATCCGCAGCTGAAACGAATGCACACGCCGATTCCGCGCGAAGCGCTGACCGGCATGCGCCGCAACTACTCGGAGAAGCTGCCGAAGACTGTGCGTGTGAAGACCGCGACGTTCAACTCACGACGCTCGCGCATGCTCGACGTCGCCACCGAGATCGGACTCGCGGCCATGCTGCATTCACCGAGCTTCGTGCGCGTCGCGCAGAGCGTCACGACGCCGGCGCTGCGCGCCGAGAAGAGCGGACGCCAGGTCATCTGCTACGAAGCCGGCGACTACAGCGGACCGCACAACGATCATCATCCGCAACGCGCCGAGGCGCGGAACGGCTTCATCGATCTGCACATCATGTTTTCGAACGACGACGTCGCATCGCAATGGCTCGTGTACGAGGACCGCGGATTTCTCTCGGCCGCGCACGACGTCTCGTCGCGCGCGGCGATCGCCATCTACCGGCTGCCGTTCTGGCATTACACGACGCCGCTCGTGCCGCGGCCGAAGCGTGAATCGACGGCGCGGCGATGGCTGCTGCTCGGATCATTTGATTACGATCCGCCGCTGAAGAAGCTGCTGTACTGACGCACGCTACGTGTACAGCCCGCCGCTGACGTTCATCACCGTACCGGTGATGTAACTGGCCTGCTCCGATGCGAGGAAGACGACCGCGTATGCGATGTCGTCGACGGTGCCGAGGCGTTTGAGGGCGATGCGGCCTTCGAGCTGGCGTTTGGCTTCGTCGGTCATCGCATCGGTCATCGCCGTCGAGATGAAACCGGGAGCGACCGCGTTCACGGTCACGTTGCGCGAGCCGATCTCGAGCGCAAGCGCTTTCGTGAATCCGATCAGCGCCGCTTTCGATGACGCGTAGTTCACCTGGCCGGCGTTTCCCATCAGCCCGACGACCGACGAAATGTTGATCACGCGTCCCCAGCGGGCGCGGATCATCTTCTTCACGATCTCCTGCGTGATGTTGAACGCGGAGTCGAGGTTCGTCCGGATCACGCTCGACCATGCATCAGGCTTCATCCGGATGAAGAGATCATCATCGGTGATGCCGGCGTTGTTCACGAGGATGTCGATCGGACGCGATTCGAGCAGCGACTTCACGACGTCGCGCACGTTCGGATCGGTGATGTCGAGCTGCACCGCCGATGCGCTGCCGCCTGTAGCGGTAATCTCCGACGCGATCCGATTCACGGCGTCGAGACTGCGCGCGGCAACGAGAACGTGCGCGCCGCTTTCCGCGAGCCGGCGCGCGATCGCTTCGCCGATGCCGCGCGAAGCGCCGGTGACGAGCGCGGTCTTTCCGGTGAGGTCGACTCTCATGCCGATACTTTCTCCACGAATGCTTCCAGCGATGGAACGTCGGACACGTTGATCAGCTCGACGCTCGGATCGATCCGTTTGATCAGTCCCGTCAGCACGCTGCCCGGTCCGATCTCGACGAAGCGACGGACGCCCATCGACACCATGTGCTGCACCGATTCGACCCAGCGCACCGGCGAGGCAACCTGTCGCACGAGCGCATTGCGCACGGCGTGCGCGGTGCCGATCGGCGACGCGTCGACGTTCGAGATCAGCGAGAGCCAGAGATCTTTGAATGCGGCGTCGCGCAGCACCGGCTCCAGTCGTTCCTCGGCCGGCTTCATCAGCGCGCAGTGAAACGGCGCGGAGACCGGCAGCGGGAGCGCGCGACGAACGCCGCGCGATTTGGCGACGGCGATGGCGCGGTCGATGGCGTTCTTCGTACCGGCGATGACGACCTGTCCCGGCGCATTGATGTTCGCGACTGACAGCACTTCGCCTTCCGCCGCCTCGGCGCAAATCGATTGCACTTCTTCAACCGTCGGGCCGATGAGCGCCGCCATGCCGCCGGTACCGACCGGCACCGCTTCCTGCATGAGGCGGCCGCGCTGATTGACGATCTTCGCCGCTTCCGCCGGCGTCAATCCGCCGACGCTGACGATGGCGCTGTACTCGCCGAGCGAATGGCCGGCGACGAGATCGCGTCGCGTGGCGCCGCGTTCTTCGAGCACCGCGTGAATCGCGGACGAGACGGCGAGAATGGCCGGCTGCGTGTTCTCCGTCAGCTTGAGCTGTTCTTCGGGACCGTTGAAGCAGAGGTCGGAGATGGAGAAACCGAGCGCGGCGTCGATGTCGTCGAACACGCGCCGCGCCGCCGGATACTGCTCGGCGACGTCGCGGCCCATGCCGGCGTACTGGCTTCCCTGGCCGGGAAAGACGAATGCGGTGTTGTGCTCCATTGCGGCGCGAATGATAGCGGCAACGAGTTGGCGCCGTCGATGGAATCGGGAAGGTATTGCCGCGCGCGGCGGACGCGCGGTACCGTGCTGCGCGATGACGGACGAGCTCATGCAGGCGGCGATCGAGGAAGCACGAATCGGATTGAGCGAGGGAGGCATCCCGATCGGCTCGGTGCTCGTGCATGACGGGAAAATCATCGGACGCGGTCACAATCTCCGCATGCAGCGCGCCAGTCCGACGCTTCACGGCGATATGGACGAGCTCGAAAA
>JAOBAU010000463.1 GCA_025463165.1 Acidobacteriota bacterium | reverse complement strand
GCGGCGGACGTCGATACCGTCGAGTGACAGCTCGCCGCGATCGGGTTCCTGCAGCCGCGCGATCGTCCGCATCAGCGTCGACTTGCCGGCGCCGTTCGGACCGAGCAGGCCGAAGAGGCCGGAGTCGATCGACAGCGTTACGTCATCGAGCGCGCGAACGCCATTCGAATATGTTTTGGAGAGACCTGAGATCCGGAGCATGGGTACGGCGAATTACGCGCACACGGCTCTCGGGTTTCACGAAGCGGACACGGCCGCGGCAGGCGCCGGATGGTGTTCGCGCGCCACGAATGCTTCCGCCGCATCGGTGTGATGGAAGAGCTCCAGCGTGTCGAACTCCGCATCCGTGACCGGCGTCAGCGCGAGATCCATGTACTCATATCGACGCGGATCTTTCCGGATGCGGTTGTAGATGAGGCGCAGTCCCGCGTAGGTCTTCATCCAGCGCGACAACTTCCCGATCGATTCAATCGCGTAACCGGGCCAGAAGCGCCACGCCGGCTCGACCGGAAAACCGGGACGCCGATCCGCGCGGAACTTGTAGCGGAAGAGTCCCGCTTCGAGCGGATGCACGCCCTCGATGTGAATCGAGCCTTTGAACCACGTCATCAGCAGGATGGCGTTGCTTGCACTGGCGCGCATCGCCACGAGCCGGCGCAGCACCGACTCGACGTGCTCGGGCGTGTAATACGTATCCCACGCCATCCGATACGCGCGCTCCCACTCATCGGCCGACATCTTCGGATGCGCGGTCGTGACGTGATTGAGATCGAACTTGTTGAGGTCGTCGTCGACCGCGATGCCGGCGCCGACGAGCTTCTGATGATCTTCCGATCCGGGGAGCGGCGTCAGGAAGAAGAACTCGAGGAGATCGACCGGCAGCTCTTTCTTGATGATCTCGATGTCGCGGCGGATCGACTCGAGATCGTCGTTCGGAAATCCGAGGATGTAACCGGCGTACGTGATGACGCGCGCCGACTTCCAGGCGAGGAGCATCTTGCGATACTCGGTGATCTTGTTCTGGCGCTTCTTCGCGCCGACGAGGCTGTCGGGATTGATGTTCTCGAGTCCGATGAAGACGCGCCGCACGCCGGCTTTCGCGCACTTCTCGATGAAGCGCGGGATGCGATGGCAGAGCGTGTCGACCTGAATGATGAAGTGGATCCTGATTCCTTCTTCGCGCAGCTGGATGAGGCGATCGAGGATCGCTTCCCAGTCGGAGTTGCGCGCGAAGTTGTCGTCGGTGATGAAGAAGCTGTGCAATCCCTGCGCGACGTTGACGCGGACGATCTGCTCGATGTCGTCGGGCGAGCGACGGCGCGATTTCTTCCCCTGCACGTTGATGATCGTGCAGAACGAACACTGGAACGGACAGCCGCGGCCGGCATCGAAACTCGTCACGCCGCCGGCCGTGCGCCATGCGCGCAGCGCGGTGATCAGCGGGATCGGCGTTCCTTCGATGTGCGGCAGGTCGGCCATGAAGTTGTACATCGGCCGGAGCGCGCCGTTCATCGCATCGCGCAGCACTTCTTCGAGCCGCCCTTCCGCTTCGCCGGCGAAGAGCGAGACGCCGAGCGCGCGCGCATCGTCGAGACCTTTGTCGACGCCGCGCAGCATGCTGATCGTGCCCGAGACGTGAAAGCCGCCGATGCCGACCTGCACGCCGAGCGCGCGCAATGTGCGGGCGAGATCGAGCGCGCGCGGGAACTGATTCGACTGCACCCCGACCAGCATGACCATGCCGGCGCCGGCGCGCTCGATCATCTTCGCCAGACGTGCAGGACGAATGCGCGTGTTCGTTTCGTCGTAGCTGTGAATGACGAAGTCGACGTCGTCGCCGAGGACGTTGCGCTGCGCGCAGTCACGGGCGAGACCGTAGAGCGAGGCGAGCGAGTTCGACGGAATCGCGGAGCGAAACCATTGAATGACGTATCCGTCGTCGTCGTAGTGCGACGGCTTCACCAGCACGAGGCAGAACTGCCGCCGCGCGCCGGCCGGCGATGGGGAGACGGTTGTCATAGGTGCCACATGATAACTCGCTCGCGCTCAGGTGCGAATCGGCACGCTGGCCTTTCTTCCTTTGTCGCGCAGCGAGTCGGGATCGACTTCCCAGTTCGGCCGTTCGCGCCAGCGATCGTGCATCCACACCCACTGCTCGGGCACGCGGCGAATCTGCTCTTCGATTCGTCCCGTAATCCGCGCCGCGACTTCGATCGGATCATCGCTCCGCTTCAGATGAATCGGCTCTTCGAAGCGCGCGTACTGCTTCCCATCATCACGCCTTTCGATGAATGCCACGCTGATCGTCGCCTCGGTGCGAATGGCGAAGCTCACCGGTCCGATCGGCGTCAGCGCCGGCCGTCCGAAGAACGGGACTTTCACGCTTTCGGTGCGGATGTTCTGGTCGAGGACAAAGGCGAGGATGCCGCCGCGGCGAATGGCGTTGATCATGTCGCGCGCCGCGGTGGCCGAGCCGCGATCGATCGTCTTCACGCCCGCTTTCGCGCGCAGCTCGGTGATGTAGCGATTCATCGCCGGCTCGTCGCGCTCGCGCTGCAGGACCGAGACCGGGCGGCCGAACGTGCCGGTGATGTACGAGAGCCATTCCCAGTTGCCGCAGTGCGCCGTGAAGATGATGACGCCGCGTCCGGCGTCGATGATCTCGAGCACTTTGTCGAGCCCTTCGACGACGGTCGTCTCGCCGCGGTTGATCGAATTGACGTTCGGAATCCACGTGAGCTCCAGCAGCGTCATGCCGAGGTGCGCGAACATCCGACGCGCCAGCGCGCGTCGCTCACGATCGCTCTGCTCCGGAAACGCGATCGCCAGATGACGCAGCGCCTTCAATCGTTCGCGCCGCGCGACGTACCACGCGATCGCACCGAGGAATCGGCCGAGCGCGCGGCCGGCGTTGAGCGACAACCGCCGGCCGACCGCCGTGACCATCGCCAGTCCTCGGTACAACACGGCGTTGCGCATTCCGCGCGAGTATAAATCTGCGGTTCGCGCACGGGGTCAGATGTGCGACGAGGAGCTCCGCCTGAATTCCGCCGGCGACATGCCGGTGGAACGCCGGAAGGCGCGGAAGAACGATCGCGCCGTCCCGAAGCCGACCCGCAGCGCGATGTCGGCCGTCGTTCGCCGGGTGGTCCGCAGCAGCTCCGCGGCGCGCGCGATCTGCCGGCTGCTGAAGTAAACCTTCACGCAGAAACCGACCGAATGCCGGAACTCGCGGACGAGCTGCACCGGCGTCCTTTGCATCCGCGATGCGAACTCCGAGGCGCGGACCGAGCTCGCGCGCGCCTCGCATTCAGCGATGTACAACTCTGCCGCCGCCAGCCACCAGCTTCTCGAATCGTGCATGACTAATGGAGGGACGCGAACTGATTCCTCCCCTGCCGATGAACCGGCGGGTAGGGAAACTCCCCGATCCCGACACTCCTCTGTTGAGCGTCCCTCATGAACGACCCCAAAACGGCATTCGATTTATTCGTTTGCGGCGGAGAAGAACACGTCCCGCTGCTCGAGAACCTTCTCCCACTCCTCCTCCCGTACGGCCGCGTCCACCTCGGCTCGTGCTTCCTCTCGCCGGATGACCTGCGCCGCCTCGACGGTCTTTACGACGTTCTTCACGAGCCGCATCACAGCCGCGACGGCTACCGCAACTTCGAGCTGTTCGCCGTGCGCGATCTCCATCGCCTCGCCACAGCGCCGTACTTCATCAAGCTCGATGCCGACGTGCAGCTCGCCCCCGACTGGTTCCGCTACGTCGAAGAGAGCATCGCCGCGAAGCCGGAAGCGGTCCTCTTCGGCCCGCGCTGCGGTGCAAAAACAATCGACGCGCACCTCGGCGCACTGCAGATCACCGGCGCGACGAAAGTCATCGGCGGCTTCTATGTCGGCCGCACCGATTTCTTCAACGCCCATCAGCGCTTCTTCGATCTCGCCGTGCGCGACACCGCATGGCAGGGCGAAGACACGCTGCGCAGTCTCGTCGTCCACGCCGTCGGCGCCGGCGATCGCCTGCACGTCATCGACAGCGCCGGCCGCGTCCGCATCCACCGTCCGAACACGATGAATCCCTGACGATCGGCCAGACCATGACCCTCGCCATCACAGCGCCGGAGCCGACCCGTTCGCAAACGTCCCGCGCCCATCGGCTCGATAATCTTTATGAAGGGTTGCCGATCTTCGTGATCTCGACCGGCACCAGTCTGCGCGGCTTCGATCTCTCGCGACTGAACGGGAAAATTACGATCGGCATCAATCGGATCATCGAGCATTACTCGCCGTCGATCATTCACTTCATCGACATCACCGCGCAAATCACACACGCGACCGCGTTGCGCAGCTACAACGGGATGGTCATCGCCGGCGAAAAGGCGGCGCCGCTGGCGACGAATGCAAATTCGTTCGAGATCATCCATAACGTCGATACGTTCGAGCTGCTGCCGGGCAGAACGTCGATGACGATGAAGGTCGGGCGCTCGTTCGCGGATGGCTGGTTCGGCAGCGGCGCCGGCTGCACCGCTCTGCACACGGCGATCCTCCTCGGCGGCGATCCGATCTACCTCCTCGGCTACGACTATTACGAAGACAATGGCACGCATTTCGACGAATACGACGTCGCGCGTAATAAAGCCGAGGTCTATGCGGTGTCGTTCAGGAGCATCAATCAGTTGAGCCGCGAGAGCTGGCTGCCGCGCATTTACAACTGCAACGCAAATTCGCGCGTGACCTGCTTTCCGCACGCGGATATTGAATCGGTCCTCAGAGAAGGATGGTGACGTGGTTTTTTTCTCACGCAAGACGGGGCAATTCACCTATTTCTCGCAGCAGGTCGGCGAAAACGACTGGCGCGGAAAGTCGGTGCTCGATTTCGGCGGGAACATCGGCAATATCCTGCGCGATCCGGCGTCGACGATTGACGAGGAGCGCTATTGGTGCCTCGACGTCGTCGAAGAATCGATCGATCGCGGAAAAGTGGCCTACCCGAAAGCGAACTGGCTCTTCTACGACCGATATTGTTTCTTCTTCAATCCGTATGGTGTCGCCGAATTGCCGGTGCCGGAGCTCGGCCGGCCGTTCGATTTCATCGTCGCCTACTCGGTATTTCCGAACACGTCACATACCGACATGATCCAGCTCGTTGGGCAGCTCGAATCGATGCTGTCGCCGAACGGCGTCCTGGCATTTACGTTCATCGATCCGCATCACCGCTCGTGGCCGGCGTATGGCGGAAACAATTACCAGTGGCGGCTCGAACAGGAACGCGGCGATGTCTCGACGGCCGCGACGCAGGACTTAATGAAGCGCGTCAAAGGGGCGAGCTGGTTCATGCTCGTAAACGGCGAAGATCTGTACGTCGAGCGTGAAGACATTCGCACGTATCTGCCGTCGGAACAGAAGACGTGTCACGTGTTTCATACCGTCGGCTACATGCGATCGCTGTTTCCGCACGCGACGATCCTGCCGCCTGCGAACAATGAAATGCAGCATTGCTGCGTCATTCGGAGATCGTGATGGAGCTCAACCGGCTGGAGCCCGAACAGCGGCGCGCATTCGACGAGGACGGATTTCTCGTGCTGCGGAACGCGCTCGATGCGGACACCGTCGCTGCGCTCGTCAAAGCCGGCGATCGCCTGGCGGGATCGTTCCTCGACAAGCCGCCGGTTTCGCATAAGACCAACTACAACCATCTCGATCTGCGTCCCGGGCTGCTGCGCGAGCAGCCGTTTCTCTCGCTCGTGACGCAATCGCCGGCCGTGCCGCTGATCGTCCAATTGCTCTCGCCGAATATTCATCTCCACTCGACGGCGATGATTTA
>JAOBAU010000456.1 GCA_025463165.1 Acidobacteriota bacterium | reverse complement strand
TCGAAGACGAAGTCGAAGTCTCCGAGGTCGACGTCATCCGCCATTTCACGCGGCTGTCGAAGATGAACGTGTCGATCGACGCGGGGCTGTATCCGCTCGGTTCGTGCACGATGAAACACAATCCGCGGCTCAACGAAGAGATCGCGCGCACGCCCGGCTTCGCGCTTTCGCATCCGCTGCAGGCCGAGCATCAGGTGCAGGGAAATCTCGAGCTGCTCTGGAACCTCGAGCAGACGCTGAAGGAAATCTTCGGCCTGCCGCGCGTCACGCTGCAGCCGGTCGCGGGAGCGCACGGCGAACTGACCGGCATTCTGATGGTGCACAAAGCGCTGTCGAAAGCCGGCAACGCGCGCAAGTACATCCTCATCCCCGACTCCGCGCACGGAACGAATCCGGCGTCGGCGCATTTTGCGGGTTACGAGATCAAAGAGCTGAAGTCGAATGCACGCGGCGTCGTCGACATCGACGTGCTCGCGCAGGCGGTGACGGAAGACGTCGCGGCGCTGATGATCACGGTGCCGAACACGCTGGGCGTGTTTGAGTCGGACATCCGCAAGATGGCCGACATCCTTCACGCGAAGGGCGCGTATCTGTATTGCGACGGCGCCAACCTCAACTCGTTCGTCGGCGTGGCGCGGCCCGGCGACATGGGCATCGACGTCATTCACTCGAACCTGCACAAGACCTTCTCGACGCCGCACGGCGGCGGCGGTCCGGGCGCGGGACCGGTTGGCGTGTCGGAGTCGCTCATCCCGTATCTGCCGACGCCGACGATCGAGCGCCGCGAAGACGGAACGTTCTATCTCGATCACTCGCACCCCGAGTCGATCGGCCGCGTGCGCGCATTCAACGGCAACTTCGGCGTGCTGGTTCGCGCGCTGACATACATGCGCTCGATGGGTCCGGACGGCATGCGCCGCATCGCGCAGCTGGCGGTGCTCAACGCGAACTACATTCGCGCGCGGCTGAAAGGCGCGTATCACCTGCCGTACGACGCGCCGTCGCTGCACGAAGTCGTCTTCAGCGACAAGAATCAGCTGCCGCACGACGTCCACACGCTCGATATCGCGAAGCGGTTGATGGATTACGGCTTCCATCCGCCGACGATTTACTTCCCGCTGATCGTTGCCGGCGCGCTGATGATCGAGCCGACCGAGTCGGAGCCGAAGGAAGAGCTGGACGCTTTCTGCGACGCCATGCTGGCGATCGCGAAGGAAGCGGAAGAGCGTCCCGAGCTCGTGCGCAGCGCACCGCACACGACGCCGGTACGTCGGCTCGACGAAGCGCGCGCGGCGAGACAGCCGGTGCTGCGCTGGAAAAAATAGTGCTGAGGACTGAGGACTGAGTAAAGCCGACGCGAAGCGTCACTCAGTCCTCAGCACTCAGTCCTCAGTCCTGTTCCTTGCATTAGACTCAAATCAATGGCCGATCGCGACTTCGATGACAGCGATCAATTCGACAGAACGGCGTCGATGCGCCGCACTGCGCCCGGCGCCGTGCCGGTCGTCGACAAGCGGCTGACCGAGCGCCGGCAGTCGAACGCGCGCATTCTCTCGGTCACGATCGTCGTCATCGCGGTGCTGTACCTCGCGAAGCCGGTCGTGGTGCCGATCGCGCTGGCGATCCTCTTCGCATTCCTGCTCACGCCGATCGTTTCGGTGCTCGAGCGAAGCTTCCTGCGCCGCAGTGGTGCGATCGTGCTGTCGCTCAGCATCGCGGTCGCCGCGCTGGCGATGGGTGGCTGGTGGATCTATCAGCAGTTCAGCGAAGTGGCGAAAGAGTTCGCCGTCGCGGCGTCGAGCGGCCACATCGAAGAGAAGCTGAAGTTCCTTCGCCGGAGCTCGGGTGGCACGCTGGCCGTCGTCGAGCGCACGTTGCAGCGCGTTGCCGACTCGACCGAAAAGCAGGAACGTCCCGATCTCAAAGTGCGCGTCATTCCGGAGCGGCGTAACGTTGCCGATCGCTACAAGACCTTCGCGCCGACGGTGGAGTTTGTCGCATCGAGCTTCCTCGTCATCGTCCTCGTCTTCTTCCTGATGCAGGACCGCGAACAGTTGCGCGACAAGATGCTGCGGCTCGCCGGCCGCGCGCATTTGACGGTGACGACGCAGGCGATCGGCGAGACGTCCGAGCGGATCAGCCGTTACCTCCTCACCATCGCGTTACTCAACCTCGGGTTCGGTGTGCTCATCGGCGTCGGCCTCGCGCTACTGCGCGTGCCGCACGCGCCGCTTTGGGGCGTCCTCGCCGGGTTGCTGCGCTTCATTCCGTACGTCGGCGCCGTGCTCAGCGCGGCGCTGCCGACGTTTCTCTCGCTCGCCGTTTTTCCCAACTGGTACACGTCGCTCGCCGTGCTGCTGCTTTTCGTGTTGAGCGATCAGCTCATCGGCGGTTTCATCGAGCCGATCGTCGTCGGACATCGCGTTGGTGTGTCGCCGATCGCGCTGCTCGTCTCGGCGATCTTCTGGGGCTGGCTCTGGGGGCCGGTCGGACTGTTGCTGGCGACGCCGATCTCGGTCTGTCTCACCGTCGGCGGCGAGTTCATTCCGGCGCTGCGGATCTTCTCGATCATGTTCGGCACCGAAGATCCGCTCGAGGGCTATCTCAGTTTCTACAACCGGCTGCTGCTGCGCGATCGCACCGGCGCGATCGCCATCGCCGATCGTCACGCGGAGAGCGACACGATGGAGGAGATGTTCACCGATCTCTTCATCCCGACGCTGACGTTCGCGCAGGAAGAGCTGGAGCGGAAGCGGATCACGACCGCGAACGATCACTTCATCAAGGACGTGATTCGCGAGCTGATCATCCGCTTCGGCGATCGCAACGCCGGCATGCCCGATCCGGAACGTCACATCGTCGCGGTGTCGGTGGCCGGCGAGCGGCTGTCGCTCGGCACGCTGATGCTGACGCAGCTGTTGCGCAGCGAAGGCTATTCGGTTGATTACTTCACCGACCTTCCCGATCAGGAACTGCTGGCGTTCATCTCCGAAGTGCGGCCGGAAGCGGTGTTCGTCTCGTGCTCGAACAGCTCGCATCTGCAGGCGGGATGGGCGCTCGTGGGTTTGATCTCGTCAACGTTCCCGGAGCTGATGATCGTCACCGGCGGTTCGGCATTCGCAAGCGATCGCGAGAAAACGCTCGCCGCCGGCGCGACCTATGTGCCGTCAACGCTCGGCGAAGCAAAGGAAGATTTCCTGACGCGGCGCCGGAGTGCAAGACGGAAAGCGGGACGAAGCATGACGTTCAGCGGGACGCGATTCCGCGTGCCGCCGCCCGCGTGATTGCGGATGTGCCAGGCCCCTCATCCGCCGCTTCGCGGCACCTTCTCCCGGAGGGAGAAGGATAAACAGCGCCAGATCCCTCTCCCTCCGGGAGAGGGTGGCCGAAGGCCGGGTGAGGGGCGTGTTGCCGCTCTACCGCTTCTTCTTCAACGCCGTAATCCGGTGCGCCTCCGCCACGAACAGCGCGACCGTTTTCCAGTCCAATCCCGTATCGAGCCGGATGCCGATCCAGCCGCCCGGCCCGACATACGGCGGACGAAAGAAGTGCGTCGGGTCGCTGGCGATGAGCGTCGCCTGCACGCCCTGCTCCGCGTTCAACCAGACAGACACGTGCGGATCGCCGTGATGGTGATTCGCGTACATCGCGAAGACGCGTCCCTTCACGCGAAACGTCGGCGCGTTCCACGCGAGCTTCTCGGTCGCATCGGGAAGGGCGAGGCAGATCGCGCGCAGTTGCGGCAGCGGATCGGCGACTTCGCTCGGAGGTGTGGTCTTCTTCACGTCGAGTGACACCTGCACCTCTTCGCCGGCGCCGATGTCGTTGACGATCAGCCAGAATTTGCGCGAGCGCGGCACGACCACGCTCTCGAACGGCTCCCCGTTCAACTTGCCGCGCACTTCATAGCCGCGGCGGCCGGCGCGCAGCGGTTTCGCGTCGCCCCATGCTTCGACGATCGCCGGCGGCACTTCGATCGCGGACTCTTTGTGTCCGTCGATGACAGTGCCGCGGAAGCGTTTCGCCGCCATCGGCGTCAGCCCGGCGGCCAGCCGAAGTTGCGTCCGCCGAGGATGTGGAAGTGGATGTGGAAGACGGTCTGTCCGGCCGCTTCGCCATTGTTGATGACGAGACGATAGCCGTCGGACTCGAGATGCAAGTTGCGCGCGATCTGTGCGGCGCGCGTCAGCACGGTGCCGACCACCTGGGCGTCGGCGTCGGTGAGATCGTCGAGACTCGGGATGTGTTTGCGCGGCACGATCAGGACGTGCGTCGGCGCCTGCGGATTGATGTCCTCGAACGCGACGACGTCCGCATCCTCGTACACTTTTTTCGCCGTGATCTCGCCGCTGGCGATGCGGCAGAAGAGGCACCGATCGTTGCTCACCATGCGGGCGATGATACGACGACGCGCGCGATTCCGGCGAGGTCGGGAATGACCTCGCCGACACGGAAGCGATGCGCCTCCGCGATCGCGCGCACCGCTGCTTCCTGGCCGAATCCGATCTCCATCGCCAGCGTCGCGCGTCCCGCCTGTGCGAAGAGTTGCTCGATGATCTCAGTGCCGGATGCGCCGGGCGTCAGCGCCATGCGCGGCTCGTGCTCGCGCACCTGAACTTCGAGTCCGTCGATGTCGCGCGCCGGGATGTACGGCGGATTGGAAACGACGACGTCGAAGTTGCCGCGCAATGATGTGAGCACGTCCGATGCAGCGAGCCGTAGGCGTGCGCCGAGCGCCTCGCGATTGCGTCGCGTCACTGCGAGCGCGCCGAGCGAACGATCGATGGCGACGACTTCGAGATCGTCGCGTTCGAGTTGCAGCGTGATCGCGATGCAGCCGCTGCCGGCGCCGACGTCGACGATGCGCGCGTTCCGCGGCGCGAGCCGCAGCACCGCTTCGACGAGCAGCTCCGTTTCCGGACGCGGGATCAGCACGCGGTCATCGACGAGGAATTCGCGTCCGTAAAACTCGCAACGGCCGCGGATGTACTGCAGCGGCTCGCCGGCGATCCGTCGCTGCATCGCGGCATCGATCGGCACTTCGTCAACGAGTTGATCACCGTGCGCGAGGAGCCACGCGGTGGAACGGCCGAGGAGATCGGAGAGGAGGAGATCGATGTCGCGGCGATGCTCGCGATAGCGCGTGCGGATCGCGTCGACCGTTTGGGTCACGACTCTTCCGTGTACGTCAGCTCGAGAAACACATCCTCGAGCGCACGATCATTCTTCAACTCCGCCGTCGTGCCGCGGGCGACGATCTTTCCCCGATTGATGATCGCGATCCGATCGCACACCGCTTCCGCAACGCTCAGCGTGTGCGTCGTCAGGAACACCGTCTTGCCTTCCGAGGCCAGCCGCCGGAACAACAGCTTCACCTGCTTCTGCGCGAGCGCGTCGAGTCCGACCATCGGCTCGTCGATGATCAGCAGCGCCGGATCGTGTACCAGCGCCGACACGATCACGAGCTTCTGCTTCATCCCGTGCGAGAGGTTTTCGATGCGCGCGTCGGTCCAGTCGCCGAGTCCGAAGTAGCGCAGCAGCTCGATCGCGCGCGGCTCGCATGCGCTCCATTCCTTCGAATAGAGATTCGTCACGAACTGCAGCAACTCGCGGCCGGTCAGCTTTTCGTAGAGATACGGACGGTCGGGGATGTAGCCCATCAGCGACTTCGCGCGTGTACCGTCGGCGATGACGTCAATGCCGTCGACGAGCACGTCACCCGTGGTCGGCAGCGAGAGACCGGCGAGGATTCGGATCGTCGTCGTTTTGCCGGCGCCGTTCGGCCCGAGGAAGCCGAAAATTTCGCCGCGCGCGACCGTGAGCGAGAGATCGTCGACCGCGGTGAAGTCGCCGTAGCGCTTCGTCAGATTGCGGATTTCGATCATTCGGGCGGGCAAAGGGTATCATCCGCCGGCAGGCGGGCAGCCCGGCGGGCTCGGCCGCAACTTTCCGATTCCGAGGCCGTAAGAGCAGATGGCGCAGGCAGAGCAACTCGACGATCGGGGACTCGTTTCCCGCATTCTCGAGGGCGACCGCGACCGATTCACGGAGCTGGTGAAGCGCTATGAAAAGCGCGTCGTCAACTACGTCTATCGAATCACGCATCGTTACGAAGAAGCTCACGACCTCGCGCAGGAAATCTTCGTGAAGGTCTTCCTCGCCCTCGATCGCTACGACCCGAAGTACCAGTTTTCGACCTGGCTGTTTCGGATCGCGCAGAACAGCGCCATTGACGCACTGAGGAAGAAGAGCGTTGCAGAGGTGCCGCTGGCGCGGCCGGCCACCGACGAAGAAGGGGCGAAAGATCGCGAGTTCGCCGACCATGGCGTCTCGCCGTATCGCGCGCTCAAGAACAAGCAACTCAGCGCCGCGATCGACGACGCCGTATTAAGACTGCCGGCGGATTATCGCGAGCTCATTCAGCTGCGTCACTTTGCCGAGCTTTCCTACGAGGAGATCGCTTCGATGAAGAAGCTTCCCCTCGGCACCGTGAAGAATAAACTTTTCCGGGCGCGTAATCTGTTGAAGGACGCGCTCGACCATTACGTGGAACCGCTATGAACGAAGGCTGCCAGCGGTACATCGAAGATCCGGAAGCGAACGCGTCGCACCTCGAAACGTGCGACGCCTGCCGCGCGCTGTTCGGCGAGCTCGGGGCTCCGCCGCCCGCGCATCGTCCGATCTCCGTCGATGCGATGCCGCTCGCGGCGTGGGAAGGTGCATCACATCGCGCGTGGCCGCTCGTCGTCGCCGGTCTGGTGCTGCTCGCCGGAATCGCCGGCGTGCTCTTCGCGATCGCCGGCATTTCGCCGCGCGTGCTCTTCGCGCAGCTGCCATCACTCGATGTGATGGCGAGCGTGGTTCGCGGCGGCGGCGCATTCGTGCAGAACGCGCCGATGGGTTGGCAGGTCGGCATCGGCATCGGTTTCCTCGTCATCAACACGATTCTCTACGTGCTGCTGCGCCGCGCGCCGCGAGGTGTCGATGCGGCGTAGCGTAATGTTCCTCGCGTTGCTCGCGACGCTGGTCGCTCCGCTCGCCGCCGCGTCGAGCGGCAGCGGATTGCAGTCGTTCGGTCACGGCGTGACGATCGATCAGCCGGTGAAAGGTGACGTGCAGGTCTACGGCGGCGCCGCGACCGTGCGCGACGTCATCGACGGCGATCTCTTCGTCTTCGGCGACGGCGTGCAGTTCGAAGGCAACGGCCGCGTGACAGGGAACGTCATCTACTTCGGCGGCCGCGTGAGCAACGCGGAAGGCCGCATCGGCGGCCGGCTCTATTCGCCGACGTCGTTCGAGAGCGCGGCCGCGGCGATGACGCGCAGCGCCGTGATTCTTTCGCTGCTCGTGGTGTGGCTGATCGCGGCGGTGATCGTTGCGCTGATGAGTGGTCGCGAGTTGCGGCTGTCGTCGGTGGAGTTGCGCGCCAGTCCGCTGCACTGCTTCGCGCTCGGCCTCGTCGCGCTGACGAGTTTCGTGTTGAGCGCGATCGTGTTCAGTTATCTGATTCCGTATCTCATCGGCATTCCGCTGCTCGCCGCGCTCGGCGTCTTCGCGATGCTGACGAAAGTGTATGGAACGATCGCGGTCTTCCACGCGGTCGGCACGCTCGTCGCCGGCTCGAAGACGCGCGATCAACTGGCGCGACGCAAGTGGCTGCGCGGCGATCTCGCGATGGTCGTCGTCGGGCTGCTGGTGCTCGGCGCGATCCGGATGCTGCCGGTCGTCGGTCCGCTCGTGTGGGGCGGCGCGTCGGTGTTCGGCGTCGGCGTCGCGCTGGCGACGAAGTTCGGCAGACGCGAGCCGTGGTTTTTGGTGTGGCGTCCGGCGGACGCTTAGGAGCCGCGCCCCTCATCCGCCGCTTCGCGGCACCTTCTCCCGGAGGGAGAAGGATAGATGGTGGCGAGTCCCTCTCCCTCCGGGAGAGGGTGCGCGAAGCGCGGGTGAGGGGCGTGTTCACAGCGCCAAATATCTCTTCCGCAGGTCTTCGGGAAACTTCTCGATCGCGTACCGCAACATCGTGCGTGGCATCGACGTCGCGTGCGCATCGAGGAACGACAGCAGCCGTGCGCGATTGCGGTTGCCAACTTCGCGCAGCATCCAGCCAACGGCTTTGTGAATCAGATCCTCGCGATCGCGAAGCAGCAACGCCGCCAGCGCCAGCGTCTCATCGAAATCGCCCTGACGGATGAAGTGCTGCGTCGCGATGATCGCGATGCGCCGCTCCCACAGGCTCTTCGACTTCGCGAGTTTGCGCAGCGGCGCGCGCGAGCGTTCGAACAAATGCGCGCCGACGATCTGCGGCGCGGAGGCATCGACGAGGTCCCAGTTGTTGATGAACTTCGTGTTCGCGAGGTAGAGCGCGTAGATCGCATCACGATCCCCGCGCTTGTAGTGTTCCGTGAGAATCACGATCGCAAGGAGTCGTTCTTCATGCCACGAAGAATGCAGGAGCGGCAGCAGCTCTTCGACGGCCAGCGAACGAAATTCACGAACGACCGTGCGCAGGTTCGGCACGCTGACGCCGAGGAACTGATCGCCTTCGCCGTACTGGCCGGCGCCTGTTTTGAAGAATCGGCGATTGACGGCTGCGCGCTCTTCGCTTGCAAAGTCGCGCAGCCGCCGCACCGCTTCAGATGTTTTCGACGATCGCGCGGCCGAACTCACTGGTCGACACCTTCGTCGCGCCTTCCATCATCCGCTCGAGGTCGTACGTGACCTTCTTCTGCAGAATGGTTTTGGCGATGGCACTTTCGATCGCGTCGGCCGCTTCAAACCATTTCATATGGCGGAGCATCATCACGCCGGAAAGGATCAGCGAGCCGGGATTGATCATGTCTTTGCCGGCGTACTTCGGCGCGGTGCCGTGCGTCGCTTCGAAGATCGCCACTTCGTCCGATTCGTTCGAGCCCGGCGCGATGCCGAGGCCGCCCACCTGCGCCGCGAGCGCATCGGAAAGATAGTCGCCGTTCAGATTCGTGGTGGCGATGACCGAGTACTCCGACGGGCGCAGCAAAACCTGCTGGAACATCGAGTCGGCGATGCGATCCTTGATGACGATCTTTCCTTCCGGCGCCGGACCATTCAACTCCGCCTCGGTGATCGTGACGTCGCCGAATTCTTCCTTCGCCAGCTGGTATCCCCAGTCCTTGAACCCGCCCTCGGTGAACTTCATGATGTTGCCTTTGTGGACGAGGGTGACCGAGTCGCGCTTCGCCGCGATCGCGTACTCGATCGCTTTGCGCACGAGCCGCTTCGAGCCGAACTCCGAGATCGGTTTGATGCCGATCGCCGAGCCTTCGCGAATCTTCGCGCCCGAGCGGCGCTCCATGCTGTTCAGGAAGCTGATGATGCTCGTCGCCCCTTCCGAACCAGCCGGCCACTCGATGCCGGCATACACGTCTTCGGTGTTCTCGCGGAAGATCACCATGTCGACCTTCTGCGGTTCTTTCACCGGCGAAGGAACGCCGTCGAAGTAACGCACCGGACGGACACACGCGTAAAGGTCAAGTACTTGTCGAAGTGTGACGTTGAGCGAGCGGATGCCGCCGCCGACCGGAGTGGCGAGCGGACCTTTGATCGAGACGCGGTAGAACTGCAGCGCGTCGAGGGTCGCCTGCGGCAGGTACTCCCCGAACTTCGCGTTGGCCTTGTCGCCCGCGAAAACTTCGAACCAGTGCAGCTTGCGCTTGCCGCCGTAGACCTTCGCGACCGCGCCGTCGAGCACGTAACTCGTCGCGCGCCAGATGTCGGGGCCGGTGCCGTCGCCTTCGATGTACGGAATGATCGGATCGTCGGGAACGATGATGCGATTCGATTCGAAGCCGATGCGAGTGCCGGAGGTCGGTGTGCTGTCGCTCATGTTCCAAGTTTATCCTGAGGAGCGGAGCGACGAAGGATCTCCGGTGCGACAGCTGGATCGTTGGTTCGTGCGCGGCCGTCGCACCGGAGATCCTTCGCTTCGCTCAGGATGAAGTCATCGAACCAGCGACCGCAAAACCGCGAGGTTCTTTCGATCCGATTCGTGCTCGACCGGCTTCTGCGTTTCGAGCAGCTTCGGCAGCCGGAGGAAGCGCGGATCGTTGAGCAGAAATCCGAACGCGTCTCGGCCGATCATTCCGTCTCCGAAGTGTTCATG
>JAOBAU010000455.1 GCA_025463165.1 Acidobacteriota bacterium | reverse complement strand
TGGCAGATCGTCCCCACCGCGCTCGGCGAGATGATGTCGAAAGGAACGCCCGCGCAAAGCGGACGAATGATGGGCGCGCTGATGCAGATGAAGAAACTGGATATCGCCGCGCTGAAGAAGGCGTTCGACGGGGAGTAGGTTCGTCCGGCGGCGGGCAGGGAACTCGTTCTGCTGCTCGCCGCCGTCGCACTTGCAGTTTTCCTTCATCGCACGCGAGGTGACGGCGATCCCACGCGTACCGAGCTCGATCGGCTCACCGAACGGTTCCGGCCCGTCATCGATGCTGACGCCGAGCGAACTCGCGTGCTCGAACTGCTCGAGCAGGAGAAAGCGACAGCCGCTGCAGGTCTCGAATCGGTAACGCGTGACTACCGCGGCTCGATTCGATTCGCAACAGCCAGAAGGAGATGCTGAAGACGAAGACCGCCGCGGTCTGCGACATCGAGTGGACGGTGAACGGCAGCAAGGTCGAAGGCCGGAAGGCAACGAACCAGACCATCAAGTTGTTGCCGCGCGTTCAACGGCGAATGCGACAACATCCATGTCATGGAGGCGAGGATCGGCAAGGCCTTCGACACGATCAACGGTCTGGCCGAAGTCAATCGCTGCCACATCGTCAATGCGTATCGCGACCTGACGAACAGGGAGCGCGCGATCGCGAGAGCGCAGATGACCCGCTCCGGCCATGTGTACATCATCTCGAATATCGGATCGTTCGGAGAGCACGTCTACAAGAGCGTGATGACGAGACGTCTCGATCCGATGGATCGGATTCACGAGTTGACCGACGCGTCGGTGCCGTTCCACTTCGACGTGCACGCTGTCGTTTCTCGGAAGATGCGCCGGGCCTGGAGAACAAACTTCATCAAGTCCTTCATCGTCGACGGCGGAATCGGATCAATCTTCGGAAGGAGTTCTTCGCGGTCGAGCTTGAGGAGGATCGCTGCCGCGGTCCACGAGCATCATGAGCGGAACTACTCCCGCGGTTCGACCACCGACAGAAAGTTGCCGTCCGGATCCCTGAACCATGCGATTGCTTTCGGTCCGCGGTCGCCGCGCATGATCCCTTTCGCGTCGGTCTTCAGATCGCCGTGATCGTACTTCTCCGTTCGGAGGCCGCGCTGCGCGAGCTCGTCGACGGTCGCTTCGACGTCGCTCACCACAAAGTTGAGCACGGTGAAGTTGGCGGGTGTGTGGTCAGGCTTCGGGTAGAGGAAGATTTTCGCGGCGCTGCCGGTGGTGATCTCGAGTCCTTCCGGACGCTGCGCGACGTCGAGGCCGAGGACCTCGCTGTAGAAAGTCTTTGCCGTCGACAGATCTTTGACGGAGAACGAGGAAAAGGTTTTCGCTTCTCTGAGCATGCTTACCTCCGGCCGGCCGCGGTCATCATCTGCAGCAGATTGTGATCCTGATCGAGCGTGGTGCGAAGGAGCTCGAGTGTTTCGTGCTCCACGTCAACGAATGACTTGAACGCGCCGGCCGCGGCGGCGCCGCCGACGATTGACACATCGTGCGGCGCCGGCGGCAGGTCGCGACACGCGCTCAACTGCGTGGCCGCGCTCTCCAGTTGCGTCACCGCTTCGCGAAGCGCTTCCTCGACATGGACGTACGCGGCGAGCTCTTTCGCCGCGTTTTCCTCGCGTCCGTCGAGCGCGCGCTGATGCACGGCGACTACATCCGCGAGCGCACGCATCAGCGCAGCGAGTTTCGCCGGCAGCGTCGCACGCTCGGCCATTCCTTCACCGCATGTCAGCAGTTCGCTCATAGCGAACAACGCATAGCAACTCGCGCGCCCCCACAAACTTCGAGCATCGGTGTCCTCATCAGCGATGGGCAGACAACTCCTGCTGATGGTCGTGCTGCTGGCGCAACAAGTCGCATACGAGCCGCGGTCGATTTCTTTCGGCGAGTTGCGCGCCGGCGAATCGACAGAAGAACGCGAACTGGTGCTCACGAGCGACCGAAACGCAATCGTCTCCATCGCGCTCGAGCCGGCTCCCGGCGTGACGATGCTGCGCCGCGACAACGTCTTCATCGCACCGTCGGCACCGGCGCATGTGCCGCTTCGGCTGACGATCGACGGCAACGCCGCGCCAGGCGTGCGCGAGATCGGCATTCGGGTCGGCGAGAACCTGCGAGTACCGGCGATCGTCGCCGTCATCGCACCGCCGCTGCATCTGGCGAAGTGGGTCGGCGGCCTGCTGATTCTTCTCATCATCGGCGTGGCCGGTTTCGTTCTCTATCGTCGCCGCCGCAGCGATTACCTCGAAGGTGAGATCGAAGTCATCGCGCCTCCGTTGCCGGCCGGCGCGGCCTTCGTCGGGCTGCAATCGAAACGGGCAAAAGAAGTCGCGATCAGCGCGATCATTCCGCGCGACGCGCTCGGCGGTTCCGACGCGCGCATCTTCTCTTACCGTCGAAGTGGCACGAAGACCGTCTGGATCGCTGCCGACAAAGGGACGTTGCGCGTCAACGATATCGATGTGCCGATGACCGAGCTGTATGACTCCGACACCATCGAGATCGGCGCCGCAACGCTGCGCTTCAATCGCTTCGGCCGTGACCAGTCGTCACCGACCGAGGAATGACGCAGAATGGCGATGTGAACCTCGAAATCGCGATGGCTCTCCTCGCCACGCTGATCGGAAGCGGGATTTTCCTCTCTGCGGTCTGGGATATTTGCTGTGCGCATCTGAGCCGCAACTGGCCGCAGGTACCAGGGATCATCGTCGTCTCGGATCTGCAGCGATCCAACCACTCCGACGGCGGCTTGATGTACCGGCCGGAAGTGACATACCGCTACTGCGTCGACGGCAGCGAGATCATTGCGAATCGAACGCGTTTTGGCGGTCGCGTTGAGCTTAGCTGGTCGGCCCCTGCTGTAAGAACAGTACGCAAATATCCAGTCGGGAGCGAGGTGGTCGTTTATTACAACCCGAATGATCCGGCTGACTCGGTGCTGGAGCCGGGACCCGGCGGGATCCTTTTCGCTGGTGCGGCGTTCGGCGCTCTATTCGCCGCAATTGGCGTTTGCGCTCTCCCGATCTCATGGTGACGAACCGAGCCGGCCTTGTCGTTTGCGGCGCGCCGGGACGGACTCGCATACGAAACGTTCAATTGACCAGGTGGTTGGCATCACGAGAGCAACTCCGCGTGTGGCGGCGCCCGTGAGCGCGAGCAGTTCTTCGAGCGGAGAGAGCGAATTCGGGCCGCGCGTGCGCACGCCGTTCCATTCGAGGATTCCGGGATCGGGCAGCGGCTCGTCGGTCGTCAGCAGATAGTACGTGTCGACGCCATAAGGCGGCTCCACCTCGAGCTTGACGGCGCCGAGCGGAATCTCGTGCGGCGGGGTTCCGTCCGGCGGCAGCCGATTCTCGACGGAGCTCTCGCGGGGGAAAAGCAGCGTGCTGTTGCCCCAGCTGTCGACCGTAAAGACATAGACATATCGCGGCTCGACGCGTATTGGAAGCGGAACCGAGCGCGCGCGTAGCAACAGTCCGTATCGCTCACCTCCTGCGATGCTGTCGCCACGCACGATCTCGTCGTCGCGTTCGCGTCGTAGAGCAAGGGAATACGGCGAGCGCGTGTGTCGCGGCGATTCGAGCAACTGCCATGCATGAATACGCCGCAATCTGAGCACGGCGTCGCGTAATTCGACGATCCCGTCCTGCAGCGTTTCCTTATGGCCGTCGAGCGAGATCCACGTCGTCCGGACCGGTAGTCCGCTCCTGCGCCGGTCCGACTTTTTCACTGAAGGCCGCAGCCACGCGTATGAGATGCGTTTCGCCGAGTAGCGGCCGGCGAGGACGTAGTCCGCGCTCGATAATTGATCGGCGGGCTCAATGCCGTCGCGATCGGTGCCCGGTCCGACGGAGATGTTATCGATTACGATCGCGGGCGCCGGGAATTGCGCGAAGAGTGACGCTCCATTCGGAAGTCGCGCCACCGCGGCAACGGCGGCGCGATCGTCGCCGAGTATTTCGATATTGCCATCCGCGTCCACAAGCTCCCAGCCGTTGCTTGTGTAATGAAGCAGGTGTGTCTGCGTCGTTGCAGTCGGATCGGTCACCCAGCGGATGTTGTGCTTCGCCGCCTCCGCATTGAGCAGGCGCGCCAGCTCCGTCAGCTTTTTCACATCCATCGCCGCGCGTGGCATCGAGACGCGCATCGCGCGGCCGGGCGGCGCGGCCCAGCCGACGACTTCAAGCAGCGCGCCGGGATGAATCGCCAGCGGGATCGCGCCATCGCCAGATTGCAGCCGCGCGTAACTTTCCGTCAGTCCGTTCACCGCGGTAACGACGAGGCGCCGCGTCATGCGCGATTCCGTCGCAATGCGCAACTCCGTGCCTTTGGCGAGGCCGTTCACCCAGCCGCCCTGCAGGACGATCGTGCCGTCGCTTCGGATTTTCTCAATTGCGACGACTACGCGATCGCCGATTCGCCGATCGGTGCGCGTGGCGAGCAGCGGATTGAAACGCGCGTCAACGTTCCCTGCCATGACGGGTTCCTGGTACGGCGTTTCCGCGCGAAGCCGTGCCTGAGCGCGGAGGAACGTGTCGCGCGCCGGCTCGTTCGGCTCGGCGTCGCGCATCGCCCGCAGCAGCGCCCAGGTGAATGCGCCGTGAAACGTTCCCTCCTCGTCGCGCGTTTCCCACGCGCGATCGAAATCCTCCGCGGCCGACAGCACGAGCGCGCCGCGCTCTTCCGGGCGCGGACCGTAGCCCGAACTGTCGGCGACGTCGCGGCGATCGGCTTTCAATCCGCGCGGACGGAGTCCGGTCAGCAGCCCGCGCGCGCCGGAACCGCTGTGGCAATTGTCGAGAATGACGGTCAGCCGCGCGCCGCGATCGAGGATCAAATTGAACAGCCGGCGGAGCTCTTTGTCGCGGATGTCGGGAACGCCGAGGCGTGAGTCGGCGGGGACGAGCGACTCGTCTAGCTTGTCCGGTTCGTCGGACAACGAGTTGCGAACCTGCGAGCCGTGTCCGGCGAAATAGAACAGCAGCACGTCGCCTTTTTCGGCAGGCTTCAACAGCAGATCATCGACGGCGCGAAGGATCGCGTTCCGTGTCGCCGATTGATCGGTCAACGTCACTACGTCGCGTGGATCGAATCCGTAGAGCAGCGGCAGCATTTGCTGCAGGATGCCGGCATCGGTTACGGCGCCGCTGAGATTCGGCCAGTCGCGGCCGGGAGCCGCCGGCGCGAGTGGGCGTGCGCTGATGGTCGATGCACTGTAGTCATTGATTCCGATGAGCAACGCGCGGCGCCGGCCGGGCGTTTGCGCGTTGAGCTCAGTCGCAAGAAACAGGCTGCCGGCGATGAGCAACCCGAGCGGGATTCGAATGCTCATTTGGGGACCTCCGTCCCCTCAACGACACGTTTCGCGCGGAATTGTGTCTTCCTCCCGAGCCCGTTCGAGAGGAGACCAAAAATGAGACACGTTGTGGCCATTGTGGTGGCGCTGACGTTTTGTGCCTGCGGTATGGCAAGCGGAGGAGTGCGCGTCGTCGATCCATTACGCGCGGCGATTGACGCGCCGTTCGATCCATCGCAGTCGGCCGCTCTGTTCGTCGGCGTGCGCGACTTCACTCACGATAAGACGCTGACCGAGGTGCGGTATGCGGTCGATGATGCGGTCGATCTCGCGTATTTGCTGGCGGTCGAATCGAAGCCCGCGCTTGTTTCGCCGGAGCGGGTCGTGCTTGCGTTGTCCGGCGAAGCGCAGAAGCCGCAGTCGCGAGAGAGGCTCGCGGCGCTCGTCGCTGCCGGCGCGCAGGAACAGCATGCCGAGCTCTCCGACATTCTTCTCGCGCTCGAGCGCCAGGCGCGCGCGGCCGAGGGGAACGGATTGCTGATTTTCGCGTTTGCGACGCATGGAATTAATGATGATGGGGCGCAATATCTGCTGGCCGCCGATTCGCTGCTGCGTCGCCATCATGAGACGGCGATCGCCGAGACGACCGTGCGCAACATCGCTGCGGAGTCGCACGCCGGCAGATCGCTCGTTCTGATCGACGCCTGCCGCAAGAAACTGACGTCGGATTCCCGTGGCGGCGAGCCCGATCCGCGTTGCGCGGCGGCACTCGTTCGTGCGATGAGCCGTATTCATGGGCAGGTCGTTTTCTCCGCCGC
>JAOBAU010000437.1 GCA_025463165.1 Acidobacteriota bacterium | reverse complement strand
TAATTTTATGGAACTTATATCTAAAGAGAAATTTAAATTTTGCTCTGAATTAAATTGTGACTACAGTACTGAACTCCAAGATAGTTTGCTATTATTTTCCAAGAATAATTGGAATACAACTGAGCGTTATTTGACTTCAAAAAGCAATTATTCGAAAAATATATCAGAAAAACTTACTGAGTTTAGAACAGTTGAGAAGAAGCAATGGATGTTTGAGGAAACTTTATATTTATGGACACATCTTCCGGTGGTTCGCCGTCGTGGTCGTGCTGCTGTTCGTCGCCGGCTGGATCGGCGCGGTCGCCGATCTGCGCGAGCAGCAGCGCGAGATCGCCGCGGCCGCGCACGCCGCCGGGGTGCCGGCCGCGGTTGCGGCGCCCGTTGTTCCGGCATCGCGACAGATCACCGGCGCGCTCCTCGATCCGAAAGCGCCGACCACCGCCTTCATCAACGATGCGATGCTGGAGTTTCTCGATCCATTGCGCGGCGAGAGCGGAAAGCTGCGCTTCACGACCGTCACACCCGGCTCACAGGTCGCCACCGGCGCGCCGGAAAATGCGAAAGCGGTCTTCACCGGTGGCGAGGAGCGTGTCGAGACCGGCTTCGTCGCCCCCGACAAACCGGGCGTCTACAAACTCTCCGTGCAGGTCGATCAGGCGACGAGCGCGATCCGCGATCTGAGCGTCGTCACGCTGGTCCCGTTCGCCGAAAAACAGAAAGGCCGCATCGGCCTCTACTACCTCGGCAGCTGGCCGTTTGAAAACGGCGGCACTCCGCCGAAACCTTCCTACGCGAATCCGAACGGTTTCATCGAAGTGACGCGTGAAAACGAGGATACGAACGTCTCCGAGCATTTCCGGCTGCGCGACTTTTTGACAAAGGATCAGGCGAACGTCTGGCCGAAATACCTGCTGCTCAATCCGAAGCTGATCGACAAGCTGGAGCTGGTCATCACCGAGCTGCAGGCGATGGGCATTCCGGTGAAACACGTCACGATCATGAGCGGATTTCGCACGCCGCGCTACAACGTCGCCGGGGGCAACACCGAGGGCCGCGCGAACCTCAGCCGGCACATGTACGGCGACGCATCCGACATCTTCGTCGACAACGACGGCAACGGGATGATGGACGACCTCAATCACGATGGACGGGTCGACGCGCGCGATGCGGAAGTCATTCTGCAGGCTGCGGAACGCGTCGAAAGAAAGACTCCTTCGCTCGTCGGAGGAGTTGGCGTTTATTCCGCATGTTGCGGACACGGACCGTTCACGCACATCGACGTTCGCGGCTTTCGCGCGCGGTGGCGTGGCACCGGCAATGGGTAGCGAGGAGGTTGTTGTGGCGGATGAACAAAGGTGCCCCGAATGCGACGCGAGACGGCCTGATTTTTCGAAGGTCTGTCCGGCATGCGGCGCGCCGCCTGTAAAGACGAGCGATCACCGCGACCGCGAAGAAGAAGTGCGCGGCGAGGATCTCGAACCGTATGTGACGCTGCGCTACATCGCGCTGCTGTTCAAAGTCCTGGCCGTGCTCGTGCTCGTGATGATGATCGGCGAAGTGGCGCTCGGCCTGATGCGCGACGGCACGCGCGCGCTCTCGATGCTGGTCGGCGAAGCGTCGCAGCTCCTCGTCATCGGCTGCGTGTTGTGGGCCGCGGGCGACATCGCCGTGCTGCTCGTCGACGCCGGACACGATCTGCGCGTCGCGCGCATTCTGCTCGGCCGCATCAACTCCGCGCTGCACGAGCAGGCGAAGCAGCAGAGCTCATCGACGACGACCGTGCCGTGAGCTAAGCCGCGACGATCGCGCGCGCAAGCAGCTCGCGCATCTCCCGGTAGACGTTCTCCGGCGGGATGCCGAGCTCGCGATAGCCGGCCGCGCGCTTGAAGAGTGTCTCGGCCGCTTTCTCATCGAAGATGCGCGCATCGAGCGTGCGATTGTTCAGCTCGCAAAACGCGACGAGCGACGCAAGCGCGACGCGGCGGTTGCCGCCGCGGAACGGGCTGTACTGCAGCAGCGCGAAGAGGAACGCGGAGACTTTCTCCGAGAACGACGGATAGGCTTCGCGGCCGAGCGTCGTGACCTGCGGACGCTGCACGGCGTTGACGAGACCGAATTGCGATTCGACGACGCCCGGCTGCGCCTGGTTGCCGCCGAACTCCGTGCTGACGGCGCGATGCAGCTCGACGATGTCCTGAACGCTGAGGTAGCGAACGCCGCTGTCAGTCAGTGAGGCGGCGGAAGGCGTTCGGGAACTTTTTGACGGCGCGCTTGAAGGCGTTGCCGACGACGTCGTTGGTGAAGCCGCCGGTTTCTTCAACGGCGCGGACGGCTTTTTGCTTGCCGTTGCCGCTCGAGGACTTGCTGCTGCCGGAGACGGCTGCGGCTTTTTCGGCGCCGGCTTTTTTGCCGGCGGCTGCTTTTTCACCGGCTTTGACGCTGCTGCCTTTGCCGGCTTTTTGGGTGCTGCTTTTGGCGGCGACGGCTTTGCCGGAGCTGCCTTTTTTGCTGCCCGAGGCTTTGGCTTTGGCTGCTTTTGCTTTGTCGCCATGCTTCATCTCAGTCCTCGGCCGTCTATCCTAAGGCTTCTAAGTGACTGAGTCAATGGCGGTTACGAAGTTCGTCAACGTCTTGACGATCTAAATTCAACCAGCAGCGGCACTTACGCGGTGCCACGAGAGCTGTGCAATCACGCCTCGGCGTCAGCTCCGCCCTTTTCATAACCGGGCAGCGGATCGTAAGAGAGGAACTCTTTCGCCTTCTCGGTGAGGGTGAAGTTTTCCCGCGCGCCGTCCGCGGTGAGGAAGCCCTTTTCAAGCAGCGCGAACGCCGGCGCTTCGCCTCCGCCGACCGGATGTCTGATCTGCTTGATGGCATGAATCGACAGCGTGTCGGTCGTCAGCCGGCGGAACTCCTGAAGGACGCGGATCTCCTGCGGGGTCATCCCTTTGATTGGCAGCATGCGTGGCGATTCTACCCGACCACGCGGAACGAGCGGCTGCGCATCGCCAGCCAGACGCGGCGGCCACGTACGAGATTGAGGTCATCCGCGGCTCCGCGCGTGACTCGAACGTGAATCGTTTCGGGCGTGGTGACGATCAGATCGACGGAGCCATCGCGCTCGCGGCGTGCGGTGATCTCACCTTCGATCACGTTGCGCGATGAGATCGACGACGGCCGCTCGCCGAAGACGACGATCTCTTCGCCGCTGATGCGAACGACGAGCGGGAAAACGGCAGTCGCGACTTCATCGTGCGGCAGCGCGAGCTCGAGCCCGGCTGCGGTCGTCACGCGCGTGATGCCACGCTCCGGCTCATGCCGCGGATTCGCTACTTCGAACACGTTGTCGACCTCGGCTGCAAATTCGTACAACACGTCGCGCGGCGCGCCGTGCGCGACGACGCGACCTTCGTCGAGCACGATGCACGACGTCGCGAGCGCGAGCGCTTCGAACGGCTGGTGCGTGACGTAGATCATCGGGACGCCGAGGTCGCGAATGCGGCGGAGGAAGATGAGGATGCGCTCGCGGAGCGGCTGATCGACGGAGGCCAGCGGTTCGTCGAGGAGCAGCAGTCGCGGCGCCGTCATCAGCGCGCGGGCGAGCGCGACGCGCTGCCGTTCGCCGCCGGAGAGTGTCGTTGGTGAGCGTTGCAGCAGCGGCGCGAGCTCGAGCGTTTCGACGAGCGATGCGAATCGCAACTCATCGCGCGAGCCGAAGCGGATGTTGCCGCGCACGTCGAGGTGCGGAAAGAGCGCGACGTCCTGCGGCACGTAACCTATGCGGCGGCGTTCCGGTGGGAGTGACGCGATGTCCAGGCCGTCGATGATGATCTGTCCGCTGGCAGCGCGAAGTCCGGCGATGGATTCGAGCAGCGAGGTCTTGCCCGCGCCGGAGCGTCCGACGAGCGCCGTGACTCGATCGCCGAGAGTCGCGCGCACGTCGAGTGTGAAACGGGGAAGAGGCAGCTGAACGTCGAGCTCGATCACCGCGCCAGCCGTCTCCGCTGTGCGCGTGACAGCAGTTCGCTGGCCACGACTGCGCTGAATGCGATCGCCACGACGTACATCAGCAGCGCGCTGGCGCTTTCTCCTGATTGCACCCGATCGAAGATCGCCAGCGCGAGCGTTTGTGTCCGTCCGGGGATGTTGCCGGCGATGAGAATCGTCGCGCCGAATTCGC
>JAOBAU010000420.1 GCA_025463165.1 Acidobacteriota bacterium | reverse complement strand
CTGACGCTCGAAGATTTGAAGGCGCTCGAAAAACCGGCGCCGCCGAAAAGGACGAAGCGATGATCGGCGCGCTCATCTCGCATCTCTGGACGTCGACGATCGTCCTGCTGCTCGCGTTCTCGATCGCCCGCTTCGCGCCGCGTCTGACGGCGCGGACGCGCTACGCCGTGCTGCTGGCCGGCATCGCGAAGTTCGTCTTTCCGTCCGTGCTCTTCACGCCGCTCGCGGGCCTGTTCGGCAACACGCGCGGCGACAGCTTCGTGATGATGAATCTCGTGCGCGGCCCGATTGCCGCTCCGGTCGCAATCGCCGGTGCTGCCGCGCCGCGCTGGCCGCTGATCGCCGGAATCGTCTGGCTCTCGATCGCGGCGCTGCTTCTGCTGCGCACGTTTCTTCTCCATCGCCGCACGCTCGCCGCCGCGCTCTTCGGTGCGGTCCCCGCGTCACCGCGTGAAGTGGCAGCGCTGACGCGCGCGAAGGAGCGGACCGGCGTGAAGCAGTCGGTCGATCTGGTCCGCTCGCCGATCGCGGAAGCGCCGGCGGTGCTGCGCGTCATCCGTCCGGTGCTCGTGCTGCCGTCGAGCTCCGATGCGCTCGAAGATGGCGAGCTCGAATCGATCCTCGCGCACGAATGCGCACACGTCGCGCGCCGTGACAACGCCACCGCCGTCTTCGAATCGCTGGCCGGCGCAATGCTCTGGTTTCATCCGCTCGTCATCATTGCGAGGCGCGAACTGGCGCGACGCCGCGAGCAGGCCTGCGATGAGATCGTCGCCGACGGCGCCACTGAAGAAACGTACGTCTCGGCGCTGGCGAAAGTCTGTCGCGCCGCGATCGCGCCGCGCATCGCCGGCGTCTCCTGCATGGCCAGCAGTCAGCTGAAAGAAAGGGTGGAACACGTCATGAGCTATTCGGAATTGAAAACGCGCGCGCTCTCACATCGTCTCGTCGTCGGCATCACCGTCGTCGCAATTGCGCTGTTCACCGCCGGTGCGGCGGTCGTTGCCCGCGCCGACGCGTCGACGGGTAAGACGCGGTATCAACTCACCTACACCGTCACGCCGCGCGGTACACAGCAGGTCGTCATCGAAGCACGCGTCATCGACACGGTCGATGGGAGCGTGGTGGCATCGCCGCGCATCACGACGCAATGGGGCATCGCGGCGTCGATCCAGAGCGGCTCAGTAGTCGACGGCAAAGAGCGCGCGTTCTTCATGGACTTCAACGCGACCGCCGATGGCGCGTCAACAGCGCACCTCGTCGTCAAAGTCGACGGAGCCGTCGTCCAGGAAACGTTCCGGACGGCGCATGAGAGCGACACGACGTTCAAGGGCGAGCCGATCTCCATCAACGTAAAGGACGCCGAGTTGCAGGACGTCTTCAAAGTGCTGAGCAAGATGACCGGCTACACCTTCATGGTGCCGGCCGGCGTCACCGGCAGCGTCACGTTGAAGGTCACCGAGATGCCGTGGGACCAGGCGCTCGATCAGATCTGCCGCGAAAACAATCTCAAGTACCGGCTCGAAGGGAAGACTTTCTACATTACGAAGTAAGCGACGCCGCGGCCTCGCGAATGTCGTCGATCGCCAGCTGCATCCGCTCCATGTGCGTGCGGAAGGAGACGACACAGATTCGCACGACGAAGGCGCCGCCGGCGACGGCGCCCGTCACCATCACCCGCTTCTTTTCGTTGACGCGTCGCATCAGCTCGCGATTGAGCGCGTCGAGATCGGCGCCGTCGCGCACGAGCCGGAAAGCGACGACCGACAGCTGCGGCTCGGCGACGATCTCGATCCCGTCGATCGTGCGCAGCTGTTCGGTCGCCCATCGAGCGAGATCGAGCTTTTCGTCAAGTTGTTGACGAAATGGCTCGATGCCGAAGAGCTTTAACGGCAACCAGACGCGCAGCCCGCGAAAGTCGCGCGACAGCTCCGTCGAGATCTCGCAGAAGTCGACGAGCTCCGCGCTCTCCTGCATCTCCGGGAGGTAGTCGGCGTGCGCGCTGTGCGCGCGGCGGAGCGTCATCGCATCTTTGACGATCACCGCGCCGGTGCCGAACGGGAGGAAAAGCGTCTTGTGCGGATCGAGGATGATCGAGTCGGCGCGCGCAATGCCGCGCATAACGTCGCTTCCGCGCTCGGTCAACATGAAGAAGGCGCCGTACGCGCCATCGACGTGGAACCAGAGCCGCTCGCGCTGCGCGACGTCGGCGAGCGCGTCGAGATCATCGACCGCGCCGGTCGCGGTCGTGCCGGCGCTGCCGCCGATGAGGAATGGTGTGAAGCCATCCGCGCGATCGCGCGCGATCCGTTCTTCGAGCGCATCGATGCGAATGCGAAACCGTGCATCGCTGGCGATCTCGCGTACGTTCGCGGCCGGAAAACCGGCCACGCCCGCAGCCTTCTGAAACGCGTGATGCGTCTGGTCGCTGCAGTAGAGCGTGCCGCGCAGAAAGTCTTCCGGCAGCATCGCCTTCCGCGCCGCGACGAGCGCCGTCAGGTTCGCGAGCGAGCCACCGGTCGTCAGCACGCCGCCGCTCCCCTCTCCGTATCCGGCGATCTCGCAAAACCAGCGGACGACGTTCGCCTCGAGCTGCGCGAGCGCCGGCGCCGCCGCGAAGACGCCGACGTAGCGATTGACCGCGTCGGCGATCAGATCGGCGACGGCGGAGTGAAAGAGTCCGCCGCCCGGGATGAACGCCAGGTAGCCGGGACCGGCCGCGTTGAACGAGCGCGGGATGTAGTCATTGAAGAGCGTGTCGAGCAGCGCTTCGTAATCGGCGCCCGCGCGCGGCAGCGGCTCGATGAGAGTCCGCGCAAAGTCGGCCGCGCCTTCGACGTTCGACGCCGGCTGCTCCGGCAGCGACGTGAGGTGCGCGACGATGCGCTGCATCGCGCCGTCGACGAGCGCGCGCATGGCGTCGCCGGCAGGTTCAAGCGGATAGGTCGTCACGGCACCGGAGCCAGCATCGACGGCTTCTGTCCGGCATTGAAGTTGATGCCGAAGAGCGCGAGCAGATTGCCGTTCGGATTCTCGCCGGCGAAGTTGCGGCCGAAGGTGGCGCTGAGGTAGAGATTGTCGGTCAGCTTGTACTCGCCGAGAATCGACGTGCGGCGCGTGCGCTTCCCGTCGCCGAAACGCTCGAGGTGCTCGGCGGAAACGGCAATCGTGTCGCTCTCCCACAGCAGGCGCGCGCCGGCGTCGATGCTGTTGCGGCCGGTCACGACCGTCACGGTGCGATCTTCACTGTAGCGAAGGACAGTCATGAAATCGATGCTGGGCGCTTCGGTCAGCATTCCGGTCGCCGGATTGAACGTCCCTCGCTCGAAGCGATACGACGGCGTGAGCCAGATGGCGTTCTTCTGCGTCTCGGCCTGATCGAGACTGTTGTTCGGGAACATCGCCGACGACGCGGCGGCCGCTTCGACGATCCAGCGTCCCTGCTTCATCGCTTCGCGCATCGCCATCACGAACGGCCGGAGTGCCACGCTGACCTCGGCGTCCGTCGGTCGCGTCGGCTGGAGGAGAAACGTCTTTGCCTTCGCGTGATACGCGGCGAGGACCTGCTGTTCGAGCGCGCTCGATGCGCCGATCGTCCACGACGCGCGGATGCCGAGCGCGCCGAGTGATGACGGCACGTTCGCGGTCCCGGCGTTGTTCGCCGGCGTTCCGTTTTTCGTCGCCACGGAAACCGAGAGCGTCTGCTGCAGCGATTGCCAGAACGACGGATGGTCGTACTGCGCGAACGTCAGCGCCGGACGATTCGTGAGCCAGTACGGCGCGACTTCGAGCGCGAGATTGCGCGGCAGTCCGCCGCCGCCGGAGTCGCTGTTCGCGGAGATCAGCGCGATCCCGACCGCGCGCGGCGTGGTCGGACGCGCGACGTCGGTTGGCGCGACGCCGAGAACGACGAAGGCGGGAGAGATCGGCGTTTTGATGTCGTTGAGCTGGAGTGGATCGGGAACGGTTTGCGCGGAGGCGGTGAACGTCGCGGCGGTCAGCAGGGCGGCGAGAGCGAGCGTGCGCGTCGTCTTCATACGAGCTGGAACGTTGCCTCATAGACGACGGAGTCGCCATCGTTGGCGACCTGCTTCGTCAGCGTGTAATCGTCGTCGGTAGTGCCGCCGGCGAGGAAGTAGGAGACGCTGGTGCGGTTCGTCTGCGGATTGAGATCGGAAGCAATCGAGCGGAACTTCAGCTGATGGCCGCGGAGCTGCGCGGCGGAGCCGATGTCGAAGTGATTCACGTCGCCGGTCGTCAGCAGCTTGGTATCGAGCCAGACGGCGGAATCGCCAAGTTGTCCGTCACCGATGACGGCGCTGATGCGGATGGATGCCGCGGTGCCGACGGCGTAAGTAGCGGCGAGTGTGTCGCCAGGAACGGTTTGGGAAGGCATGGCGACACTCTACCAGGCTCGACCGCAGGAGAGAAGAGGGATGAGCAATGAGTGGGTTCGACCTCATGCCCCATGCCTCATGCCTCGTCCCTACCCACCGTAGAACCGCGCCTCGTTCGCTCCATCCCTCGCGCCGCCCGCCCTTCCACACCTCGTGGAATCGAGGCTGTGCGCGACGGCGGTTGCGTCCGTCACCAGGTGCGCGATCGTGTGCACGATCTCGCGCCGGCAGAGCGGAGTGCGGCCGTTTTGCTGGCGCAAACGGCTGGGGTGTATCCTCCGATTTGTCCTGCACCGAAGGAGAACGAGCTAGCGCTCCTCCCCTTCGAGGTCGAACAGATCGGCTGCCTTCACCGGCTCGCGCGAGAGGCGGCGGCAAGCCGCCACGATTGCTGCAATGCAGCGTCGCGTCGGCTCCATCCGCCCTGTCCTGATCCGCAACAGGTGCTGGCGGCTGTAGCCCGACTCCCGCGCGAGATGCGCCGGCTTGATTCCCCGGGTCGTGAGATACGCTTCAAGTCGTGTCGGCATGTGAACTATTCTGCATTCTAACCGGATGCTGAATAGGTGTCAATCCGCAACGACATAAAAACGCGCGCACATACCTCGGGAGACCGGCAGCATCGTGCTCTCCTCCCCTCGTGGAACTTGCGTTCCGCTCCGTTCTCCACTCGGCCCCTCCGAAAATCTCATTCCACGGGGGGTGGAAAACCGAACTTCTGCCACTCCCCGGTGCGAGAGTGTCCGGCATGACACTTCCGCGTCTGCAGAAATCCGGTCCGCGTCGTCACCGTAACGGCGCGCATCTCCTGCCGCCGCGGACACTTCCTCGGTCACTGCACCACTGTGTGTAGTAACCTATAGGTTACTTAGTCATGCTCGGCCAACAAGTACGCGAAACGCGCATCAAGAAGAACCTGACGCAGGCAAAGCTCGCCCGCCTCGCCGGCGTGAGCCGTCGCCACCTTGCAGCCCTCGAAAAGGGAGCGAACGTTTCCGTTCTCGTCCTGAAGAAAGTGGCCGGCGTCCTCGATCTGAAGGAGATTCAGCTCGGCGCGCTCTCCATCTATCCCGGCGATCCCGACGAGTCGACGATCAACCTTCCGCTCCTGACCGATTCCATTCGCGAAGCACGCGCCGAAGCGCATCGTCTCACCGAGCTCCTTTCCACCGCTGAAGGAATCCTCGGCGGCGAAGAACATGACAATGTCGTGGTCGGACACTTCCCGACGCTCGTCCCGCGACGCCTCGAACGACGTCCCGCCGCGAACGGAACCCGTCTCGCCGATTCGACGTCCGGATTCTCCCGCTTTCCAATCTCCGCCGAGATTCGCCAGGGCGAGCCGGCCGACGAAAGCATCACCGACACCGCGCTGATCCCCGCCACCATGCTTGAAAACGGCGAGCTCCTCTTCCGGGCCCGCGGCGAAGAGCTCCGCGCGCACGGCATCGAGGAAGGCGATCTCCTCGTCGTCGAGCTGCGCCCCACCGGCCGCGCCAACAACGCCGAGCTGGTCATCGCGAAAGTCGGCGATGCCGTCTACGTCGGCAGATGGTGGAGCAAACACGGCCGCAAGGCGCTCATGTCCGACGGACTCGCCGAAGTGACCACGGGACCGTCGGCAAGATCGCTGAAGGTGATGGCCGCAATCAACACCATCATCCGCGACAAGTAGCGTCATCCCGAGCGTAGCGAGGGATCGGGGTGGGCGGGGCGCGCTGCTGGTGACGCGCGCGGACGCTTCGGATGAGATGGAGTCGAGTCAATCGCATCGGGAGGCTCGAGTTCGCCCGCGTTCCGAGAAATGATTCCGCCGGCAGCGACGAGCCCTCGTTTACATCCGACCACGCCGTTTTCCAGTGACATTGAAAGTCACGGCGATCACCGCCGCCGGAAATTCGCGAGCGCTATCCGGTCGACGCTGCGCCGCGAGTTCGCCCGCGTTTGGAGAACTGATTCCGCTGGCACCGACGCGATGCTGCGGGACGCGCAACACCAATTGCAGGTCGCCACCGATGCGAAGACTCCGCACATTCGCAGCCCTCCCCGCGAAACCTCTTCACCTTTCCTCCGCCATCCTTCATCCTCTCCGCATGAAGCGCATTCTCGCTCTCCTCCTTCTCTCCACTGCCGCGGCATACGCCCAGGCGCCTGCGGCGAAGACTTCGCTCGAGATCAAGTACGTCCGCGACAGCGCGGAATACGCGGCGCTCAGCCGCGAGGTCTATCGCATCGCCACCGATGCCGCGCTCGCGAAAGGGAAAGCGGCGAAAGGCGCGTGGGGCGTGATCCTCGACGTCGATGAGACCGTGCTCGACAACTCCACCTATCAACTCGAGCGCGTCACCTACACCGTCCCCTTCGAAGACGTCTCGTGGCTGGCGTGGATCAATCGCGCGGAAGCGGGCAGCGTTCCCGGCGTGGCTGACTTCCTCACGGCCATTCGCGCCGCGGGCGGCAAAGTTGCCTTCATCACCAATCGTGACGAGAAAGCGCGCGAGGGGACGCAGCGCAATCTGGAGCGCAACGGACTCTGGTCGTCGAACGACGTCCTCTGTCTCCTCGCCGACAACTATCCGAAATCGGCGCGGCGCAAAGAGGTCGCGGACGGCTCGGGCAAATGTTCGTGGAGCGGCGTGAAGGTCGGCGTCGTCGCCTTCGTCGGCGATCAGATGGGTGACTTTCCGCAGACAGGCGAACCGTTCGACGGCGCCGGCGCCGACGCGCAATTCGGACGCTCCTTCTTTCTGCTGCCGAATCCGATGTACGGCGGATGGGTAACGTCCGTGACGCGGAAGTAATGCTCCGTCGCGACATCGGTCTGTGGCGCGGCATCGCGCTCAACATGATCGACATGGTCGGGATCGGTCCGTTCATCACGATCCCGCTGATCCTCGCCGCGATGGGCGGCGGCCGCGGCATGCTCGCCTGGATTCTCGGCGGCCTGCTCGCGATCTCCGACGGACTCGTCACGGCCGAGCTCTCCGCGTCGATGCCGGCCTCCGGCGGTTCGTACGCATTTCTCCGCGGCGCCTACGGCCGCTTCGGCCGCATCGTCTCCTTCCTCTTTCTCTTTCAGATTCTCTTCTCCGCGCCGCTGTCGATGGCGTCCGGCTGCATCGGCTTCGCGAACTATCTGCAGCGCCTCCTGCCGGCGACGCTCGGCTACGGCAAGTTCGTCGCGGTCGGCGTCTGCATCATCACGACGCTGCTGCTGCTGCGTCGCATCGAAGCGATCGGCAAGCTCTCCGTATTGTTGTGGGCTGGCGTCCTCGCGACACTCGCGATCGTCATCATCGCCGGCCTCCCGCATCTGAAGCTGAGCGCGTTCATGTTCTGGAACGCGCCACGTTCCGACGGCGGCCACGGTTACGAAGGGCTCGGCCTCGCGCTGATCTTCGCCGTCTACGACTATCTCGGCTACTACAACATCTGTTACCTCGGCGACGAGGTCCGCGATCCGGAGAGAACGATCCCGCGCGTGATCGTCATTTCCATCCTCGCCATCGGCGCGATCTACCTCGTCATGAACGCCTGCATCATCTCGGTCCTGCCGATGAAAGTGGCGATGACGTCGAAGTCGGTGGTGACCGACTACATCGCCGCGCTGATGGGCGAG
>JAOBAU010000411.1 GCA_025463165.1 Acidobacteriota bacterium | reverse complement strand
CGTCGCGGTTGGGCGCGTCGAAGCTCACCTCGTCGAGCAGGCGCTCGATCACGGTCGCGAGGCGCCGCGCGCCGATGTTCTCGGTGCGCTCGTTGACCTCGTAGGCGATCTGCGCGATCCGGCGGATGGCGTCGGGCTGGAACTCCAGCCGCACGCCTTCGGTCGCGAGCAGCAGCGTGTACTGCTTGACCAGGCTCGCGTGGGTCTGCGTCAGGATCGCCTCGAAGTCGTCGACGCTCAGCGACGAAAGCTCGACCCGGATCGGGAAGCGCCCCTGCAGCTCCGGGATCAGGTCGCTCGGCTTGCTGAGGTGGAAGGCGCCCGACGCGATGAAGAGGATGTGGTCGGTCTTCACCATCCCGTACTTGGTGTTCACCGTCGTCCCCTCGACGATCGGCAGCAGATCGCGCTGCACACCTTCCCGCGAGACGTCGGGACCCTGCGCCGCGCTCTGACGGCCTGCGATCTTGTCGATCTCATCGAGGAAGACGATGCCGCTCTGCTCGACGCGGTCGATCGCTTCGCGCGCGACGTTCTGCTGATCGACGAGCTTCTCCGCCTCTTCCGCGATGAGCAGCTCTCGCGCGTCGCCGAGCCGCATCTTCTTCCGCTTCGTCTTGTTGCCGAAGATGTTGGGGAGCATGTCCTTCATGTTGATCCCCATCTCTTCGACGCCCTGCGGCGTGAAGATCTCGAGCGACGGAAAGCCGCCCTGGTCCTTCACGTCGATCTCGACCTCGCGTTCTTCGAGCCGGCCTTCGTCGAGCCAGCGCGCCATCTTCTCGCGCGACTCTTCCGGCTCGGGAACCGTCGAGCCGACGAATGCCGGTCGCGGGGGAGCGTTGCGCGACGAGCCGGGAAGCAGCAGATCGAGGATTCGTTCGCGCGCGTTGCGCTCGGCGACTGCGCGCACGCTGCGGCTCGTCTCTTCCTTCACCAGCTTCACGCCGAGCTCCGTCAGATCGCGCACGATCGATTCGACGTCGCGGCCGACGTAGCCGACTTCCGTGAACTTCGACGCTTCGACTTTGAGAAACGGTGAGCGCGTCAGCTTAGCGAGCCGGCGCGCGATCTCCGTCTTTCCGACACCGGTCGGGCCGATCATGATGATGTTCTTCGGCGCGATCTCGTCGCGCATGTCGGCGGGAAGCTGTTGCCGGCGCCAGCGATTGCGGAGCGCGATTGCCACCGCGCGTTTCGCCGCGCGCTGCCCGACGATGTACTTGTCGAGCTCCTGCACGATCTCTTTCGGGGTGAGCGATTCGGGATTCTTCTGCTGCTCGGCAGGATCGACCTGCCCGGGAAGGTGGATGACCATCGTCAGAGGCTTTCGACCGTGATGCGATCGTTCGTGTAGATGCAGATTTCGGAGGCGATGCGCAGCGACTCATGTGCGATCGCGGGAGCGTCCAGGTTCGTATGTTTGACGAGCGCGCGCGCCGCCGCGAGCGCAAACGCGCCGCCGGAGCCGATCGCCAGAATGCCGTCGTCGGGTTGAATGAGATCGCCGTTGCCGGAGACGAGATACGCGCGCTCGTTGTTCGCGACGATCAGCATCGCCTGCAGCTGGCGGAGGTATTTGTCCATGCGCCAGTCTTTCGCCAGCTCGACGACCGAGCGCTCCATGTTGCCGCGGAACTCCTCCAGCTTCGCTTCGAAGCGGGAGAAAAGCGCGAAGGCGTCGGCGGCGGAGCCGGCGAATCCGGCGAGGATCTTGTCGTGATAGAGACGGCGAACCTTCGCGGCGCCGTGCTTCATGATCGTGTTGCCGACCGTCACCTGGCCGTCGCCGGCCATTGCGACCTTGTCATCGCGTCGCACGCAGATGACCGTTGTTGCATGGATCAGCGGCTCGTCCATAGCGGCGGGCATCGTATCAAATCGTCCGGAGCGGAAGCCTCGAGCACGCCGAACGATTCATGTTCGATCCTCCACGCATGCAGCATCAGCCGCGGCGCGTTCACCGTCGAGCCGTAACGGCGATCGCCCGCCACCGGATGCGCGATCGATTGCAGATGGATGCGAATCTGATGCGTCCGCCCGGTGCGAATCTCCGCTTCGATGCAGGTCAGCCCATCGGCGCTCGCGCGCGGACGGATGATCGTCACCGCTTCCCTCTCCGCGATCGGCGTCTCGATCGTCAACTCCTCGGCGATCTCTCCTTCGACGACGGCGAGATACGTTTTCTGCACGAGACGTTTCGCGAAGAGCTCCGACAAACGCGCCGCCGCGTCGCGCGTGCGGGCGAAGAGCACGACGCCGCTCGTGCCGGTGTCGATGCGATGGACGAGATAGAGCTCGCCGCGAAGCTGCAGCCGCAGCAACTCTTCGAGCGAACGGCGCGCACGATCGCGCACCGGTTGCACGGCCATGCCGGAAGGTTTGTCGACCGCGATCCAGTCGCTGCCTTCGCGAAGGATCGCAATGGATGGCAGCTCATCGACGATCACGATTCGATCGGCGGTCGCAATCTCACGCGAGGCGATGCCGACCGGACGATCGTTCACCAGCACGCGCCGCGCGGAGATCAGCTCGCGTGCTTTGCGGCGGGAGATGTCGGGATTTCGCTCGGCAATCGCCTGATCGAGTCGCATCGATTGCCAGCGTACCGCAAACGAAAGCGGCGGCCCGAAGGCCGCCGCTCATGAGATCGCTGCTGTACGAAATCAGCGCGACGCTTTGGTCGGCTTCACCTGCGTGATCGGCGCCTCGTTTTCGACGAGATGCAGGTCCGGGTTGCCGCCCATGCCGAGCGCGCGGCGAACCTTCCCTTCGATCTCGCTGGCGAGATCGGGATTCTCGCGAATGAACATCTTCGCGTTCTCGCGACCCTGGCCGAGGCGAACGTCGCCGTAGGAAAACCAGGAGCCCGACTTCTCGACGATCTTGTTCTCGATGCCGATGTCGATGAGCTCACCGGTCTTCGAGATGCCCTCGCCATAGCCTACGTCGAACTCCGCGTGGCGGAACGGCGCGGCGCATTTGTTCTTGACGATCTTCACCTTCACGCGGGAGCCGACCACTTCGTCGCCTTCCTTGATCTGGTTCGTGCGGCGGATGTCGACGCGCACCGATGAGTAGAACTTGAGTGCGCGGCCGCCGGTGGTCGTCTCCGGATTGCCGAACATCACGCCGATCTTTTCGCGGATCTGGTTGATGAAAATCAGGCACGTTTTAGATTTCGAAACGATGCCTGTTAATTTTCTCAGAGCCTGTGACATCAAACGTGCCTGCAACCCTACATGAGAATCGCCCATCTCGCCTTCGAGCTCCGCTCGCGGCACGAGTGCGGCGACCGAGTCGATGACGATCACGTCGATGGCGCCGGAGCGAACCAGCACCTCCGCGATCTCCAGCGCCTGCTCGCCGCTGTCCGGCTGCGAGACGAGGAGATTGTCGACGTCGACGCCGAGCTTCTTCGCGTATTCGGCGTCGAGCGCATGCTCGGCATCGATGAACGCCGCGAGGCCGCCGGTGCGCTGCGCTTCGGCGATCACGTGCAGCGAGAGGGTCGTTTTGCCCGACGATTCCGGCCCGAAGATCTCGATGATCCGGCCGCGCGGCATGCCGCCGACGCCGAGCGCTGAATCGACGCCGATCGAGCCGCTCGAGATCGAGCTGATCGGCAAAAACTCTTTCGCGCCGAGGCGCATGATCGAGCCCTTGCCGAACTGACGCTCGATCTGCGTCAGCGCGGTTTCGGCCGCTTTCAATTTGTCACTTGGTATGGCCATGAGACTGCTCCTTCATCCAGGAAGAGATAAGAACGTGGTCGCCGGAGAGTAGCGAAACGGAGTCCGATCGACAGGCATTCGCGTGGTGGAGAGAGTTTACCGCCCGCTCTTTTCGATGGCCATGAAAACAGCGGAAAGGGCGGAAAAATGCGCATGTTCGGCCCCCAATTCCACAGCCAGTAGTATCCTGCGCGCCGGTTTGCCATGACACGCGATACGTGGAAAGTGGGAGCACTGCTCTTCGGCTCGGGGCTCTGCGCGCTCGTCTATCAAACGGTGTGGCTCCGGCAGTTCCGCCTGATCTTCGGCGCGTCGACGTCAGCAACCGCGGCCGTGCTGGCGATTTTCATGGCCGGGCTCGGTCTCGGCAGTGCGCTCCTCGGTCGTCGCGCCGACGCGCAGCAAAATCCCCTCGCCTTCTACGCGAAGCTCGAATTCTTCATCGCCCTCTCCGCGGCAGTCTCTCCGCTGCTGCTCTTCGTCGTCGCAAAAATCTACCTGGCGCTCGGCGGCTCGATCCAGCTCGGCCTTGGACTGGCGACGATCGTTCGTCTCCTGCTCTCGACGCTCATCCTCGCCGTCCCGACGCTATTGATGGGCGGCACGTTGCCGGCCGCGGCGCGCGCGGTCGAGACGAGTGACGATGACGGCCGCCGCAAGCTCGCATTGCTTTACGCGACGAATACTCTTGGCGCAGTCACCGGAACGATTCTCTCGACCTTCTTTCTGCTCGAGACGTTCGGCAATCGCAAGACGCTGCTGATCGCGGTGCTGCTCAACCTGCTCGTCGCCATTGCCGCGCGCGGCATTGCGCGAAGCAGAACGATGCACGACGAAGAGCCGGACCAGCCGATCGTCGCGCCCGCGATGCCGCCACGCGTCGTCCTCGGTGCATCGCTCACAGTCGGCTTCGCGTTCCTGCTGATGGAGCTCGTGTGGTATCGGATGCTCGCACCGATTCTCGGCGGCTCGACCTTCACCTTTGGATTAATTCTCGCCATCGCGCTCCTCGGCATCGGCACCGGCGGCGCGGCGTACTCGTTCTGGAGCGGACGTCGCGGCAACGCCACCGCCGGTGCGTTCGCGCTGACCTGTTCGCTCGAAGCGGCCGCGATCGCGCTGCCGTTCGCGCTCGGCGATCAACTCGCACTCATCGCGAACTACCTGCGCTCGCTCGCGCCGCTCGGCTTTCCGGGACACGTCATCGCATGGACGCTGATCACGATGGTCGCGGTGTTTCCCGCCGCGTTCATCTCCGGTATTCAGTTTCCGCTGCTCATCGCGCTCCTCGGCAGTGGACGTCGCGACGTCGGCCGTCAGGTCGGCGCCGCGTACGCATGGAACACGATCGGTGCGATCGCCGGCTCACTCGCCGGCGGTTTCGGCTTGCTGCCGCTGCTTTCCGCGCCCGGCTGCTGGCGGCTCGTCATCGTGCTGCTCGCCGCGCTCGGCGTGTTGTCGATCGTGTACGCGGTTCGCGAGCGTTCGATCACGATGTCGGCGTTCGCGACGCTCGCGGCGGTGCTCGCGATCGCCGGACTTTCGACCGTCGGTCCGACCGCGGTCTGGCGTCACGGCGGCATCGGTGCCGGACGCGCGCCGCAACTCTCGCAGATCAACGAAACGCGCGACTGGATGAGCCGTATGCGCCGCACCGTCGTGTGGGATGCGGACGGCCGCGAGAGCAGCGTCGCGCTCGTCGACGCCGACGATTACGGTTTCATCATCAACGGCAAAGCGGACGGCAGCGCGCGCTCCGATGACGGCACGCAGGTGATGACCGGACTGATTGGCGCGGTGCTGCATCCGAAGCCGCAATCGGCGCTCGTGATCGGCCTCGGCACCGGCAGCACCGCCGGCTGGCTCGGCGCGGTTCCGACGATCGGCAACGTCGATGTCGTCGAGCTCGAACCGGCCGTGATCGACGTCGCCAAAGCATGCGCGCCGGTCAATCATCGCGTGCTCGAAAATCCGAAGGTCCACATCTCGATCGGCGACGCGCGTGAAGTACTGCTGACGACCGATCGCCGCTACGACATCATCTTTTCCGAGCCGTCGAATCCGTATCGCGCCGGTATCGCCAGTCTCTTCACGCGCGAGTTCTACGAAGCGGCATCGCATCGACTGAATCGCGGCGGGATTTTTCTGCAGTGGGTGCAGGCGTATGAGGTCGATGCGCAGACGGTGCGGACGATTTACGCGACGATGAAGCGCGTTTACGCGAACGTGCAGACGTGGCAGACGGCGAACGGCGATCTGCTGCTCGTCGCGTCGCACGACCCGATCGTTTATGACTTCGATGTGCTGCGGCAACGTCTCGCGCAGGAGCCGTATCGCAGCGCGATGTCGTACACGTGGCGCGTCGAGAGCGTCGAAGGTTTCCTCTCGCACTTCGTCGCCGACGATGCGCTCGCGACTGCATTCGCGAAAGCAGAGGAAGAGATCAACACCGACGATCGCACGCCGATCGAATTCGGATTCGCGCGCGCGGTCGGCTCGACGTCGAAGTTCAGCATCGCCAGACTCGTCCTGCTCGCGCAGGAGCGCAATGCGTATCGGCCGGCTCGCGTGCGCGGTGCAATCGACTGGCAGCTGGTGATGCAGCAGCGCGCGTCGATTCCGTACATCAACGTGCTCTCTCCCGCGCCGACGCAGGAAGAGCATTCGCGCAAGCAGATGGCGATTCTGTACGAGAAGGGCGATCTCACCGGCGCCGGCCGTGAGTGGAAAGCGAACCGCTGGAAACCGGTGAACACGGCGGAGCTTGCCGCCGTTGCGGAAACGCTCGCCGCATCGACTGATGAAGCGGCGATTCCATACATCAATGTGCTGCGGCAGTTTCAGCCGATCGAAGCCGATGCGCTGATGGCGCGACTGCGCGAACATCAGCTGAAGCCGCGTGAAGCAGCGACGTATTTGCGGAACGCGCTCGTCGCCTATCGCACGAATCCATGGCCGTCGCAGAACCTGATGGGACGGACGCTCGATGCCGTTCCGTACGTGGTGCGCGCCGATCGCGGCACCGGGCCGATGTTGTTCGATGCGCTCGCGCAGCCGTACGCGGCGGGCCAGTGGTGGGATGCGCGCGGCGTCTATCTCGTCGCGACCGCGCGCGAAGCGGAAGGTTGCGGGCCGCACACGGTGGCCGCGCTGAAGGCGCTCGAGCCCGACGTGCCGTGGCGCGACTGGCTGTTGAAACTGCGTCGCGACTGTTACTCGAAATCGAACCTGCGTGATTACGACCGCGCCGTCGATGATTACCAGCAGTGGCTGGACGGCGAGCCGATGGCGATCGACCGCGGAATCAAATAGCGAGAGCCTTCGCGATCTTTCGCAGATCGTCGATGAACTCCTGCGTCTCCATCCGCCGCGTTTCATCAGTCGGCGCGCGAAGGATCGATGACGGATGCACGGTCGCGGTGACGAACTCCGCGAGCGGCGACTCGACGAACCTTCCTCGCTGCAGCGACACCTTGAACTTCGGGCCGATCAGCGCCTGCGCGGCGGTGGCGCCGAGGCAGATGATGGCGCGCGGTTTTACGACGCGGATCTCGGCTTCGAGCCATGGACGGCACGCGGTGATCTCGGCGCCGTTCGGCTTCTTGTGAATGCGACGCTTGCCGCGCGGTTCCCACTTGAAATGCTTCACGACGTTCGTCACGTAGACGCGCGAGCGATCGATGCCCGCTTCGTCGAGTGCTCTGTCGAGCAGTCCGCCGGCCGGACCGACGAACGGACGTCCTTCGAGATCTTCCGAATTGCCCGGCTGCTCGCCGACGAACATGATCGTCGACGTCTGCCGTCCCTCGCCGAACACTGTCTGCGTGCCGAGCTTCCAGAGATGACACGCTTTGCATTCCGCAGCGACGGCACGGAGCTTATTGATCGTCGGGCGCGGCGGAATCAGCGGAGCGGCTGTCTCGACTTCAGCTCTCACGAATGCGGCGAGAGTGCAATTGACGAACCGACCCACGTGAAGTCTTTGTTGAAGTCGACGCCGAGCATCCTGCCGCGGGAGAGGCGAACAAGATTTTGCGCGAGGATCGGACGCGGCTCGTTGTCGGGACGGAGGAACATCATCCGAATCTCGATCTTCACGCCGCCGCCGTCGACCGCGCGCAGCGCCGGCTCGTATTCGATCTTTTCCTGCACGCACCATTTGTCGCGCTCGTCGATCGGAATCGCGGCGAGATCGGCCGCGGTCGGTTCGACGTTCACGCCGCCGCCGGCGAACGAGAAGAGCGGTTTCAGCACGTAGCGTTTCGCGAAGTCGTCCGGCACCTCGGTGAAGTCGGAGACGAACGTGGCGCGCGGCACGGAGGGATGATCGAGAAACGGCAGCGAGTACTTCGACCAGACCCAGTACCAGTTCGGATGCGGCGCCCATTCGACGTCGAGGTCGTCGCGGAAATCGAACGGCAGCTCGGTTCCCTTTTTCAGCAACTCGTCGAAGACGACGCGGTTGTAGATCCGCTTGATCTGCGTTTCGCCGCGGTAGAGCTTGTTGCCGCGTTTCGACAGCGCGGTTGGATCGACGGAGTCGACGTCGAAGAGCAGCTTCGTCGCGGCGAAATCGGGATACGTCTTCTGCGTCGGCGGATCGAGATCCATCAGGATGACTTCGTGCGGATCGTGACGGCCGACGATCGTCCGCCGCGCGAGATCGAGGAACCCATCACGTGAGAGGCCGGAGAACCAGCACGACCAGTCGCGATCGAGTCCGTTCATCTGCTGCAGCGTCTCGTTCCACGCGTCGCGCTGCACGACCTGCAGCGACGTCAGCGACGGAAATCCCTGCAGCTCGATCAGCTTCGGAACGAGCTCGCCATTTTCACGCACGACCGCGAAGTCGACCTGCGTGAAGCCGGGGAGCAGATCCATTCCGGGCGTGTCCCACCGCTCCGGAATCGCGCGCTGCATTTTCTCGAGCCGCGCCGGTTCGGAGAGTTGCGCGACGACCGCGTTTGCGGCATCGATGAGCTTCGCGCGGAACGACTCCGGCAGGAACACCGGCGACTCCGCGAGGCGGAACTCGAAGCGACAGTCGAGCCGCGTTTCCAGCTGCCGGATGTACCAGGCGTAGCGCTCGTTCGTGATCTGCGAATTGAAAGCGTCGCGGTAGCGCGGTTCCATGCGGCGGCTAGCTTACTGCGTCGGCGGCCGGAAGTTCGAGGCGTGAAAGTGCGCGATCAGCCAGCGATCGCCGTAGCGCCGCCAGATGAACGTGCGACGCGACGTCACGTTCGGATTGCGAATGTTGAACGTCACGATCGCCGCGCCGCCCGCCATGTCGACGCGCAAATCCTCCGCCACGAGATGCGTCGGCGTCTTCTGTTGCG
>JAOBAU010000398.1 GCA_025463165.1 Acidobacteriota bacterium | reverse complement strand
GGCGATCGCGAAGTCGGCGGCGTCTGCGGCGCGCGCAAGCCGGGCGTGAAACGGGAAGGCGACGCGACCGGCGAAGGGGAAGGACTCTACGGGCGGTGGGACAAATGGCAAAAGGTGCGCGAAAGTGAGATAGGGAGCGTCTTTGCCGCCGACGGGCTGCTCTATGCGATCCGCCGCGAGCTGTACAAGCCGATCACCGATCCGGCGCAGGCCGATGACATCGCCATCTCGGTGCCGGTCGTGCTGCAGGGTTACCGGCTGCTGTTCGAGCCGAATGCCACGGCGTGGGAAAACGCGAGCGTCGTGGCGGGTGAGGAGTTCCAGCGGAAGGTGCGCGTCACGAATCATTCGGTGCGCGCGCTGCTGAATATCGGTGCGCCGCTGTTCCTGTCGGGCTTCTATTCGGTCGAGCTGCTGTCGCACAAACTGGTGCGGCACTTCATCCCGTTCTTTCTGATTCCGCTGTTCATCTCGAACGCGATCCTGGCCGCGCTCGAGCCGCTCTACCTCATCACGATGATTCCGCAGGCGCTGATTTACGCGCTCGCCATCGCCGGCGCGCTGCTACGCGAATCGCCGATCGGCCGCTCGAAGCCGCTCTACATCCCGTATTTTTTCTGCTTCGTGAATGCGGCGGCGTTCTTCGGAATCGTGTCGATCATGCGCGGGCGAAAACTGGCGGCGTGGTCATCGAGACCGACCACCGCCTAACCATTCGATCGTCGGGCGCAATCCTTCTTCGAGCGTCACCGGCTGCGGCAGTCCGGCCGCTTTGCGCAGCTTCGTTCCATCAAGCACACTGCGCATCTGCTCGCCCGCTTTCGCCGGACCGGCGCTCGCCTTCAATGGCGTCCCGACGGCGTTCGCGATTTTCTGCGCAAGCTCGACGACCGACGTCTCGATGCCGGTCCCGACGTTAAACGCGCCGGTGAGATCCTGTTCCGAGACCGCCATGTTCGCGCGGACGACGTCACCGACGTAAACGTAGTCGCGCGTCTGCGCGCCGCCGCCGTTCAGCGTCACCTCTTCGCCGCGCAACATCCGTCCGCCGAAGATCGCCACGACACCCGCTTCTCCATCGACCCGCTGCCGCGGTCCGTAAACATTTCCATAGCGAACCGCGGCAGTCGCAATCGCATGAACATTGCGAAAGAAGGCGAGGTAATACTCCACCGACAATTTCGCAATCCCATACGGCGACAGCGGCGCGAACGGATGCTCCTCGGTTTGCGGCGCGAATTGCGGCTCGCCATACGCGGCGCCCCCGCTCGACGCGAAGATGATCTTCTTCACGCCCGCTTCGACGGCGGCGGTGAACAGCCGGCACGACGCGACGATGTTCTGCTCGGCATCGAAGGCCGGATCGGCCACCGACTTGCGCACGTCGATCTGCGCGGCGTGATGATTGACGAGATCGACGCCCTTGCGCACGACGCGCGCGACGACGTCCGCGTCGGTAACGTCGCCTTCGACGAGCGTCGCCTTCGGATTGACGTTCTCACGTTGTCCGGTTGAAAGGTTGTCGATCACGGTGACGTCCCAACCGCGATCGATGTAAGCGTCGACGACGTGCGACGCAATGAATCCGGCCCCGCCGGTGACGACGACATGTGGCATCGATGCTCCTCCCTCTGCGCGCGGATTGTAGGCGCACGTGGCGTGCCATGCGGCGCGATGTCACGTTTCGCCACGCTCGTTCGTCATGAGCCGCGAAGGAGCTGAACATGAAGGAGATCGTGATCATCGGCGGCGGTTACGGCGGCGTGCTGGCTTCGATTCGCGCGTCGCGACTGCTGCCGCGCGGCGAGTTTCGCATCCGGCTGGTCGATCGCGGCGATGCGCTCGTCGAACGAATTCGGTTGCACGAAGTGGCGGCCGGGCGTCCGCGTCGCGTGCATCCGTACGCGACGCTGTTGCGAGGCACCGGCGTCGAGCACGTTCGTGGTGAGGTGCAGTCGCTGTCGCTCGCCGATTCCGAAGTGCGGCTGGCGAGCGGTGAAACGCTGCACTTCGATCGCGTCGTCTACGCGCTCGGCAGTGACACGCGACGACCGAATGTTCCCGGCATCGAGCGAGCGCTTTCGATCGGCAGCGCAAACGCGGCGAGCGCGGCGGCGGATGTCTTTCGCGCGCTCGCACGTCGCGGTGGAGGAACGGTCGCGATCATCGGCGGCGGACTGACCGGCATCGAAGCGGCGAGCGAGCTGGCCGATGCGTATCCATCGCTGCGAATTTCGATCATCGACAGCGGCGCGATCGGTGCGTCGTTGTCACGGCGGGGCAGAGCGTATCTGCATTCGTCGCTGACATCGCGTGGCGTCGTTCTGCAGGAGAACAACGTCGTCGATTCGCTCGACGACCTCGAAGCCGATGCGGTGCTCTGGTGTGCGTCCTTCGGCGTGTCGCCGATCGCTGCCGCGGCGGGACTCGCCACCGATCGCGCGGGCCGCGTTCTCGTCGATGCGCACCTCCGCGCATCCGATCCTCGCGTCATCGCGATTGGCGATGCGGCGACGGTGACGCTCGGCGACACGGAGTTGCTGATGGCGTGCGCGACCGCGCTGCCGATGGGTGCGTACGCCGGCGAAGAACTGGCCGCGGATGCGCGATCGCGGTCGCACGCTCCGTTCAACTTTGCGTACGCGATCACCTGCATCGGACTCGGACGTCGCGATGGGCTCGTGCAACTTCGCACCACCGACAACACCGCGCGCGACGCCATCATCAGCGGCCGCGCCGGCGCGCTGGTGAAAGAGCTGATCTGTCGCTATACGATCGCGTCGCTGCGCTTCGAGCGCGCCGGCGTTCCGTATCGCTGGCCGGGCGGGCTGCTGCGCCGCGAAACGCAACTGGAGACACGGCCTGCATGACCGACGAGTTCGAAACGTACCGCGCGCTGCTTTTCTCGATCGCGTATCGAATGCTCGGCAGCGTCGCCGATGCGGAGGACGTCGTGCAGGATGCGTTCGTCCGATTCGCCGGCGTCGACCGCGACGTGGTGCGCGACGCGAAGAGCTTCCTCGCCACGATCGCCACGCGGCTCGCGCTCGACAAGCTGAAGTCGGCGCAGGCGACGCGCGAGGAGTACATCGGGCCGTGGCTGCCGGAGCCGCTGTTCACGGGCGACGATGCGGAGCATCGCGTCGAGCGCGCCGAGGCGGTTTCGTATGCGCTGCTCGTTGCGCTGGAGCGGCTGACGCCGGCGGAGCGGGCCGTGTTCGTGCTCGCCGAGGCGTTTGACTTCGATCATGCGGAGATTGCGGACACGCTGGAGCTGAGCGTGGCGGCGTCGCGTCAGCTGCTGCATCGCGCGCGCGAAAAGATGGCGGATGAGAAGCGGCGATTTGCGCCGTCGCGCGAAGAACAGCTGCGGCTGATCGGCGGCTTTCTCGAAGCGGTGCAGAGCGGCGACGTCGCCCGCGTCAGCGCGCTGCTCGCCGAAGATGTCGTGGCGGTGTCGGACGGCGGAGGTCGCGTGAACGCCGCGCGCAATGTAGTGCGCGGCATCGATCACGTTTCACGTCTGGTCATCGGATTGGCGTCGAAAGCGCGCGCCGATTTCCGCGTGACGGTCGAAGAGCTCAATGGCGTGCCGACGATCGTGACGTGGTTCGGCGACGACATTCAGGGCGTGGTCGCGCTGACCGCGGAGGAGGGAAAGATCGCGGAGATCGACATGGTGCTGAATCCCGACAAGCTGGGAGCGGCGATCTAAATCAGGCGATCGAACATCGGCGTACCGGCAGCAGGTGAATCTTTGTAGATGAGTATGTGGCCGAAGAAAAACCGGCGGAGTCGATAGCGTAACCAATCGAGAACACAGCGCGGCCGGCGGATCCAGTACCGCAGCACCGGTGGCGGCGGCGCGAAGGTTTGTTCGTACAGCACGTCCACCGTTTTCGGCTCGGGAAAAAGTGCAGCGATCTCCTCGGCGTGCCAGAACGTATGCTCGACGTCATACGCGGGAGCAGCGGCGCCATTCGCGGCGACGATCCGGCGCTTCAAAACGCGATCGACGATGAATCGCTGCACGGCGTTCGGAAGGAGGAGGAGCCCCCGAACTCCGTAGTGCGGGTCCCGCTTCAGGACGTGCGCCAGTCGGGCCGGCGTCACCATGACGCAAAGACCGCCGTTGCGAAGCACCCGCATGATCTCGCTCGCCACTTCGTGTGCGGAAGGAAGATGCTCGAGCACATCGACAAGGAGAACGAGGTCAACGCTGTTCGACGCGACGGGAAGTCTTGCTCCATTCGCAGCAACGATCGCAACCGGCGACTTCATCAGTTTGCGGCAGGCCACCGCCTGCGGATTCGGAACGACGTCGGCCGCGATGACACGGTTCCGCGGGTCGTTCGCGAACGCAATCGCGACACCTCCATTGCCTGCGCCGACGTCGAGCACCGTCAACGGCGCGGCGCCGTCAGCGAAAATATGGCGGCGAAGATGAGACAGCAGACGCACACCCTCGTCGAAGCGACCGAGGGCGAACATCAGCTGATCGCGATGATGCCGCTGATCGCGAGAGATCCAATGCTCGAACTGCGAATGCACGGCTCGAACGAACTGACTTCTGAGGTCACGCCATGGAAGATGACCGGGGAGGGAGTCGAGTTCATCCCACGATGATTCGGGCATCGCGGACTGAATGTTGAGGCTTTCGAACAGGTCGTCCATCACGCGACGACAGATACGGAATGCAGCGGCAATCCGCCTGGCGCGGGGATCCGCTTACCATCGCTGCATGAACCTTACCGATCTGCGGCGCTTGTTCGAGTTCGACGCGTGGGCGAATGCACGGCTGCTCGATGCCGCCGAATCACTTGGCGATGACGCGTGGACGCGCACCATCGAGAGCAGCTTCTCTTCGCTGCGGGCGACGTTTGCGCACATCGCCGGCGCCGAGTTTGTCTGGCTGCAGCGATGGATGGGGGAGAAGAATGCGCCGGTCCCTTCGTGGTACGACGATCCGTCGGTGGCGACTTTGCGCGAGGTGTTCGACGCGCTTCACATCGAGCGGCGCGAGTTCCTCGGCACGTTGACGGACGGCGATCTGGAGCGGCCGCTCGAGTACAACAACATCAAAGGGGAAGCGTGTCGATTCGCACTCGGTGACGCGCTGTATCAGGTCGTAAACCATTCGACGTATCACCGCGGACAGGCGGTGACGCAGTTGCGTCAGCTGGGAGCGGCGCCGCCGGCAACCGACTTTCTGGTGTTCGCCGGCTCGTAGAAATGAAAAGGGCCGCATTTCTGCGGCCCTTCGAAGTTAGCGACTGTATTGAATTACAGCGTGCTGACGTTGGCGGCCTGCAGGCCCTTCGGTCCGCGGACGACGTCGAATTCGACGGCGGCGCCTTCCGGCAGCGAGCGGAAGCCGTTTCCGGCGATCGCCGAGAAGTGCACGAACACGTCGTCACCGTTCTCGGAAGTGATGAAGCCGAAACCCTTCGCGTCGTTGAACCACTTCACATTGCCCTGAGTTCTCATTGGTGAATCTCCTTTTTATGCTGTGCTGCCGTGCGGAGATTCAAACAGATTGTTCTTCGTCTCTCGGGGCAAATCACTGCTGATGGAACGGGCAACCGGACACGCCAAAAAAGAATTCCGTCCGCTACACTTTGCTCCCGCCGTGCCGACGCCGCCTCGAAGCAACCTCCCATTGACGATGCTGCGCGCACGCGTCGTACCGCTCGTGATCCTTCTTTCGATCTTCGCGGCGGTCGTGATCGCGATCCGGATGACGAGCGATGCGCCGGTCGTTTCATCCGACTCAACCGCACACGATCGCGATCCGTCCGACGCCACATCGCATCGCAGCGTCGTGGTCGTGCTCCCCTTCGAAAACCTCGGCAACGCGCGCGACGCATTCTTCGCCGCCGGCGTGAGCGACGAGATCGCGACGCGGCTCGCAGCGATCAGCAGTATCGCGGTGATCTCCCGCACGACCGCTGCGCGTTACGCGAACACGACGAAGAGCATCGCGGACATCGGCGAAGAGCTCGGCGTCGACTACGTGCTCGAAGGAAGCGTGCGATGGGACCACGCCGTGCGCGGCAGCCGCGTCCGCATCGCGCCGCGACTGATTCGCGTCAGCGACGACACGCAACTCTGGAGCGGACAATACGACCGTCACCTGCAGAACATCTTCGACGTGCAAAGCGACGTTGCCGGACAGGTTGTTCGGCAGCTGAATCTCCGGCTGCGTACCGAAGAGCAGCGCGCCGTCGCCGGAATCCTCACCGACAACTTCGCCGCATACGAGGCGTATCTCCACGGAAGGGAAGCGGCGAAGCGTTCGTACGGCGAGCACGATGCGCGCGAGACCGTGACGTGGTTCGCAAAGGCGGTCGCGCTCGATCCGGCATTCGCGACCGCCTGGGCGCAGCTTTCGATCGCGCACGCGTACCTCTATCACGTCGGATTCGATCGCTCACCGGCGCGGCTCGAACAGGCGAAGCTCGCACTCGATCGCGCGTCATCGATCGACGCGGAGCTGCCGCTCGTCCACATGGCCGCCGGCTATTTTCATTAATGGGGCTATCTCGATTACGAGCGCGCCAGCGCCGAGCTGGCTCTGGCGTGGAAGGCGCTGCCGAACGACTCCGACGTCATTCAGGCGATCGCGTTCGTTCGCCGGCGGCAGGGTGACTTCGATGAGGCTGCGCAGGACCTGAAGGATGCGCAGACGCTCGATCCGCAAAACGTCCGGCTCGTGCTGGAGATCGGCCAGACGCAGCTGACGTTGCGCCATTACGCCGACGCGGCGGCCGCGTACGATCGCGCCATCGAGCTGGCGCCGAATCAATCGCTCGGTTACGCGGGACGCGTGGAGACCGAGTGGATGTCGAGCGGTTCACTCGATGCGGCGGCGAAGCTGATCGCGAAACTGCCGAAGCGCGATGACGAGAACACGGTCGGCCTGCAATATCGCCAGGTTCTCTACCGCCGCGATTTCAACGCCGCTCTCCGCATCCTCGGCCGCACACGCGTGAAGGAGTTTCTGCTGCTGCACATCGAACAGGCGTTCCTGCCGAAGGAGCTCCTCGTCGCCGACGCGTATGCATTGCGCGGAAACGCGTCGGCCGCGCGTCAGTCGTACGAAGCCGCCCGCGTGTTGCTCGAGAGCGCGATTGCAAAACGTCCCGACGACGCATCGCTGCACAGCGCGCTCGGTCTCACGCTCGCCGGCCTCGGCGACAAAGCGCGCGCGATCGAAGAAGCGACGCGCGCCGTCGAGCTGCTGCCGCTCGCGAAGGACGCGCTCTCGGGCGCGGAACGCGTCGCCGACCTCGCGAAAGTGCTGGCGCGCTGCGGCGAAAAACAGCAGGCGATCGAGCGGCTGCAATCGCTGCTCGCGATGCCGTCACTCGTATCGCCCGCCGTGCTCGAGCTCGATCCCGCGTGGGATCCGCTGCGCGGTGAAGAAGCGTTCAGGGCTTTGCTGCAGTGATGACCGAGTTCTCGGCGTTGTAGCGATCGAGGTTCGCGACCGTTTCGAAATACGCGACGCGTCCGCCTTCGCCGGCGGCGATGATCGCCACCGCTTTGTCGACAGGCTTGCCGCTCACCGGATCGGTGGCCACGCGCTTCGACGCATCGTTCTGCAGCGCTTTCTTGCACATCTCGCAGCAGCCGTAATACGTCTTGCCGTCGACCTGCACCGGAATCTGATCCGAGCCCATCGCATGCTCGTTGACCATGCAGACGGTCTTCGGCTCGACCTGCTTGAGCGGACCTTTCGGAGTGTCGGTGGCGGCGTCGGCGGCGAATCCGGCGACGGCGAACAGCAGAACGGCGATGAGAGCTAGTGTTCGTTTCATGATTTCTCCTGAGTGACGCGACAACAGGATAGCGAACCGGGCGATTTCACAGCCGCGTTAGCGCGAGCATCGTCACGTCGTCGCCAGCCGCCGCGCCGCAAATGAACTCCTGCACCTTCGTCTCGATCGTCGAAAGAATCTCGGCCGCATGCGTGCCGTGCATCGGCGCGAGCAGCTCGGCGATCGGCAGCAATCCGAGCTGCGCTTCCTCCGGGTTCTCCGCTTCGGTCACGCCGTCGGTGAAGAGCACCAGCGAATCGCCGGGTTCGAGGGTCATCGTCTGCGTTCGATACTTCGCGGCGCCGAAAAGTCCGATCACCATATCGGTGCTGGTCAGCTGTTCGGTTCCGCTCTTCGAGACTCGCAGCGGCGCGACGTGTCCGGCGTTCGTGAAGTCGACGCGTCCTGTCGCGGGATCGAGCAGTCCGGCGACAACGGTCGCGAACTTCGTCGGCGACGTTCGCGGCGCGAGCGTCAGATTGAGTTGCGTCATCAGCTCGGCCGGCGTCGGCGCGCTGCGCGAAAAAATATCGAACGCGGTCGCCAGCGATGACATGACGAGCGCGGCGGTAATCCCTTTGCCGCTGACGTCGGCGATGATGAAGTAGATCTTTCCGTCGGGCCGGACGACGACGTCGTAGTAATCGCCGCTCACCGTCTTGCACGGTTTGTTGGCGCCGGCGAATCCGTAGCCGGCGATCGTGGGCAGCTCCGCCGGCAGCAGGCGGCGCTGAATCGTCCACGCCGTCCGCAGCTCTTCGTCGATCTTCGCTTTTGCGATCGCTTCTTCGCGCAGGCGCGTCGTCTCGAGCTTGACCGCTGCGAAGCGCGAGATTTGCGCGATGAGGCGCGCGTCTTCCTGGGTAATGGTGCGCGACGCGAGAAAGTCGAGATAGAGGACGCCGAGGACCGCGTCGCCGACGACGAGCGGCACGCAGACGGCGGCGCGAATCCGCTGCGCGATCATCGACTCCGCGGCGGCGAGTTTTCCGCCGCTCGATGCTTCGACGTACGAGATCAGCTTCCGCTCGCCGACGACTTCGGCGAGCAGCGTGCGGCTGATCACGAGATCGGCGGAGTCGCCGCGATCGGTACGCCTCACGCGCACGTCAGCGAACGATTGTCCGTCCGGTCCGAAGAGCGCCAGCGCCGCGCGCGACGGCGTCAGGATCTCCATCAGCTTGTCGAGAATGAAATCGAACAGCTCGTTGAGCGGCCGGTCTTCGATGAACTCGACGGCCAGCGATGCGAGGATTCGCTCGTGATCGCCGGCGCCGCGCACCGGCTCGAAGGCGGCCTGCACCGGAATGGCGAGGTTCGTTGCGTGCGACGAGGAGTCGGTCGGGATGACCTGCGACTGCGGCTCGTTGCCGTTGAACACGACCTCGGTATCACCGAGCGTGATGCGATCGCCGGCGCGCAACACGATCGGCGTCGTGCCGAGCCGCGTACCGTTGATGTTCGTGCCGTTGACGCTGCCGCAATCGCGCACCCACCACTCGCCGGCTTCGAACAGCAGCTCAGCATGGCGGCGCGAAAGGAAGCGGTCTTTGATCGGAATCGTGCAGTCGACGGCGCGCCCGAGGCTGATGGTCTGGCTCGGAAAGGCGAGGTGTTGCGCGGGGAGGTTCGGCTGAAAAACGCTGACGTGCACTCCGCGCTCGTCGACAACGTTGCTCATGATCGATGGCGATGATTATAGAAGCCCCGGCGCAATCCGGTCGCGGCCTCGTCTTTGCTTGACGAATAACGGATGCACGTCCCTTCCATCAGTACCGACGAACTGCTGCGTCTGGTCATCGACGAGGCGAAAGACTTCGCGATCTTTCTCCTCGACGCCGATGGCCGAGTGATCAGCTGGAACGCCGGCGCGCGGCGTATGTTCGGCTACGCCGAGGAAGAGATCGTCGGCCGCTATTTCAGTGTGCTGTTCACGGCGGAGGATCGCGAGAGCGGCGCACCGGAGCGCGAGTTGCGCACTGCACGCGAAGAGGGACGCGCACTCGATACGCGCTGGCACGCGCGCTGTGACGGGCGGCTGTTTTTCGCTGACGGTGTGACGACTCCGTTGCGTGAGGGTGGCGCGATCGTCGGCTACTCGAAGATCTCGCGCGATATGACCGAGCGCTACATGGCGGAGAAGCGCCTCGCCGCGCAGCTCGCGCTGACGAATCTCTTCGCCACCGATCAGCCGATCGACGAAATGGCGCGCCGCGTTCTTCAGGCAATCTGCGAGAACCTCGGCTGGGACCTCGGCGCGCTCTGGGTCGTGAGCGGCAACGCGCTTCGTCCGATCGATTTCTGGTTCGCACCGGAGGTGAACGGCGACGAGATCGCGCAACTCTTCGCCGATCGGACGTTCGATCGCGGCGACGGATTGCCGGGTCGCGTGTGGGAACAGCGCGAGCCGGTGTGGCTCGTCGACGTAGAAGGGGAGGAGAACTTTCCGCGACTCGTGATCGCGCAAAACGTCGGAATGCGCGCGGCGCTGGCGTTCCCGATTCTGCGCGAAGGCCGCGTCACCGGCGTGATGGAGTTCTTCAGCCGCGAGCGTCGCGAGCTCGATCAGGCGCTGCTGCCGGTGATGTCGCTCTTCGGTTCGCAGATCGGCGATTACATCGAGCGGCGCGAAACGGCCGATGCATTGCGCGAAAGCGAAGAGCGCTATCGCGTCATCACCGAGACGGCGCAGGATGCGATCTTCACGATCGGTGCGGACGGCCGCGTGCTCTTCGCGAACGGCGCCGTCGAGCGGCTCTTCGGCTGGAAGCCGGAGGAACTGCTCGGCCGGACGCTCGACGTCATCATCCCGGAGCGATATCGCGCCGCGCATCAGAACGGCGTGCGTCGCTATGTCGCGACGGGCGAGAAGCACATTCCATGGAGCGGAGTCGAACTGCCGGGCCTCCATCGCGACGGTCACGAGATTCCGCTCGAGCTGGCGTTCGGCGAATGGCGCAGTGACACGAAGCGCGTCTTCACCGGATTCGCGCGCGACATCACCGAACGTCGTCGCGCCGCGGAGGAGTTGCAGGAATCGCTCGCGCACGAACAGCAGGCGCGAGCGGAAGCGGAGGCGGCGCGGCTGCAGCTCGAGCGGCGCGCGCAGGAAGAAGCGTCGTTCCGTCATCTCGCCAGCGCGCTGACCGGCGCGGTGGAGATGGCGGACGTGCTGATGGAGATCACGAATCGCGCGACGCTGGTCACGCGCGCGGACGGCGTCTACATCGAGCGGATCGCGAACGGCACATCGCCGATTGTGGAGGTCGTTTCGTCCGCCGGCCGCGGCGCGCCGCCGCGTGGAACGCGCGTCGCCTATCCGGGATCAATGACCGACGAGATTATGCGCAGCCGCGAGCCGGTCATCCTCACCGACATGAAGAACGTCGGAAAGTCGATGGCGCCGTACCTCGCCGATACCTGTTCCGATTGTCAGGTGCTGGTCACGCCGCTGGTCGCGGATGAAGAGTCGCTCGGCGCGCTGGTGCTGCTTAACAGCCGCGAGTCGGGACGGACGTTCGGCGATGGCGACGTCATTCGCGCGCGGACGCTCGGCGACATGACCTCGCTGGCGTTGCGCCGAGTCCGGCTGATGGAGGAAGAGCGTCAGGCGAAGGAAGTTGCGGAACAGGCGGTGCGCGTTCGCGACGAAACGCTGGGGATCGTGTCGCACGATCTCCGCAATCCGCTGACGACGGTGGCACTGAGCGCCGATCTGCTGGAAGGGGCGAAGGGGGACGAACAGCGCGAGCTGGTGCAGACGATTCGCGCGGCGGCGGGGCAGATGCAGCGGTTGATCGAGGATCTGCTCGACGTCGCGCGGGTGGAGTCGGGACGGCTGGCGGTGCAAAAAGGGCCGACCGATCTCGCCGCCGTAGCGCGCCAGGCGTGCGACGCGAACGCGCCGATTGCGGAGAAGCGGAAGCAACGGCTCGTTTGCGATGTTCCAGTGTCGCTGCCGGAAGTGCCGGCGGACCGCGACCGCATCGTGCAGGTGCTCGGCAACCTCATCGGAAATGCGATGAAGTTCACGCCGCCTGGTGGCTCGATCACCTTGACAGTGATCGATGATCCGGACGCGATCCGCTTCGAAGTGCGGGACAGCGGACCCGGCATTCCCGACTCCGATTTGAAGAACGTTTTTCGCCCGTACTGGCAGGCGAAGAAAACGGCTCATATGGGAGCCGGACTGGGTCTGGCGATCGTACGAGGCATCGTCGAGGCTCACGCCGGAACGGTCCGGGCAGCAAACGCGGCGGGAGGCGGCGCGATGTTCACCTTCACGATTCCGAAGGCGCCTGCCGCGCAAGCTGTGAAATGATGCGCCGACTAAAACCGAGGAGATTGCAATTTGGGAAGACCACAAGCGTCATTTGCCAAGCGGCAACGGGAACAGGCGAAGCGTGAGCGCCAGCAGTTGAAGGCGGAACGGAAAGCGGAGCGCCCGAGCGGCGGCGCCGAGATCGACGATCAGGTCGTCCGCGAGACTCCGCTGGAGGACGAAGCCGTCCCCGGACAAGCGCAGGCCGATACACCGTAACCCTGACTCATTGCAGTGCGCCGGCGGACGCTCCGTCCGCCGTGCGCCGCGGTTCTTAAGGACACGCCGAGCGTGTCATCGGGAAGTCGATTCCTCTCTCCCTCCCGTTTTCCGTTCCTTCGATCCGGCCGACGAGGCTGTCAGGACCACGGAGCTCGTAGATCACCCGCTGCGGAAAATCGTGCTCCTTGTTTTCGAACACGATTTTCGCGTTCGTAAGCGAGATCATCCGAAACGAAGCCGATTCCTGCCCGGAAGGATTCGCGAAGAAGGTCAGCCCGCCGTTCACTTCCCGAATCTGCATGAACTCATGCGCGACCGTTTTCTGGTTCCTGATCGTACGTCCGATCCCGAGCATCGTTCCACCAGCCGGCCGCAGCCACACTTCGTCCGAACCTTTCTCCGCGCCCACCTGCGCCCAGCAGCCGCTCATCCACGCGACGTCGTTGACGGCGGGATCTTTCGCGAAGAGCGGGATGGCGAGGAGTGAGAGTGCGAAGAGGGCGATCTTCATGCGGGGAGGATAGCGCGGGCGATAGAATGTGCTGATGAAAGTGATGACGGCGCGCGTTGTCGGCGGAAAGATCGACGAGGGCGACGCGCAACTCGAAGAAGGGGCGGCCGTCGCCGTGCTCGTGTCGCAGGACTCCAACTTTCACTTGAGCGAATCGGAGCAGGAAGAACTGGAGCTTGCCCTCGCCGAGATCAGGCGCGGCGATTACACCGACGGCCGTGAGTTGCTGAACGAGTTGAAGGGACTGGCCGGCCGCTGAGCTTCCGATTTAAGGATCTCGATACGGCGTCATTGAAGTTCTCGCGTTGTGGCATGCCGCCCCGCTTCTATCATCCAGCGAGTGCTGTCCGCTCCCCACTTCACGGATCGTAGCGCCGCGTCGGAATCCCTTCCGCTTTGCTCGTCGCGAGCTCGGCCATCGTGCGGATCAAACGCCGCCCATCCGTGTCCGCCGATTCAAATGCTTCGCAGAGCATCGTGATGTTGTCTTCGTGTTCTGACGCGGAGATCGTGAAGCCGTTCACCGGTTGCTGCGAGTCCTTCGTCAGCGTTCGGCGCCAGCGGCCGGCGAGGAGCTCGATCTTCAGGAACTCTGTTCCTTTGCCGGTCTGGAACGACACTGCGGCCGATGCGGGGATGCCGCGGGCGTTGGCGCGCTGCTCGTCGAGTGCGCGGTCGATGAAGTGTCCGATCAGTTCACGCAGCGCGCGATCCGAATCGTGTCGTGCGGTCACGATTTGCAGTCCGGAGTGATAGACGGGACGCTCGCCCTGCGTGCGTGCGGGGCGATGCACCATCGTGTGCACGACGATGCAATCGAGTCCGATCGGACCGCTCACTCCTTCGAACTTCACGTTGCATTTGCCGCCGGGGTTCGGGAGCGGATCCTGATGCGCGACGCGCACGCCCATCACCGACAGATCGACGACATACGCGCGGACGCCGGAGACATCGGAGCGCAGCGGGTTTGGAAGCGTGACCCGCTGGTATCGGCGTTTCTCTTCGCGTGGCACGGAGCGGAAGCATAGCGCGCGAATTGCCGGGCGTGAACGATCAAGTCAGCGGCAGCGTCAC
>JAOBAU010000372.1 GCA_025463165.1 Acidobacteriota bacterium | reverse complement strand
CTACGTGTCGTCGAGTGCGGCGCGGATCGTTCGCAGCAGGATCGCCGACGCGATCGGCTTTTCCAGGTAGCGCGCTTCGGCGGGGAGCGAAGCGTGATTCACCTGCGCCTTGTTTGAATAGCCGGTCTTGAAGATGAGGAGTTGCTGCGTACCGTTGTACGCGAAGTGATTGAGGAACAGGGCTACGCGGTGCTCGAAGCGCGCTCGCCGGCGGAGGCGATTGCGATCAGTCGCCGGACCTCTCAGCCGATTCAGCTCCTGCTGACTGACGTGATCATGCCCGGCATGACCGGACTCGAGCTGGCGGCGAAGCTCATCCCCGAGCGGCCGGAGCTGCGCCTCATCTTCATGTCCGGCTATTCAAACAAGGCGCTGGTGAATCACGCTTCGCTTCCCGCCGAAGCGCGCTACCTGGAAAAGCCGATCGCGTCGGCGATCCTGCTGCGAACGATCCGAGCCGCACTCGACGACACGTAGCTCGCTTCCGACCGCGCTGACCGCATCACTCCGATCCTCGGCCCCGAAAGCGCTCAGCACGCGTTCATCCGCCGAGCAATCGCGATGCGGAACATCAGCGTCTGCGTCGTCTCGCGCAGCTGAAGGACCGTCGCCGCGGAAGCGAGCGGGCAACCATCGGCAAGCAACTCGAGCGAGAAGGTAACCGCGTGATCAGCGTGCGCCAGCCACTCGCGACGGGCAATTTGTGGGGAGGTCATACCGGACTCTACGCAGGAACCGGACCACTTCGGCAGCTACGGAATCTCGCCGCCGCCTTCGAACGCTTCGAACTCCGGCTGCATACACGCGTCCAGGAGTCGTTCCAGCCGCGGAATTTCGAGCGGTTTCTCGAGGATGCCGCCGACGGCGCTGCGGTCGATGGCTTCAAGATATCGCGCGGGCATTCCGGAGGTGATGATCACTCGCTTCAGCAAGCCCGGCTTGTCGCTGCGGAAGTGTTCGAGCAGCGTGAAGCCGTCGACGTCCGGCAGCACGAGGTCGAGCATGACCGCGTCGAACCGACGCTCGGCCATGGCAGCGATCGCATCCGCCCCATCCTCGACCCACTCAACCGCATATCCGAGCTCCACGAGAATACGGATCGTTGCGTTCGCCGTGATGTGATCGTCCTCGATGAGCAGCACGGAGCCGCGCGTTCGCGGCTCGCGCTCGATGCGCGCGCTTCCGCACGCGGCGATCACCGCATCGGCAGCGTTCGCGGCGGCCGATGGCTTGCGGAACATTCGCGACGCGACCGCAGGCGCCGTCCGTCGAATCGTCTGCTCCGACATGCCGGTCAGCAGATACAGCCGTTCGATCAGCTCCGGCTGTTCGAGCTCGATGAAGTTCAAGACCGCGTAGCCGTTCAGCCGATGACGAATCATCGGATCGAGCACGATCGCGGCGTAGCTCCGTTCGCGCAGCTTTTCGATTGCCGCGTACGCGTCGTGTACCGCGTCGGCCGACACGCCGGCCTCGGCGAATGCGTGCCGGAGGAACGCGATCGTTTCAGCATCCTCGTCAATGATCAGGACGCACTCGTCAGTCATCAACGCTGTCTCTTCCTCTTCCAACAAGGCCATGAATGGCATCGAGCAGTTCCTCGGTTGAATACGGTTTCATCAGAAACGCGGTGCGCGAATGCTCGGCGAGCTCCGCGATGTCACCCTCCGTGGCGTAGCCGCTGGAGAAGATGACCGGCGTCGGTGAGTTGGCCGCGATGCGCTGATAGACGGAGCGTCCATCCTCGTCGGGGAGTGAAAGGTCGAGGACCGCGACGTCAGGCTGAAACGCGGCGATCGCCGGCAGCACATCCGCGCCGCGCGCGGCGACGTGCACCTCGATCTCGGACGCTTCGAGCGACCATCGCAATCCTTCGGTGACCGCTTCCTCGTCATCGACGAGCAGGACGCGAAGACGACGATCCGGCTTCGCTCGTTCCGTTTGTCTGGCCACTTCCTTTCGCAGCTCCTTCGGCCGCGTGGCGGGAAGGAGCATGTGAAACGTCGTTCCCGTTCCGCGTTCGCTGTCGACGGAAATTCGTCCGCGATGCGCGGCGACCATCTGCAAAACGATGGAGAGCCCGAGGCCGGTGCCGCGTTGTTTGGTGGTGAAGAGCGGCTCGAAGATGTAGGGGAGATCGCTCTCCTCGATTCCCGCGCCGGTATCTTTGATTCGGAAGTGCACGCAGGCGCCGGAACCGGTGAGCTCTTCCTCTTCGCCGCAGCGCACGTCGAGCGTCAGCGTGCCGCCGCCGGCTTCCATCGCATCGCGCGCATTGAGCGCGAGATTGATGAGCACCTGATTCAGTTGTGCGCGATCGCCTTCGATGTGCATCGGTGACGAATCGAGCGCGAGCCGAAGCTGAATTCGCTCGCCGAGGAGCGGACGGATCTCAGCTGCCGCGTGCTCGACGAGCTCGTGGACGTCGATCGTCTGCACCGTCAGTTGCGCCGGCCGCGCGAAACGGAGGATGTCGGTGGTGATCCGTTTCCCGCGCTTGAGCGAGCTGTTCATCACGTCGGTCAGACGCAGCAGCGCCTGATCGTCGGTGGCGCGGCGCCGAATGACTTCGACGATCGGCTGAATGCCCATCAGCACGTTGTTGAATTCGTGCGCGACCTGCATCGACAGCCGGCCGAGACTGGTGAGCCGGTCGAGCTGGCGCAGCTCTTCCTCCATCCGTTTGCGCTCGGTGATGTCGTGCAGGTTCAGCACGACGCCGCAAATCTGCGGATGGTCGAGCAGGTTGGTGCCGGTCACTTCCAGCGTTCGCCACTTCCCGTTCCTGTGTTGAAACCGCAACTCCAAAGGGTGCGGTTCGGCGCCGCTGACGACGCTCGACAGCATCGCCAACAGCTTCTCCTGATCTTCGGGATGGACGGTCGCCCATCGCACGGCGCCGAGCAGCGCCTCCGGATCGTAGCCGAGCACGCGCTTCACCGAGGGGCTGACATAGGTGAGCACGCCGTCGCGGCTGACGATGGCGATGACGTCCGAAACGTGATCGGTGAGGACGCGAAAGTACTCCTCCCGTTCGCGCAGCTGGCGATTGGCGGCGACGTGACTCGTCACGTCGACCGCCGCGCCGATGACGATTCGCCCGTCGCCGATGCCGGCGGCCGATCCGTGTACCTCGGCATCGAGCTGGCCGCCGTCGCGGCGCTGCACGCGCGTGACGTAACGAATGTCGCCGTCTTCGGTTTGCCGGCGCCGCATCAGCTCGCGCACGACTTCGCGGTGATCCTCCGCGATGATGTCGGTCACCGACGGGAGGTCGAGAATCTCGCGGACGCTGTAGCCGAGCATCTCCGCGAATTTCGCGTTCACATAAGAGAAGCGCCCGCTGCTGACGCCATAACGGAAGACCGCCACCGGCGCTTCGTCGACCAGTAATTGCAGGCGCTCCTGTTCTTCGACCGAGCGGCGAAGGATCTCGGCCAGCTCGATGTCCCGCATCAGATGTCCGGCCATCCGCAACAGCAGCTCCTGCTGGCCGGAGGTCAGACTTCGCGGCCGGTCATCGAGCAGGACCAGCGTGCCGCGAAACGCGCCGGACCAGTCGAACATCCTCGCGGCGGCGGCGAATCGCATCGTCGGCGAGACCGCGTCGATGACGGTTTCATCGATGATGAAGAACGATTCCGACTGCTGCTCGGCGAGCGACGCAACGCGCTCTGCTGCATTGCGCGGAACGGCGGCATCGCTGACGAGCGACACCGCTTCCGTGCGCAGGCGGACCGCTCCGAAGCGAAGGTCGCAGGAGGAGAGAGCCAGCTGCAGGAGATCGGTCGTGTCGCGCTGGAGGTGGTCCGGTGGCGATGCGGTTGCTGCAAAATCGGCGGCTTGCATGAGCGGCAGAACGGAAGGTTAGGCCGCCGCGATCCGAAAACAGGGTGAGCGCGTCCGAACGTTTTGTAGGACTTGCTCCTATCCTGACAGCCGCGCTATTGCAGTTGATGTGAGAAGACGTACTGAACAATCTGACCGTTGTCGTGCAATCCCGTCTTCGCGAGGATGCGCGTGCGGTGCGTGCTCACCGTTTTTACGCTGAGGTTCAATGCATGCGCGATGTCGGTGACGGTATTGCCGGAGCCGAGCAGGCGGAAGACCTCGAGCTCTCTGTCGGTCAATCGCTCGTGCGGCAGACTGTCCGGGTCTTTTCGGCCAATGGTGGAAGCGAGGTTTTCCGCCATCGCCTCGCTCAGCCAGGTTTTTCCGGCGGCAATGCGGCGGATCGCCGCGAGCAACTCCTCCGGAGCGCCTTCCTTCTGCATATACCCGGATGCGCCGGCACGCATCGCGCGAATCGCAAACAATTCTTCCGAGTGCATGCTGAGGATGAGCACGCGCAGACGCGGAAACTCGCTTTTGATGTGCTTGAGCAGCTCGAGTCCGTTGCGCATACCGAGCGTGACGTCGAGCACGACGATGTCAAACGGCCGCGCGCGAAGGAGCGTCAGCAGCTCGTCGGCGGAAGCTGCTTCTCCGGATACTGAAAGGTCCGGCGCATCTGAGATGATCTGCCGCAGACCTTTTCTTACGATCGCGTGATCATCCGCAATTGCAATACGGATCATCGTCGTCTTCCCTATCCGGCGGAAGTTCGACCGCGGCGCCGGTGCTTCCCGGGAACATAATGCTACCGAAGGGCACGCTTCGTCCATGAGAGCAAATTGGAAGGCTGGTGTCGGCGCGAGCTATGCGATCGCAATCGCGCTTCCGATCGTTTTTACGTTCGGCTGGAGAAATTACCATCCGCTGTTTCAGGGCGTCATTGGCT
>JAOBAU010000317.1 GCA_025463165.1 Acidobacteriota bacterium | reverse complement strand
GCGGACGATTCTGAACGAGATGTCGTTCCTGAAAATGGTGCTGCAGTTCGGTCTGTCGTGGAGACGCCTCACCGGGATGACGACGATCGCGTTTCTCAACGTGCCGGACGTGGGTGAATGGGATCTGCCAGGGGTCGCGCTGAGCGTTGACGAGTTTCGCGAGGCGCTCACTGCGGTCTCGCCGGTGAATCGGCGCCGCTTCATCTTCGGAGTAACAACCATGATCCGGCGGACACCGCTGCTCGCGCTCCGCGATCCCTGGATTGATCGTGAAACATGCTGGCTGTCGGTGCCGCGCGATTTCATGAAGAAGGGACGATCGAGATATCGCTCGCCGTTGAACGTTCCGCTCAGCCGATGGGCTCTCGATCAGGTGCGAGACCTGGAACCCAATCCAGATGGCTACTTGTGGCCGAACAGCAAGACCGGAAAGCCGATCACGTGGATCGATCACATCTTCGAACGAGCCTCAGAAAGGACGGGAGTCGAGTTCTCATGCCACGATCTGCGCACGACGGGAGCGTCGTGGCTGGCGGAGGCACACGTAGACGAACTCGTGATCTCCATCCTTCTTGGTCATCGTTCGCAGTTCGATCCGCTGCGCGGAGCACATCACTTCCATGCTGCGAACGTCACTCGCGGTTACACCAAGGTGTTTAACGAAGCGCTCCGCGAAGCGGTCGAGGTGTTTGATCGCATCCGACAGAGCGTTGAACGCTCACCGCATCGCGGTACGGATGTTCGCCGCCTGGATGTCACACCAGCGGGCGACGTTGCGACGTGAATACGGCACTCACCAGGGTGCATTTCACAACGAGCGACTGATGCGCGCTCCCTGGGGGTGGGAGAAGGTTCCCCGCGCGTTGAAAGGCGTCGTCGAGCCTGCTGTCGAGCCGGACTTTTGGCGTCGGGCTGTTCACACTATCCCGGCGGGATCGACAGCATGGAGCCGCAGGCATACGGGTTCGGCACGCTCATTCGGCTCACGCTGAATGGCGAATTGGTAACGCCGTTCGGCGTGGAAGCGCCGATGCTCGTTGCACCCGGCGGAAGAATGATCCTGCCGCATGAATAGGCATGAGGGATCGACATCATCGACGCCTGCATGCGTGGTTTCGGGACGCTGATATCTTCCTTCATTGGGTCCTCCTGTCGTGCTGAAAAAAGAACGCCCGATACTGTCTGATGCCGGGAAGCGTCATGGATGCTGTCGTGCTCACGCGTCCTTGCTGAAGTATAGCTCGTTTACTGATGGAGAGCAGGCGTTGCATCTATGCGCGTGGCCGGCCGGTCTGCCGCTGCAGACACACTCTCCTGTGAGCCTCTGCTCCGCGCAACTTTCTATCTGCGAGAGCGCAGGTCGACCACTTCGTTACGTTCTGCCCCAGTGCTATTGGCGAACTAAAAGTCCACCCAGGTTCAAGATGGCGGAACGAAAGGTCGGCTCGGGTCATCGATAGCCACGAAATCGCGCACGTAGCGGACGAGTGAGACGGTCGCGTGCTCGCGTTCCACGGCTTCGCGGAGCGCTGACAATGCATCCACACTCGCAACTGTCACTCCGGCTCGTGTGAAGAGGTCAACCAGTTCCCGCGCGAGCGCTCGGGCCCGTGCCCATTCCTCGCGTCGAAGCAGTTCCTCCACGATATCCAATTTCACGAAGGCTTCATCGCCGATCATCCCGCGGGTCGCAAATGCGCCCGCGGCCGCGATGAGTCCCTCCAAGCCAAGGTCGTTGTCACCTCTGCCGATATGAACGTTCGCAATCGTCCACTCCGGCCGAATCCGCTCCGCTTGCATGCCGAGGGCGTCGTACGCACGAATGGCATCCTGAGCGCCGCGCATGGCATCGTCAAAGGCGCCACGTACACGATGGCACTCAGCCAGATTCGCTTTTACCCGTGCAAGCTCGATCTTGTCGTCGAGCCGTTCCAATACGGACTGGACGTCCCTCCAGCCGCGTTCGGCCGCGTCAATGTTTCCCTGCTGAAAGAAAATGCCGGCGCGAAGGAGAGCGCTCTTCGCGGCCGGAACCGTTTCGCCGAAGGGCGTCAGAAGTTCGTCGGCACGATCGAGTGCGCGCAACGCGTCGGCATAGCGGTTCATCTTCGTGAGCGTCACTGCCGACGTGATCCGCGCCTGTCCAATATCGAATTCCGTGTCAGGGACGGAGGCATAGAACGTCTCTGCGATCTCTGCCGCGGAAAGCGCCTCCGTGTACCGCATCAGTTGACGAAGAGCGTTCGCCCGCTGCTTCCATAAGTCACCGAGAAGAAGGCGCGAGGTGCTGTTTTCACCGCGCGACCAGCGCTCTGCGAACTGGATGAGTTGGAGTGCGCGTTGCGGTTTTCGATCGAGTTCTGCCTCCGCTGCCGCGATGACGCGCCGTACCAAACCAGTCGACCGGTAGGAGGCATCGGCAGCTGCAAGGAGATCCCATGCCTCAATGGGCCGGCCTAACAAATCGCGAAAGACGTTGTCGGCTTCTTCCGCCTCGCGCCTCTCCATGTGTTCCATTGCCACCAGATGCTCACGGAGGTCATCGTCGTTTCCGCCGGCAGCGTTTTCCGCAACGAAAGTCAGAACATCTTCGTTCCGCATGAGGAACAGCATCTGTTGGATACCGTCCATTCGCTTCCGGCAGCGAACACACGAAAAGACGTGTCGGATGATCGACGCGCGATCGATGTCCTGATCGCCGTCGACATACGCGACAAGTGTGGCACGATCGATGTGCTCACTCACGCGCGCCGTTCCTCGCGACCGCCTCGCGAATCGCTTCCAGACATCGATGCACGCGAACCCGCGCTGCACCTGCCGTGATTTGGCATTGCTCAGCGATCTCTGCGGGCAATAGACCGTCGACAAAACGCAGCCAGAGAAGCTTTTGACAATCGAGTGATACATCCGCCAGCAGCCGAGCAGCATCAATGCGAGCGGTCACATCATCGAGAAATTGCCGGGGGTCGACCAGATCAGGAACCGGCTCCGCGGATTTCTTGTCGCGCCAATAGTTGCGGCAGGCGTTCCTCACGGCTTGGGCGAGCCAGAGCCTCGTGTTGCCTACGTTCGCGCGGTGTCGAAGGTAGGCGACGAACACGTCGTGGATGATCGAGCGAACATCCTGCGCCGGCACGTGATAGCGGCGAGTCGCAATGAAACGAAGGAGTTTGTACTGCGCGTCGTACGTGCCGCCGACGCCCTCATGCGCCGTGATGTCTTGCTGAGACATTCGTTCGGGAACGCGTGAAGTATACCGAGGACGGATCGCCGCGTAACGAATTGCCGCGTCACGGTTCCTCTTGTCGTCGGAAGAGGCCTCTCCCATCGCTCGCTGTCGCCGCAAAGGCGCAGGAGGAGGGAGATCTATGCTCGAAGTTGAAATCGCGCTGCTGCTGCTGTACCTCTCGATCCGCATCTCCGTTCCGAACGGCTAGGAAATCTGTGGGTCCGTGAAGTCGGCGGCGCCGCCGGCTTCATTGACCACTCCGCACACCGCAAGGCCACGCAGCTCCTCGCGGGTCGTGTTCACTGCGGCGCGAGCGTCGCCTCTCGAATGGATGGCCTGAAGGATGTAGAGCGCCTGCGAGGCGCTGGAGCGCATGCCCATTCGAATGAGAGCTGCCGCGACTCGGCGGCCGCGTTCCGAGAGCGCGCCGAGGGGCGCATCGTCTTCGACCAGGAGTTCCAGAATGTCAACCCCAACGCAGGCTTCGTCGGCGTGCATTTTGAGATGAGCAAATGCGCGCTCGACGCGTTCGAGCAGCCGAATGCCTCGCTGGCGATTCGAAAAGCGCGCAAGAAACGTCGCCATGTTCCACTGAGTGCGGAGGAGTTCTGTTTGATTGCCAAGACGGCGGAATCCTCCACTTGCTCGCGTTAACCAGTGCCGCGCAGCGGTTTTGTCACCCCGGCGAATTTCGCACGCGCCGAGGTTTAGCCAGACGCGCGCCAGTGCATCGTGATCGCGAGTGTCCCCGAGGATCTTTCGCAGCTCGAGAAACATTGTGCGCGCGACGTCAGTGTCCCCGCGTTCGAAGTAAATGCCAGCCTCCACGATGCCTACGTGGGCCGCGCGACGGGTATCGTGCGCATCCAGAAAGTGTTTGCGCGCGGCTCGTGCCGCCTTCGCCGCCTCGTCGCGTGCTTCCATCGAAAGGTAAACGATCGCGCGGGTGTACTCCACACCTCCGGCCTCACGCGCACAGAACCGCGCCGCCGCAAATTGGCGCGCGGCCGTGTGAAGGTCAGTGAGCGCGGAGGAGAAGTCACCGAGTTGCCGCAGGGCGTTCGCGCGACCCTTGAGCGCCTCTCCGGCAAGTGATGCTACAAGTTCGCGTGAGCTGTCACGCAATGAAGTTGAGGTCAGCATAGCGGCGGCGAAAATCTCCGCGGCCATAAGAGGTTCCCTGTCGATCATTCTCCGCGCCGTATGGAGCAGATAGAGAACCGCCGTTTCGGAGTTCGCGTTGGTCGTCGCTATGGCCTCGCGGAGTGCTTCCGCGTTCGTCCCCTTGATCGCAGTGTCGAGCGCTGCGAGATCCCGAGCGTGGAATTCGCTCAGGCGATGACGCGCACTGTGAAGGAGGAGCTCCGAGCGCTCGAAGAGAGTTTCTGGCGTGACATCTTCGCCAGTGATGGCGCGGCAGGCCGTGGTCAAAGTGATGATCGCGCGCCGCGTCGGCATCGACGTGCCTATTCGAAGCCGGAGAATGTGCTGCCGCGAGTGGACTGCCGTCGTAGCGATCTGCACCGGTGTGATGGCGCGGCTGCGGAGGAACAACTCAAACCGTGTCACGAGCACTCGCTCGACCCCCGTCCTTCGCCTCGTTCGTGCGCGGGCTAGGTCGCCGCTCAGCCGTAACCGCGCGCGTCCTTTCCTGAAAGCGTCTTGACGAGCCGTAGCCCTGGACAAAGGAACCGAAGTCGAGCGGCCATGCGAACTGTGACATCTCGACGTAGTCAATCAGCAGCCAACGAGCGTCGTGCACACCTGGAGGAGTGACATCTTCCGAGACTTCCCTACCCGCCGCGCACAAGGTGACGCAAATGTGTCAGGAATCATGCGAACCGACGACGTGGGTGTAGTTTTTCGGAAAATGTGTCTGCGTGTCGCGACGTCTTGACGGCCGTAACAGCGCCATGCTCTCCTTCCACCCCTTGAACGCTTCCGCAAAGGATGAACGAAAGCATGGTGGCTGACGGTGGATGACCCACGTACGTTTTCGCGCGACCCCTCTTCGCGCACTCTCTCTGAGCGGGAACTCGGACGACCTGACCGACGCACGACCCGCCGCCAGCCGCCAGCAGTTTGTTTGCATCGTAAGAAGGATAAGAAAGCCTGGTTTTGCGACGCATGCGCCGCGGTTGCCGTAGTACTTCGAGATGGTTATCATGCATTTGGTCCAGCAATTCTCTTTTCCCGAAAACGAGTAGATCCGAAGCCCCCGAGGACGAAGTTGTGCCGCGGCAGGCTTTCGCAGTGCGTTTGACTTCGCGAGTTTCAGGCTCGCTTTACCATCCCGGCATCGGTACTCCCGATACGGCGTGTCCTTGAGGAGTTCCGATGTTCGTTTCAAGAGCCTGGCGCGTCCGAGCCATTCTGTCGCTGCTCCTCTCCGTGCTCGCCGTCAACGCCTTCGCGGCTGCGGACCCGGCAACATCCGCGATCGCCTGGCTGAACGCCCATCAGAATCCGGACGGATCGTGGGGCTCTCTCTCTGAGCTTACCGCGCGCGATACCGCGCGTGTCCTGATCGCACGGCAGGCCGCGAACTCCTCAGATGTGCAGACGACACGCGCCGCCGTCTGGCTTGCCGGTCAGCAGGGAATCACAGCGAACCAGTTCATTGCGGAACAGGCGCTGGCGATCACCGGTGCAAAGATGAACGCGGGCGGCATTGTCTCGCTGCTTGCGGTGCAGCACGCACCGACCGGCGCTGACTTCGGCAGCTTTTCGGATCAGACGGGAAACACGTTTGATTCGGCGCTCGCAATCGAAGCGTTCTCCTCGGATGAAGCGACATACGCCGGCACGATCTCAGCGATTCTGTCGTCGCTCACGCTGCGACAGAATGCAGACGGCGGATGGGGACTTGACCGCGGTTTCGACAGCAGTCCGGTGTGGACCGCGGAAGTGCTGATTGCGCTGTCCCGGCTGCAAATCGTCAAGCCACAGAAATCAATGATCGCCGCGGCGCAGGGATATCTTGTGTCGCTCGTGCATCCGGACGGAAGCATCGGCAGCGGACCGCTCGACACAGCGGTCTCACTGCGCGCACTTGCCCTGACTGCGTATCCTCTGACCACCGCCAATGCGACGCTCGCGTACCTCGGTACCCAGCAGTCTGCGGACGGCTCGTGGAGCGGGAGCGCCTATCTGACTGCGCGCGCACTCGAAGCGTTCGCGTCGAAGAAACCGAATCTCGTCATTGATCCCTCCGACGTCACCTTCACGCCGAACCCTGTCGTTGAGAACGTAACGTTCAGCGTGACGCTCAAGGTCCGGAACACCGGCTTCGCGGATGCTTCGAGTCCTCTCTTTCCGAAGGTCGTAATTTACGATCGCACCGCCGGCGGCCCGTGGCTCGGCGAATTCACGTTTGGTACCGTGCCGGCACTCGGTATTTCCGGTTTGATCACCGCGCGGTTGAACGTGAGTGGCGTCTCAACCTCTCACGACCTCGTGCTTGTTGCGGATGGCGGAAATACCGTTGACGAACTATCGGAAATCGACAACGCCCTGACCATCAGCTTTCCGGTCGTGGCTCGCGCCGACCTCCAGATTTTCCAGAGCGACATTGCAGTTTCGCCGGCACGTCCACAGCCGGGCGAGGCAGCGCAGGCGAACGTCACGATCCGAAACGGCGGCGGCACGGATACCGGCGCGTTCGAATACGTCGTATATGACGGTATCGACGGGGCGGCCGAGAGCGTCCTCCTGCGCGGCACGATGTCGCTTCCTGCCGGCGCGGCACAAACCGTCGTCGTCCCGTTTGTCGCCACTGCCGGGACCCATGTGCTGCATGCCGTGGCGGATTCGGCAAATGCCATCAGTGAATCCAGCGAAACGAATAATGACGCAAAACAATCGATCGCGATCAGCCGCGGTTCTGATGTCGATCTGGTGCTCGCCGCAGGCTCCGTGACGAGCAGCGTCGCCCAACCGTCGGCAGGCGCGCCAATTCGCATCACCGCGACAATTACGAACGCCGGCAGCGCACCAGCGCAGAGCAGCGTTGCCTTCTTCGACGGCGTTCCCGCTTTTGGCGGGACGCGCATCGGCACCGTGCCGATCACGGTCGACGCCGCAGGCACGGCGTCGGTCGTCTTTGACTATGTAACGACGCCGTCGTCCGGTGTGATCTATGCGGTCGCCGATCCTGACGGTACGCTCCCTGAGATCGATGAGCGTAATAACCAGGCATTCGTCGCGCTCACCGATCAGGTGGTCGATCTCGCCATCGATCGCGCCGATATCCTGGTGCCGAAGATTGCTGTCACGAATGGCCAGCCGGTTGCGGGCCGAATCATTATCCGCAACCGCGGCGCGGTGGCGGCGACGGGAGTCGATGTTGCGATCTATGACGACCTGCCGCAGAACGGCGGCATCCGCACCGTCACTGCCAGTGTCAACGTGCCGGCGAATGGCACGACGGTCGTACCGTTTACCTGGCCGGCGCGCGCAGGACAACGGTTCGCTACTGTCGTTCTCAATGGTTCGCACGCGGTTCCGGAGCTCGATTACGCGAACGACCGGGCCACTCGCGCGTACATTGCGAACGGAACGACGGCTGGCGTTCAGATCTCGCTTTTCGGCGGGAATGCCATCGATCTTTCAGAGCTGATCAGCGATGCGACGACGCTCGCCGTAAGCGGAAACGTGCGCATCGCGATCACTATGACGGCGAGCTGCACGGTCTCGGTCTTTGAAGATGTCGACGGTGATCGTGCCTACAATCCCGAAGTGGATACGCTCCTTGGCTCGACGCTTCTTCCCGCCAATCAGGGGTTTGTG
>JAOBAU010000278.1 GCA_025463165.1 Acidobacteriota bacterium | reverse complement strand
AGCGATAGCGGCCGCCGAGCTGCATCAACTCGTTGTGCGTGCCGCGCTCGACGACGACTCCTTCTTCGAGCACGAGGATCTGATCGGCTTTCCGCACGGTCGACAAACGATGCGCGATGACGAACGTCGTTCGTCCTTTCATCAGCACGTTCAGTCCGTCCTGAATGAGCGCTTCGCTTTCGCTGTCGAGCGATGACGTCGCTTCATCGAGGATGAGCACCCGCGGGTTCGCGACGATGGCGCGTGCGATGGCGACGCGCTGCCGCTGGCCGCCGGAGAGTTTCACGCCGCGCTCGCCGACGATGGTCTCGAAGCCGTCGGTGAACTGATTCGCGAACTGGTCGACGTGCGCGGTGTGCGCGGCGTGCAGCACCTCTTCGCGCGATGCGTGCGGATTGCCGAGCGCGATGTTCGTGTAGATGGTGTCGGCGAAGAGGAACGAGTCCTGCGGCACGATGCCGAGGTTGCTGCGATAGTCGTCGAGTCGGAACGTGGAGAGATCGCGGCCATCGATCAGAATCTCGCCGGTGGTCGGACGATGGAACGCCGCAATGAGCGAGATGAGCGTGCTCTTGCCCGATCCCGATGGTCCGACGAGCGCGACCGAAGTGCCGGCCGGCGCGAAGAGACTGACGCCTTTGAGCACCGGCACGTCAGCCGAGTAGGCGAAGGTGACGTCGCGCAGCTCGACGTCGCCGCGAATCGTGTCCGCCGGCGGTTTCGACGCGTCGCCCGCATCTTCGGTCGGTTCATTGAGGACTTCGCGAATGCGCTCCAGTCCCGCGAATGCTTCCGACATCTGCGTGCCGATCGAGACGATCTGTACCATCGGTCCGACGACGAGCGCGAGATAGAGCGTGAACGAGATCAGCTCGCCGACCGTCATCCGATGTGCGAGCACTTCACGTCCGCCGACGAGCAGCACCGTCATCCCGACTAATCCGACCAGCAGCGTCGACATCGCCTGCACGCCGGAAACGACGCGCATCGTCCCGAGCACGTTGCGCAGAAGTTTGTGGACGCCCGATGCGAAGACGCGCGCTTCGTGCCGCTCCGCGCGATACGCCTTGACGATGCGAATACCGGAGACGCCTTCCGTCAGCCGGCCGGTGACGTTCGCATTCAGCTCGCCGCGTTTGCGGAAGAGCGGACGCGCGGTCGAGAATGCCCAGACGAGCACCGCGGCGAAGAAGACGAATGCGCCGAACACGAACGACGCGAGCCGCGCGGAGAGATAGAAGAGGATGCCGGTGGCGACGATCGCGGTGAGGAAACCGCCGAAGAGCTGCAGCAATCCGGTGCCGACGAGATTGCGCACTCCCTCGGCGTCGCTCATGGCGCGCGAGACGAGCACGCCGCTTTTCGTTTCGTCGAAGTAGCGCACCGGCAGCCGCTGTACGTGTTGCTGAATGCGTTTGCGGAGATCGGTGATGGAGCGCTGCGCGGCCATGCCGAGGAGGAGCGCGAGTGCGTAATCGGTGGCGGCGCCGACGATGGCGGTGCCGGCGCTGACCAGTGCGAGCACCCACAGCAGGTCGTGGCGCCCCTTCCCGATCACGTCATCGATCAGGTACTTGGTCGTGCCGGGCAGGATGATGCTGGCGGCGCGATTGACGAGCAGGATCGGCAGGCCGATGAGAAGGCGCATCCGCGAGCGCCAGACGAGCTCGCCGGCGTCGTGCACGATCGCGCGCATCCGCGCCCGATCCATCTTCTTCTTCGGTTTTTTCTCGTCGGCCATCGCGCGATTGTACGTGCCGGAACGCCGCCGCAACCCGGCCATTCGGGTGGCTCAGCCGTGGTGGATCGGAACTTGCTAATCGGTCACTCCAGTGTTCGTTTTTTTGCATGAAATGGAGTGGCAGCGATGACGTTGGTGAATTCACTTTGCGCAGAGATCAGCATCTATCAGGGCGTGGGAGAGTCGACGGGAATCGTCGTCGAGCGGAGCGCGATCCGCGGGAAGAAGGGTCTTTGCAAAAGCATGCGCGACCTCGCGATCAAATCGCGCGTGCTTGGCGACGGCTACTACTACATCCCGATCGAGCTCTGGCCGAAAGCCAAAGAGCCGGTTACCGTGCATAAACACGACTGGACGGTCATCGGATCGATCCCCCGCACTTCGCGCGCCGGCAAGAAACGGACGAAGGCGGAGCTGGAAACGTAGCGTCGTCCCGCGTCCCCAAATCAAAATCAAACGCCTGGGAGTCTCTCAATGAAACGTTGTTTCGCTCTGCTCGTCGTCGCGTTCCTTTCGGCGAATGTTTTTGCACAGGAAGAAGGTCCCGGCACCGCAAAAGGAGCCGCCGTCGATACGACCGGCAAGGGTTACACGGCCGCGTTCGTGATCGAGCCGTCGACGCGGCGCGTGCTGTTCGAAGAGAACGCGCATCTGCCGCTCCCGACCGCCTCGATGGCGAAGATGATGACGCTGCTCATCACGATGGAAGAGATTCAGGCCGGACGGCTGAAGCTCGACTCGCCGGTGACGATCTCACCGCGCGCCAGCAAGATGGGCGGCTCGCAGATTTATGCGAAAGACGGACAGACCTTTCCGGTGCAGACGCTGCTCGCGGCGACGATGATTCAGTCGGCGAACGATGCGGCGCAGGCGCTGGCGGAAAAGATCGCCGGCTCGAGCGAGAACTTCGCCGACATCATGAATCAGCGCGCGAAGGCGCTCGGTCTCAAAGAGACGACGTTCTACGATCCGCACGGCCTGCCGAACGCGGCGAATCCCAAACAGATCAACATGATGAGCGCGCACGATCTCGCGATCCTCGGCCTGGAGCTGATGAAGTATCCGCTGATGCGCGAGTACGCGAAGACGCCGACGATGCCGTTCACGAATGGCACCTTCACGTCGGGACTCACCAATCCGAATCACCTCGTCAATCCGAAGAAGCAGAACTATTACGACGCCGCCACCGGCATCAAAACCGGTTACTCCGCGCCGGCCGGTTTCTGCGTGACGGCGTCGGCGAAGCGCGGCGACATGGAACTGGTCTGCGTGATCATGGGCGCGAAGACGTCGTCCGGTCCGACCAGTTCGTTCGCGCTCGCATCGAAGCTGATGAGCAGCGCATTCGCTCAATACAACATGGCGACGGTGCTGAAGAAGGGCGCGCAGGTCGGACAGGTGAACGTCGCTGATGGCAGCGCGAAGACCGTCGCCGCGGTCGCCGCCACTGATGTGCGTGCGCTGATGAAGCGCGGCGAAGAAGGCGGCGTGAAGGTCGGGCTCCTGCCGACGAATGTCACGGCGCCGGTCCGCGCCGGACAGCAGGTTGGCGTGGTGGTGGTGACGCAGAACGGACAGCAGATCAATCGCGTCCCGGCGCTGGCCGCGGGCGGCGTGGAAAAGCAGCCGTGGTGGAAGAAGTTCTGGCCGTTCTAGCGGGCACGCACTAACTGAACAAAACCCTGCGGCCGTCGATCGTGTATCGGCGGCCGCTTAGTTTTTGCAGCGCTTCCACGTATGCGCCGTGTTCCTGCTCGAGAATGCGCGCCGACAACGACGATTCATCATCACCATCGAGCACCGGCACCGCGCGCTGCACGATGATCGGTCCGGCATCGAGTCCTTCATCAACGAAGTGGACGGTGCATCCCGACACTTTCACGCCATGCGCGATGGCCTGCGCCTGCGCGTCAACGCCCGGAAACGAAGGCAGCAGCGACGGATGAATGTTGGTGATGCGATTGCGATACGCCTCGATGAACGACGCGCTGAGCAGCCGCATGTAACCGGCGAGGACGACGAAGTCGGGATTCGCGTCGCGCAGCAGGCGCAGCACTTCCGCTTCATGCGCGGCGCGATTCGCGAACGCTTTGTGATCGACGACGTGCGCCGCGTATCCGAGCTCCAGAGAGCGCGCGATCCCGCCGGCGTCGGGACGGTTGCTGATGACGGCGACGATCTCCGCCTCGAGCTTCCCGGCGGAGATGGCATCGTGAATCGCCGCGAAGTTCGAGCCGCGTCCGGAAAGAAGAATCGCGAGGCGGATCATTCGATCCACGAGGGGAAGCCGGCCGGCGGGAAGTCGTACTGCACTTTCCCGCTTCCCTTCACCACGTTGCCGATGAAGTAGTACGGCTGGGCGATGCGCGTGAAGTGCTTCACGACCGTGTCGACGTCGTCGCGGCCGACGAGCAGCACCATGCCGACGCCCATGTTGAAGACGCGCAGCATCTCGTCGCGATCGACGTTTCCCTGCTCGAAGATGTAGCGGAAGATCGGCAGCACCGGCCACGCGCCGAGCTTCACGTGGACGTCGAGCGTGTCGGGAAGGACGCGCGGAACGTTGTCGGTCAATCCGCCGCCGGTGATGTGCGCCAGCGCATGGATCGCGCGCGCGTCGATGAGCGGCATCAGCTGTTTCAGATACGAGACGTGCGGCGCGAGCAGCGCTTCGCCGATCTTGCCGATCTCCGGCAGGATCGTCTGGTAGTCGTGGCCGAGCTTCTCGATGAGCACGCGGCGCGCGAGTGAGTAGCCGTTCGTGTGCAGACCGACCGACGGCAGCGCGATGAGGATGTCGCCTTCGCGCACGTCTTTGCCGGTGATCACTTTCGATTCGTCGACGACGCCGACGATGAAGCCGGCGATGTCGTAATCGTCATCGCCGTAGAAGCCGGGCATCTCCGCCGTTTCGCCGCCGATCAGCGCCGCGCCGTTCTCGCGGCAGGCGCGCGCCATGCCGCGAATGACGTCAGTCATCACCGGCGGACGCAGCTTTCCGGTCGCGAAGTAATCGAGGAAGAAGAGCGGACGCGCGCCCTGCACGAGGATGTCGTTGACGCAGTGCGAGACGAGGTCGTAGCCGACGGTGTCGTGCACTTTCATCGCCGCCGCGACACGCAGCTTGGTGCCGACGCCATCGGTCGACGAGACGAGAATCGGCTTGTCGATTCCTTCGAATGACGCGCGAAAGAGACCGCCGAACGAGCCGATGTCGGAGATGACGTTCGGCGTGAACGTGCCACGCGCGATGTGCCGCACTTCGCGGAGCGCTTCATCCTGCGCGTCGATGTCAACGCCCGAGTCGCGATAACTCGTCTTGTCCGCCACGGCGCGCGAGTCTACCATTCGCCGCTCCATGGCTCAGTTCCTACTCATCACCACTCTGCTCACGATCGCCGGTCTGATCGCCACCGCGATCGCGGGGGCGATGGCGACACCGCATCACGTCGCCCAGCACATCTTCTTCGCGCTCGCGACCGTCGTCATCGGTCTCTTCTCCCAGTCGATGACGATGTTCTTTTTCATCGGCACCGGCAAAGAGCTGAAGGACGCCTCGCAGCAGGACGCGACCGTCGTGCAACGCACCCGCGATTTCAAATCGCACGTCTTCCCAACCGCGTTCTACTCGATGGCCGTCCTGATGGTGACGTTCATCATGGGCGGCGGCGTCTCCCGCGGCCTCACCCCGCACTGGCTGCACACAGCGCTGACGATCGCATCGATTGCGATGTACGGCCGCGCCTACTGGGTGCAGATCAAGGCGATGGAGGAGAATGCGAAGTTGATGGTTCGATATCTGAGTGACAGTGCTGAGGACTGAGGACTGAGGACTGAGAAGCTTCGCGTCGGCCTGCTTTTACTCAGTCCTCAGTCCTCAGTCCTCAGTCCTCAGTCCTCAGCACTGGTAAAGCGCCGCCCCCCAATGCAACCCGCTCCCGAGCGCCGTGAACCCGATCAACATCCCCGGCCTGATCCTTCCATCGGTTATGCATTCGTGGAAGAGGATCGGGAGCGTGCCTGCCGTCGTGTTGCCGTAGCGCTCGATGTTGTGCGGCACTTTTTCCGGCGGCAGCGCGAGCTGTTTGGCGACGCCTTCGATGATGCGGAGGTTTGCCTGATGGACGAGCAGGAGATCGAGTTGCGCGACTTCGATGCCGGCTTCGGCGCAGACGGCGCGAACGGCTGCCGGCATTCGTGAGACCGCTTCTTTGAAGACGGCGCGGCCTTCCATCGTTGGGATCTGATCGCCGGCTGCGAGCTCCTCTTTGTTCACGTATGGGCGATGGCGGAAGCCGACGCCTTTCACGTAGAGCGCTTCGATGTTTGAGCCGTCGGTGAACAGCTTTGCGCCGAGGTAGCCGCGGGTGTCGTCGTCGGATGCTTCGACGACGACCGCGCCGGCGCCGTCTCCGAAGAGGACCGTGCGATCGCGGTACTTCGTGTTCTCGTCGCGCTCGGCCTGCGTCACTTCACGATCGCTTGCGCCGATCGTCACGTCCCAGCCGTTTTGCCACGGCATGAATGGCGTGTGGACGTCGGCGCCGATGACGAGGACGCGTTTGAATTTACGGCTCTGAATCAGCGAGTCGGCGAGGTCGAGCGCGTAGAGAAAGCCGGAGCACTGCTGGCGAATGTCGAACGTCGGGATCTCGCCGAGTCCCATCTTCGCCTGCAGCACCGGACCGTTGCCGGGGAAGAAGTGATCGGGCGTCATCGTGGCGAAGATCAGCGCGTCGATCTCGCTCTTGTCGCGCGATGCCGCCTGCAGCGCCCCTTCGGCCGCGAGCATGCCGAGGTCGGAGGAACCCTGGCCGGCATCGACGTAATAGCGTTGCTCGATGCCGCTGCGCGTCCGGATCCATTCGTCGGACGTGTCCATGATTTTTGCGAGCGCGTCGTTGGGAACGACGTTCTTCGGAATGCCGATGCCGCTGCCGGTGATGATCGATCTCATGGAGTGCCGCAAATCATGCGGCATCGTTCGTTGCGAGGGCAAGCCTGCTTCGATCAGCTGATCGTTCGCACGCGCTGGCGCAGGCCGCGCAGAAATGCGGTTGCTTCCGCTGCCGCTTTCTCGCCGGTGGAACTGAGCAGCGCTTCGTGTGCGGCCTGCCACTGCACCCACGCGCGGCGGAGCGTCGATTTTCCTTTGCGCGTCAGCGAGAGGCGTCCCGGTTTCGGGCCGGATGATGGTCCGAGCTCCACGAGGTCGTCGCGCTGCAACACGGCGAGGTTACGGGAGAGTGTCGAGCGATCGAGCTCGAACTGCTGCGTGACTTTGCGCAGCGTCGGCTCTTCGGCGCTGGCGATGAAGGCGAGGATGGGAAGCTGCACCGCCGTCACGCCGGCCTTCGCGAGATATCGATCGTAATGCCGCGTCACGAGGCGCTCCGTTTTGCGCAACGCGGCGGAAAGACAGAGCCGATTCATCGCTCTGCATTCATCCGGTCCGGGTGTGGCGATCGTGCTCATCGTCTCTCCTCGTTACCGGTAGTGTAACTGATTCGACGCGAGCTAATTTCTCGTGCGGTGCATATACATGTCTGTAGTGATGCAGCTGCATCGCAAAGGTCCAAAAGGAATCCCATATGAAAAGACTCCTGCTCGCAGTGACGCTTCTTCTTTTCTCTCTGTCCGTCAGCGCAATGGATATGTTCGTGTTCATTCCGTCACCACCGACCGGCCCGCAGTATCCGGTGTTCCGGGCCGTTACGAACGGTGCGTGGAACGTGCCGGCAACGTGGGGCGCGCCGACCGCGCCCGGCCTCAATTCCGTGGTGACGATCCCACCGAACCTCACGGTTACGATCGATCACCTCGAGCTCAACAACACGAACGCGCCGAAGTGGGTGCGCGTCGAAGGAACCCTCGCTGTCAGCACCGCGGTCAGCACGCGCTTCTACGCGGAGACGATCCATGTGGCGATGGGCGGAACCTTCTCGCTGGGAACTTCAATGGTACCGCTGCCGTTGGGGAAGACGGCTGAGATCATCTTCACCAGTCCCGCCGCCGACTTCGACAAGGTGTGGGATCCGCAGCAGATCACGCGCGGGTTGATCGCCGACGGCAGCGTGAAGGTCTACGGCATCTCGCGAACCTACGCGGTCGCGGTTACGAACGACGTGCCGAAAACCGCACGCACGATGAATCTGTTGTCCGTTCCGTCGAACTGGCAGCCGCTCGACGAGCTCGTACTGGCCGGAACGTATTTCCGCCGCAATGCCGCGCCGCAGGATGAGCTGCGTCATTTCGGTTCGCTCAGCGGCACGCTGTTGACGATCCACGCCACCGACACGGCGTTCCAGAACGACCACCTGCACGTTTCCACGTCCGGCTCGACGCCGAATTTCCATATCGCGAACCTGACCCGAAACGTCATCTTCAAGTCGGACGTCGCGTCGCCGAATTACCGGCGTGGCCACGTCATGCTGATGAACTCCGACACCCAGATCCAATGGGCGTCATTCATCAATCTCGGGCGCACCGACAAAGGGACGCCGCTGAACGACTACACGCTCGATCGGACGAACGGGAAAACCGTGAAAACGGCGGACGCGAACATCACCAACATCCGCGGCCGCTATCCCGTACACATTCATAAGGCGGGTTACGGTCCGCAGCCGTGGGATGGCAGCGGCGGTGTGTTGCCGCAGACGAACATCACCGGATGCGTCGTCGTCAATACGCCGGGGTGGGCGTTCGTCAATCACAGCAGCAACGTCGATTTCCGGCGCAACGTCGCGTATGACTTCACCGGTGCCGGGTTTGTTTCCGAGGATGGGGATGAGATCGGCTATTTCGTGAACAACATCGCCATTCGCGGGAAAGGCGACCCGAACGCCGGCTACGACAAGGCGCGGATCAACTTTGCTAATTTCGCGCGGCCGCAGCCGGTGGCGGATTTCGCCTTCAATGGCGACGGCTTCTGGTTCAATGGCCCGGCCCTGCACGTCAATGGCGCGATCGCCAGCGGCTGCAATGGCCGCGGCGTGATCTGGCACACGACCGGCGCCGTGAATATTCATACGTTCGATTCGACGTTGCCATACGGCCATTACACGTTCTTTCTCAAGGACAACATTCCGCTCGTATATGGCGCGGCCGCGTCGAGTCTGAAGCCACGCACGTGGAAATTCGACCCCATGCACAAATCAGTCGTCATTGCCGATCTGCCGATTCTCGCCTGCAGCAATATCGAGAGTTACGGCAACTTCATCGGACTGCATCTCCGCTTCAACAATTTCGACGACATCGCGTGGTACACCGAGGATCCGTACAACTTCGACATGCAGATCGATCCTGCGGAGTTGCAGACGTCGATCAGCCTCGTGCCGACGCGTCTCAAGGAAACGATTACCGGCGTGCAGGCGTGGAACGACGAGACCGCGTTCGCACTGCGTTACGCGGGCGATGCTGATCTGACGTCATTCACGGCCATCAATCGCCTCGATTACGACGAGATCAACGCGGCACAGAACCCGAGTCTCGCGCCGGCATACGGCGTCGAGTCATTTTTCAATCTGCGAAACATCAAATTCACCGGACTGATCACCGACGGCTGGGACGTTGCGAATTTCTTCAACAACGTGCAGAACAGCGCATCGGTTACCGGCTTCGATCCCGGAACGCCATCGCCGCGCAACTATGCGTTGACCGGCACGTGGGACAAGAGCCCGACCGCGATGGCGTGCGCCGCCGTTACGCCGAACACGCCGATCATCGGCGCCGGCGGTACGTCGGTAACGTTGCGCTGGAGCGGCTCCGCGACCACGTACCTTGCGAGATATCGCATCGCCGGCTCCCAGCAGTGGACGTACGTCCAGACGACGGCGACGTCGATCGTCGTTCCGACGACAGCCGCGCGCTCTTATGTTTGGCAGGTCATTGGTGGCTGCGACGCGAAGCACACCATTACGAACTACACCGCGCAGGGCTCATTCGGCACCTGACGCCCGCAAATCCCACAAAGCCCAGCTGTTTGTAGCAAAGGAGGACATATGACTGTTCGCAGGATATCTGTTGCCAGTTTTCTGTTGCTGATCGCACTTGTGCTGCCGGCGAGCGCACAGGTGGTCTGTCCGACGGGCTTCCCGTCGGAGTCGCCGGTTCTGTCATTCAGCCCCGACGACATTCCGGCGACGAACATCGACATCATCACCTACACCGGTGCCATCAGGAAGCCGACAGCCAATCACAGCATCGCGTTCGTCGAGATCAGTCCCGACGAACAGCAGGTGTGGTTTGGCGTCGATGCGAATCCGAGCCTCGGGCGCTGCTTCTATAACCGGCGCGTGCGCGACGCCATGAACGGCCAGTGGACGTGGCGCTATGCGTACAGCCCGGAAGTGATTCGCTATCAGACGCCGACGTCGGGCGGCGCAGCGTCAGTGCTCTACAGCGTCACTCCGAAATACAAAGATCCGTCGACCGGAACTCTTTACAAGTACGTCATGTATCAGGTCGTGCAGCCGGGCGCGTGCGACGGTGCGGTGGCAGGATTCGTTTATTACAGCCTGTCGAACAACGGCTATTGCTGGACCGTACCGAAAGCGGCCGTTCGTCCGGGTGGACCGACGTTCACCTGCCAATCAGTTCTCACCAATACGGTTCCTGTCGAGGCGATGTCCGCGGTAGACAACGGCAGCACGATCTATCTGCTCGGTCTCGACGGCGACATTACCAATCAGCTCGCGCCGCCGGTCACTGTCATCGATCCGAACGGCCAGCCGCGCCGCTACAACAACATGAACACGACAAAGACCGCGCTCGGCAGCGCGTCCGTGAATGATCCCGGTTTGATCACGATCCTCGGCAGCGTCACGGCCAACGGGATGTTCCTGCCGAAATACGGCCCCGCAAATCCGGCCAATCCCGATCGCTACAAAGCGCACGCGTACTTCATCGATATGGACGCGGCGTGGGATCCGACCACCGGCAACTTCTATGTCAGCCGCGCCTATCCGTATCCGTATGACCGCGGCTCGCTCGTTCCGAACGGCGTCAACGATCCGCCGGCCGCGAACAACTCGCCGCTGCGCTCGCAGCTGGCCGGTTACTCGCTCACCGGACCGCAGGGACCGTCACCTGTCGAAAGCTGCATCGACTCGCCGGGAACGCTTCCCAATCGCCTGCAGATTTATCGGATGAACATCGGCTCGCTGGCGAACATCACGCAGTTGACGACCGGAACGTGGACGCTCGTAAGTGACGTCGGCGGCAGTCAGGGATACCAGTTCGACAGCGTCATGGGTACGACGCCGCTGCTGGGCGGCATGACGAACATCAACCTCGACCTCGGCGCCGCGCCGTTCCTGCGCAACAAACGGGGAGAGCTCGTGCGCTACGGAACGACTTCGTACTACTTCGCGGCCGACATCTTCAAGCTGAAGAAATCGGTCGGACCGTGCCGCATCACCGGTGCGGAGAAAGAACATCTCCGCATCGTGCCGTAAGACGCTTCGATGGAACGCGGGCATCGCGCCCGCGTTCCATCGTTTTTACGCTTCGTGCGTAGCCATCAGCGTCAGCAGATCTTCGCGCGTGAAGTGGTACTTCCGGCCGCAGAACTGACAGACGACTTCCGTCCGCGGCTCGTCCATCATCTCGCGCAACTCCTCCGGCGGAAACAACGCCAGCGGCGCGAGCGCGCGCTCGCGATTGCACGGGCAGGTGTAGCTGAGCGGAACGTTGAAACTCTCGTCGATCTGCTTGTAGTCGCAGCCGGCCAGTACCTGAGCGACGACGTCCTCGATCGGCATCTTCTCGAGCAGCGTTGAAAGCGGCGGTGCTTCCTTGATGCGGTGCTCGATCTTTGCGATCGACTCATCGCTGGCGTGCGGAAAGGTCTGCACGATGAGACCGCCGGCAGCGGCCACGCCGTCGCGGCGATTGAGCACGCCGAGGAGGACGGCGGAACCGATTTGCTCCGAGCGGGCGAGATAGCGCGTCAGTTCTTTCGCGACTCCGCCGCCTTCGAGCAGGATCTGCGACGTGTACGGTTTGCCGGCCGGCGGCGTGCCGCGAATGACGGTCAGCATGCCGCGACCGAGTCCCTGACTGACGTCGAGATGCTCATCGGTCGGCACCGGGTTCGATACATATCCGCGCGCGTGT
>JAOBAU010000268.1 GCA_025463165.1 Acidobacteriota bacterium | reverse complement strand
TCTATCAGTTCCTCTCGACGTACGAATTGCCGCGCGAGCCCGGCACGCAATACGACTACTCGAACCTCGGCGCGGCGCTGCTCGGCCAGCTCCTCGCACGCCGCGCCGGCACCGACTACGAAACGCTCGTGCGCACGCGGATCATCGAGCCGCTCGGGATGAAAAGCACGTCGATCACATTGTCGGACGCGCAGAAAAAACGGCTCGCCGCCGGTCACGACGAAAAGCGCGACGTCGTTTCGAACTGGGACCTGCCGGCATTCGCCGGCGCCGGCGCACTTCGTTCCGATGCCGGCGATCTCCTCACATTCCTCAGCGCGTATCTCGGCGATACGAAGACGCCGCTCGCCGCCGCGATGGCGTCGCAGCTCGCCGTCCGCCGCCCGACCGGAACTTCCGGCCTCGACATCGCTCTCGGCTGGCACGTCATGAAACGCGACGACGGTCACGAGCTCGTCTGGCACAACGGCGGCACCGGCGGCTATCACTCGTTCATCGCATACGACGCGAAGCGTCACGCCGGAGTTGTCGTCCTGACGAACTCGATCGCCAGCATCGATGACATCGGCCAGCAACTCTTCGCGCCGCCCGCGATTGCGCGGAAAGAGGTCACCGCGAATCCGAAACTGTTCGACGCGTACATCGGCAACTATCAGCTCGCGCCCGGCTTCGTCTTGTCGATCACACGCGACGGCGATCATCTATACGCGCAGGCGACCGGCCAGCCGCGCTTCGAGCTCTTCGCATATTCGGACACGGAGTTCTTCCTCAAAGTCGTCAACGCGCAGATCACGTTCGAGAAAGACGCGCTCGTGCTCCATCAGAACGGCGCCAACGTTCCGGCGAAAAAGATCGCTACCCCATGAGAATCCGCGAAGTCGAAACTTCCGACGCCGCCGAATGGCTACGCATGAGAAACGCGCTCTGGCCGGCGGAAGGTCACGATCACGAAATCGACGAGTTCTTCCGCTCCGGCGGCTCGCCGTCGCTGGCGATCGTCTTCGTCGCCCAACGTCCGGACGGAGCGCTCGCAGGATTCATTGAAGTCGGACTGCGAGCGTATGCGGAAGGCTGCGAGTCAACACCCGTTCCGTTCATTGAAGGGTGGCACGTCGATGCGGACGTGCGACGAGCGCAGCTCGGCCGACAGCTCGTGCGCGCCGCAGAGGATTGGGGGCGCGGTAAGGGCTATCGCGAGATCGCAAGCGACGTGGAGCTCGACAATGACGGCAGCATCGCAGCGCATCGCGCGCTCGGATTTGAAGAGGTGTCGCGCCTCGTCTGTTTTCGTCGCGACTTATAGAAGCTGCGCCACCTGACGAACGCACCGCGCGAGGATGATCCTGCGATCGGTTTGTTCTTCAGACGATACGATAGACACTGAAGCGGTCGCGACGGTTCTCATTTTGCAAGGCTGCAGCCATGGTGACGATTCCGACGGAACCCATCGGCAGCATTCCGCGGCCGTCTGAGCTCATTGACGCGGTCGCCGCCGCGGGCAACTCCGATGATCCGGCGCTCGATCCGCTTTATGACGCGGCCATCCGCGACACCATCGCGCGCTTCGAGGAGACCGGCTCGCCGGTGATCACCGACGGCGAACAGCGCAAGTATCACAACTTCTGGACCTACTCGGTTCACGGGCTCGGCAACACGGCGCCGGACGGATTCAGGATCCCGTTTTCCGCCGGACATACGCGCCGGATGCCGCGACTGACTTCCGGACCGTTTCGCTATCGACGCCGCGCCGACGCATACCTCGACGTGGCGAAGCGCTATGCGCATCTGCCGATCAAGCAGGCGGTGATCTCTCCCTCCGCGCTGAGCCTCATGTATCCGGCGGAAGGGATCGACGGCTATTCGCGCGACGAGTTCATCGACGACCTTCTCAACGAACATGTGTCGGAGATTCGCAGCTGTCTCGCGAAGGGAGCGCACAAGGTTCAGATTGATTTCACCGAGGGGAGGCTGGCGGTAAAGATCGACCCGTCGGGTGGATTGCTGAACAGCTTCATCGATCTGAACAACCTCGCATTGTCGCGGTTCTCCGCGGAAGAGCGCGCGAGAATCGGCATTCACACCTGTCCCGGCGGCGATCGCGATTCGACGCACAGCGCCGAGGTCGATTACGCGGAATTGCTGCCGAGTCTCTTTCAGCTGAAAGCGGGCAACTTCTGCATCGCGCTGGCCGGCGAAAAAGACCGGACGCACGTACTGAAGATCATCCGGAAGTACATGAAGCCGGATCAGCGCATCTTCGTCGGCGTCGTCGCGCCGATCGATCCGCATATCGAAACGCCGGAAGAAGTGCGCGACCGCGTGCTCGAAGCGGCGCGGTACATTCCGATCGAGCAGCTCGGCACCACCGACGACTGCGGCTTCGCGCCGTTCAGCGACGACACCTCGACGAGCCGCGACACCGCCTTCGCGAAGATCCGCGCTCGCGTCGCCGGCACCGCGCTCGCGGCGAAAGAGCTCGGGAGAGCTTGACGGTGTCGCACGACACCGAAGAGGAGCTGCTCCGCTCCGTCGCGATTCGGAACGCGCAGAGCATTCTCCTCGCGCGGCAGCGCGCCGAACAGGAGCTGATCGCGGCGAAGGAAGCGCTGGAAGTGCGCACCGCGGAGCTCGAGCGCGCCAACGCGCTGATCCGCACCATCGCCGAAAACGCCGCGTCGTGTCTGGTGATGCTCGATGATCGCGGCGTCGTCACGTACATGAATCCGGCGGCGATCGCGCAGACCGGCTTCGCGCTCGAGGAGTTGGCGACGGGACCATTTCACGAGCTCGCGCACGCACCGCCGGAGCGCGGCGGACACAGCATCGAAACCTGCGCGATCAAGAACGCGCGCATCCGACTGCTGCCGCTGAAGAACCACCGCGATCTTTTCGTGCGGCGCGACGGCACGCTGTTCCCGGTCTCCTGTTCGCTCTCGCCGCTGCAGCGCGACGGCCGTCCCGTCGGCGCCGTGCTCGAGTTCCGCGACATCACCGACGAGCAGGCCGCGCAAAAAGCGCTCGAGGATGCGAACCGCCGCAAGGACCAGTTCCTCGCCACCCTTTCCCACGAGTTGCGCACGCCGATGACCGCGGTCCTCGGCTGGGCGCGCATGCTGAAGCTCGGCCTTCCCGAAGCGGAAACGCGCGAAGCGATCGACGCCATCGAGAAGAGTGCGGAAGTGCAGGCGCAACTGATCGACGACGTGCTCGACGTCTCGCGCATCGTCGCCGGCAAGATGACGTTCAATCCCGTGCCGATCGATGTCGGCCCGGTCCTGCGCGCCGCGATGACGACCGTCCATCCGGCCGCGAGCGCGAAAGGAATCGAGATCCTCGCCAGCGTTCCACCGACGCTGCCGCGCGTCCTTGGCGACGAAGGGCGGATGCAGCAGATCATCTGGAACGTCCTCTCGAACGCGGTGAAGTTCACGCCGCGCGGCGGCAGCATCACGATCCGGCTGACTGTCGTCGGCTCGGTGCTGCGCCTCGTCATTCAGGACAGCGGCAAAGGAATCGAGGCCGAGTATCTCGCGCACGTTTTCGAACCGTTCAGCCAGGAAGACGGCTCGATGACCCGCTCGCACGAAGGGATCGGTCTCGGACTCTCGATCGTCCGCTCGCTCGTCGAGTTGCATGGCGGACGCATTCGCGTCGGGAGCGAAGGTGCAGGACGCGGCGCGACGTTCACCATCGACCTGCCGTTCATCGAATCGCCGCCGTCCACCGCGGGGCGATCGCAGGCGGTCGTAACGCCGACCGCACCGGCACGCGCGAGCGAATTGCCGTCGCTGCGCGGTCTGCGGTTGCTGGTCATCGACGATCAGGAGTACACCCGCGATCTCGTCACGGCGATCTTTCGCCGCACGCAGGCGGACGTGGAGACTGCGAGCTCGGTGCGCGAAGGACTGCAGAAGTTCGAAGCGACGACGCCGCACGTCGTCGTCTGCGATCTCGCCATGCCGGAAGAAGACGGCTTCGCATTCGTGCGCGCCGTACGCGGAATGCCGGCGCCGTTGAACGCGAGGCCGATCATCGCGCTGACCGCGTTCGGGCGTCCGGAAGATCGGCAGAACGCGTTGATGGCCGGCTTCGACGACTATCTGAAAAAGCCGGTCGACCCGGAGGATCTCGCGTCGACGGTACTGCGACTGTCGGGCGTTTAAACTGTCGGACGTGAGCGAACAGTCCCCCGTCTTCATCTCTCAACAAAGCAACGCGTCGGTGCCGACGAGCGATTCGCTCGAAGAAGCGGTGCTCTGGGATTACGGTTTCACGTTTTACTACCGCGGCGACACGGCGTTCGACGTGACGTTCAACGAAGAGCGAACGGTCTCGTACTCGCTCGCGCTCGAAGATGCGGGCGGCATCGCGGAAATACGCGTGACCGCATCCGCCGGCTCGCTGCCGCGCGTGCTCTATCCCGACACGACGCTCATCGCGAGCGCGAACGGATATCAATACCGGAATGACGACGGCACGCTGCTGACGTTCGAAGACGCCGCCGAACGGTTTCAGCGAACCGTCATCATCGAACGACTCGATACGCTCGACGTGCAGAGCGCACGCGCCACGATGCAGACGATCACGTTCCCGGCTCCGATGATCCCGTTCATCGAGAGCAGCACGCAGCTCGACATCGGCGGCAGCCATGGCTCGCTGCCGTCGCACCTCACCGCGATGCTGCAGACGCTGCTCGCGAATTCGCCGTTCGCGATTCAGCCGCTCTCGCTCGAATGCCGCTACGCGTACGTCATCGGCGGCGTGCCGGTGGAAGCGCCGGTGCTGCTGCTCCCGCGATCCGATTTCGCGATCGGCTTCGATGAGCAGATCGTCGATCAGATCGCGAGCGGCATCACGCAATGGCTCGATGCCGTGCAGCCGCCGGAGAGCGGCGCGCGGCTCGTCTTCGCACTCACGTTCTGGACCGCGATTCCGCGAATGGATGCGCGGCTGTTACGGCTCACGAACCTGTCGCTGGCGATGACGGACGTCGTTCGCTGACGCTCCGCGCGCGCTTACGACCGCAACGCTTCGACCGGCTCCAGGCGCGACGCGGCAATCGACGGATACAGCCCCGCGAGCAGACCGATTGAGATCGCGAAGCCGCTTGCGACCGACAGGCCGAACGTCGAGACCGGCAATCCGGCGGGGAATGAGCCGGAGATCAGCTTGACGACAAGAATGCCGAGCCCGAGGCCGATGCCGGCGCCGACGACGGAGAGGGTGATCGCTTCGATCAGGAACTGCATGAAGATCTCGCCATCCGTGGCACCGATCGATTTGCGCAGGCCGATCTCGAAGAGCCGCTCGGAGATCGAAATCTTCAGCACGGAGAAAATACCGACTCCGCCGATGACCAGTGATACCGCTGCGATCGAGAAGAAGATGATCCGCCAGTTGCGAAGAATCGTCCGGATGTTGCCGCGCTCTTTGAGGATCTCTTTGCCGACGTTGTCGACGCGCACGTCGTGAATTCCGTTGTGCGCTCGCGCATAAACGCGCGCCGCCTCGTCCTCGGCATCGATCGACTTTTCCGGCTCGACCGCTTTGGCGAGCATGTACGAGATCGCGTTCGCGCGGCCGAACATGTCCTGATAGACGGAGAACGGGATGTAGAGTCCGCCGGTCTCTTTGCGCATGTCGTCGTCATTGACGAACTTCATGTTGAATTCGGTGCCGACGCCGACCACGGTCAGCC
>JAOBAU010000266.1 GCA_025463165.1 Acidobacteriota bacterium | reverse complement strand
TGCGCACCGAAATGCCGAGCGCTTCCGCCGCGTCGGCACGTGACCCAAATCGCTGCAGCGCATCTTCGATCTTCAGCTTCTCGACGACCCGCTCCGCGCGCGCCGTCGCTTCCGCCAGCGTCCCGCCGATGTCGAGCGCATCGCGCAGCAACTCCTCGGCGGCGCGATCGCCTGACGTGATGCTGAGATCGCGCGTCTCAATCTTCTCGCCGTCACAGAGGATCGCCGCCCGCTCGATCGAATTCTCCAGCTCGCGAATGTTCCCCGGCCAGTCGTACTCGCGCAGCAGCGCGCGCGCCTCATCCGTCATCCGCAGCGATGGCTTCTTCAACTCGCGCGCGAAACGCTGCAGAAAATAATCGGTCAGCGCATCGAGGTCTTCCTTCCGGACGCGCAGCGGCGGGATCGTCAGCGGAAAGACATTGATGCGGAAGAAGAGGTCCTCGCGAAAACGCCCGCGCTTCACCTCGTCCGCGAGATTGCGATTCGTCGCGCAGATGATGCGCACGTCGACGTCGAGCGTCGCCTGTCCGCCGATCCGTTCAAACCGCCGCTCCTGCAATACGCGCAGGATCTTCGACTGCACGCCGATGCCCAGCTCGCCGATCTCGTCGAGAAAGATCGTCCCGTTATCGGCGAGCTCGAACTTGCCGAGTTGCCGGCCGCTCGCGCCGGTGTACGCACCTTTCTCGTGACCGAACAGCTCGTTCTCCAGCAGCGTGTCGGGAATCGCCGCGCAGTTGATCGCGACGAACGGCCGCTCGCGGCGCGGCGACAGCTGATGAATGGCGCGCGCGAAAAGCTCCTTCCCGGTCCCCGATTCGCCCTGCAGCAACACCGTCGCGTCGGTTCCGGCCACGCGCTGAATGGCGTTCGACACTTCGACGATGCGCGGCGAATCGCCGACGATCGCCGGCAGCCGGTAACGCTGCTGGAACTGCTCGCGCAGTAACAGGTTCTCGTAACGCAGCTCGCGGTACTCGCGGCAGCGTCGCAGCAGCAGCAACAGATGATCGACGTCGATCGGCTTCTGAATGAAATCGAACGCGCCAAGCTTCATCGCTTCGACGGCATGCTCGATCGTGCCGAACGCCGTCATCACGATCACCGGACAGTCGGCGTCGAGCTCCTTCACCTGGCGGAGCACCGAGATGCCGTCGGCGGAGCCGGGCAGCCGCAGATCGGTGAGCACCGCGAAGTACCGCCCGCCGCTGGCAAGCGCGCGCGCCGCCTGCGCCGCGTCGCCGGCCAGATCGGCTTCGAGACCTTCGGCCTCGACCGTCTCGCGCAACATCAGCGCGAGCGACTCCTTGTCTTCGACGATCAAAAGGCGCTTCATCGTTCGCTCACAAACATCGTTCGCTTACAGACTGAAGTAGTTGCGAATGCGCGAGAGGATCGACTGCTCCTCTTCCTCTTCCTTGCCGGGTGCGAGGTTGTCGCGGCGCTCGAGCACTTTCGCCGAGATCGCCGCGGCCAGCTCCGGATGCGAATGAAGAATCGGCTCGAGCGACGCCTTGCCGATCTCGAGCGCGGTCACGTCGGTGACGGCGACGACGTCGGCCGTCCGCGCCTCGCCGGTCAGCAGCGCCATCTCGCCGAACACGCTTCCGGTGCTGAGCCTCGCCACTTCGCGCGGCTCCGGCTCTCCTTCTTCGACGACGCGAACCGAGACCGTGCCGTCGTGCAGCACGAACATCGAGTCGCCGTCGGTGCCGTGGCGAAGGATCGCTTCGCCTTTCGAGTAGAAATGCACTTTCGTCGCCCGCGCCAGCGCTTCATGCGACGCCTCGGAGAGCGGCGACAGCACGTCGACGTCGCGCATCCGGTCGAGAATCTCGTCCGGCGTGACTTCATGCGTCGCCGACTGCGGCGGCTTGTACTCCTGATACGTCCGCACCGGAAACGCGAAGCTGACCTCGGCGCGGCGCAGCGCGTACCAGACCGCTTTGCGAATGTCGGCGTCGATACGGTCGCGCAACGAGTAATCGCGCGTGAAGTACTTGATCTCGTACACGACCGCCGAATCGGCGAAGCCGCCGACGCGCGAAAAGCACGGCATCTCGCGCGCGACCCCTTCAACGTGCGACGCGGCGTTCTTCAGGATCTCGATGACGGTGGCCGGCGGCACGTGATAGTCGATGGCCACCGTGAGGATGCGCGCAGTGAACTGATTGCGCACGAAGATCTCCAGCCGTTCGCGAGCGACGAGCGAGTTCGGCAGGATGACCAGCTGATTGTTGAACGCGCGGATCCGCGTCGTCCGCCACGTCACCCCTTCGACGACGCCGATGTAATCGCCGGAGTGAATGACGTCGCCGACGTCGAACGCATCTTCCATGTGCAGCGAGATGCCGGCGAACAGATTGCCGAGCGTCTCCTGCAACGCGAGACCGACGACCGCCGCGACGACGGTGCCGGTAGTCAACAACTTGCCGATCGGCGCGTGCAGGATCTCGCTGAGCGCGAGGCCGAACAAAATCAGATAGAGACCGATCGACACCATCTGCCGCAGCAGCAGCGGCGCGGCCACGCGGCGGCGGCGCGACAGCACGACGTCGAAGACGAAGTTGTCGACGAAGCGGACGATGAAGAAGATCAGCGCCGCCCACGCCAGGAAGTGCAGCACTTTCAGATCGCGGCCGAACAGCACCTGGCGCAGATCGCCGACCGGACCGATGACCATCGGCCGCTTCGGAAAAAAGTAATAGGTGATGAAGAGCGCGACACTCACCACCAGCGGAACGGCGAGACGTGAGCGCTCCGGTCTCATTCGGCCTCGCCGCGGCGCGCCTGACTGATGCGGATGATGTCGTTGATGCCGATGAGGAGATGCACGACGCCGAAGCCGGAGACGAAGCCGCGCAGGAACGGATTATTGGCGACCGCGGCGATGGCCAGCGACTGCTGCAGCAGCGGATTCATCGTCCAGACGCGCGTCCAGGGAACGATCGTGAAAAAGAGACCCGCCTCGAGGCAGTAGAGCGCGAAGAACAGAGGCAGCGTCATGCGGGCGCGATTGTAGCCCGCCACGATCCTTCTCCCTGCGGGAGAAGGTGCTGCGGAGCGGCGGATGAGGGGCGCGGCGAATTACGAATGCACCCAGCCCCTCACCCGGCCTGCGGCCACCCTCTCCCGGAGGGAGAGGGATTTGCCTGCTGTTAGTGTTTCTTCTCGCCGCCGTCGTCGTGGTGCGAGCTGCCGCTGTTGTTGTCGTTCGATCGCGGCTGCGGTTGCGGCGCCGGAGCGGAATGCTCGCGCGCCGGAGGCGGAGGCGAAGACTGGCGCGAGCCGCCGCTGTCTCTGCTGCCGCCGGAGCTGCCCGACGAACTTCCGGTCGACCGCGGAGGCGGCGCGCTGTCGCGCGGCGTGCTCTCGGCCGGACGGCTGCGTGCGCCACCGATGCGATCGATGATGCGCCGCGGAATGTCGCTCGGCGCCGACGACGGTGCAGTCGAACGTGGTTCCGTCGTACGCGGCGTATCGCCACTCGGACGCGAAACCCGTCCGCGCCATTCGTCGCTGCTCGGACGCTCGACGCGTGCCGGTGCATCGTCGCGCGTCACGGTGTCTCCACCGGACGGACGTGCAACGCGCTCGCCGCCGCGATCGCGCCACGTCGGAGTTGCATTGCCCGGCTCGCGCGAAGGACGCGAGACCGTTTCAGGAGTCGTTGCAGGCGCCGGAGTCGTCGACGACGTTCCGCCTTCGCGGCGCCAGTCGCGATTCGGCGTGCCGCGATCGGTCGCACCGTTCGTGCTTCCCATCGCCGGCTCACCGCGGCGAATGCCGCCGCCGATGTCGCGCGAGATGCGGCCGTCACTCGGAAGCGAGCTGCCGCCACCGCCGGTCGGACCGTTCGGGATCGGCATCACGGTCGAGCCGCTGCCGCCACTCACCGCCGCGCGGCTGCTGCCGTCGGTCGGACGTGTGCGCACGATGCGGTCGCGAACGGCAGTCGAAAGCTCCGGGTCTCGACGGAAGAACGGAGTCATATCCGTCGAGGACCCGGAACCCTCTTTGCCGGTACCACTTCCGAGCCCGCGGCGCGCGATGGTGCCGATCGCCGTGGCCGGATCTTTGAGATCGTTGTGTGTGAAGCGCGCCGGATTGCCGCTGACGGTCGCAAAGCCGTCGCCGCCGCCGCGCTTCATCCGCTCGCGCACCGCGTCCGTCGTCAGTGCAGCGCGATCGACGCGATTCGAAACGAGCGTGTTCGGATTGACGAACGTCCAGGGCTTGAGGTCGATATCGGTGACGCGAACGCGTCCATAGAAACCGAACCCGAAATCGGCGCGGTGATACGGGCGATACGCCCAGTTGTAGTACGGGCGATAGCAGTCGTACCAGCCGGCCGGCGCCCAGCCGACGTAATTCGAGCCGTACATCCAGTAGACCCACGCAGGCGCGTAGCCGGTTCCCGGGAGCCACACCCATCCATAAAGCGGGTCATAACCCCAGCGGCCGTAGTGATACGGAACCCAGCCCCAGTTCTCGTAGGAAACCCAGGTCAGGCAGCCCGAGCGGCCGTTCACCCAGTGACCGCTGTAATACGGACGCCAGCCCGCCGCCACGTACGGGCGCCAGCACCAGCCGCCGTAACCGGAGACGTAAATCCAGCTGCCGTTGCCGGCGAGATCATCTTCTGCATAAGAGAGCGAGCGATCGAGATACCGACTGTCGCGTCCCGCGTAGCGCTCCGCGCGTTTGCTGAACCAGCGCTCGAAATCATCCGCCGTTCCGCGCGGCGAGCTGACCAGTCCATAAACGCCGTTGTCGTCGACGTGCGCCTCTTCGCCGTTGCGAAGACGCGTCGTTCGCGCCGGCGTGCGAACTTCAACCGTTCCTTCGAACACCGTCACGCGATCTTTTCCGTGGCCATCGGCTTCGACCGCGTAGATCGCTTCGTCGATGGCGACGTAGCTGGCGTTTTCCGAGTCGATGCGGAGCTGCTCGCGCGACGAATCGGTGCGCTGAATGACGATGTGACCGAAGCGGAGCTCGGCCACCGTGTCACTCGATTCGGCGCCATCGTATGCGTTGCTCATCGCTTTGAGGCGCAGCCCGGTCGAGCGATCGAGTCCGATGACGTTGCCGTCGGACAGGCGAATCTCGACGCGTCCGCGGCGGTTCGTCACCACCTCATCGCCCGGATAAAGCGGCAGGTTCACCCGCGCTTCGATCTCGCGACCGTCATCGCCGGAGTGAACGATCGTGCCGCCGTCGTCGTACGTGATGTACGACTGGCTGCGGCTGTCGCCCGCCGCCGGGGTCGTCGTCGTCGCGAACGCCGGGATGGAAACGGCGAGAGTGAGCAGGACTGCGGGAGCGAACGTTCTCATGGAGATCCTCTTGTGCACCGGCCTCGCACTTTGCGGCGCACGTGCCATCACACGGTTGAGTATTTCGCGTGTGTTTTCATCGACTTACGTTTTCACGCTCACGGCCGCGCTCCACTTCGGGTGACAGGTGCGTCCTGCCCTGGCGACAGCGCGGCCAGCATTCCGCACGCGGCGTGGCGAGCGGCGCCGCCTGAATAGCGCCGCACGACCGGGACACCGAGCGTGCGCAGGTCATCGCGGAAGCGCGACAGCTCCTCTTCGCTGGCGCGTACGTAGCCATCGCTACGTGCATCGTTGACGTCGATCAGATTGAGCCGCAGCGGCACGCCGTCAAACAGTTCGCGCAGCGCGTCGACCTCATCGCGGCCGGTGTTGATGCCGCCGAGGACGACCCAGGCGATCGTGACCCGTCCGCCGGAGGAACGCTGGTAGGCGCGAATGGCATCGGCAAGCTCGCGCACCGGCCACGCGCCGGCGGCCGGAAGCAGCTCGCGGCGGCGTTCATCAATTGCCGACGTCAGTGAAATGATCAGGCGATACGGAAGACGCTCCGCCGCATAGCGATGGATGGCCGGAACGAGCCCGACCGTCGAGATCGTGATCCCTTTCGCGGAGATCCGTCCGCCGCACGGATGCGCGAGGATCTCCGCCGCTTTCATCACCGCCGCGTAGTTGTGCAGTGGCTCGCCCTGTCCCTGAAACACGGCGCCGGTGACGACGCCGGCCTGCTCGTCGCGGACCGCGACGAACTGCGCGACGATCTCCCACGCTTCGAGACTGCGCGCAAGCCCGAGGCGGCCGGTCGCGCAGAAATCGCATCCCATCGCGCAGCCGGCCTGGCTCGAAAGACAGATGGTGAAATGACCGCGAATCTCGAGCGGAATGCGCACCGCTTCCGCGAGCGCGCCGTCATGCAGCCGGAAGAGATACTTGACGAAGCCATCGCTCGGATCGATGGCGCGATCGATGATCTCGATCTTTCGCCGATCGACGAGCTCGGTTACCGCATCGGCGACGCGACCCGGCACCGGCCGCGCAGTCGGAAAGCCATCCCGTCCTCCCGCAATTGCGTGTGCGACGATTCTTCGCGCCTCGGCGTCACGCACTTCAACGCCGTTCGCGCGGAGGTGCGAAGCAAGATCCGGAGGGAGGAAACCGAGGAGATGGGGTCGCAAGGATCGTCGATTCTACTTCTACGCGGCTCCGCGACCTCTGCAGATGATGATCCGGACCCTTCCGGTGTCAGCGCGACCGCGCGAAGCATCGCGCACAGAGAGAATCGACGTGGCTTCACTCTTGCGAACAACATTCACCGTTGTCCAACTGGAGGATTCAAATGTTTTCGAAAGCCATTCTTCCCCGGAGTATCGCGCTCGCAGGAGCTCTCACACTGATGCTCGGCTCTACCGCGTCCGCGCAGAATGTTTACCGTCAGCAGAACTCGAATCGCGGCTTTGCCAATCGCGTCGTTGAAGGAACTGTGTCGCAGGTCATTCGCGACCGCAATGGCGATCATGTCCGGTTGACGAACGGTATGGATCTGCTCGTTCCGAACACGATCACCGGCGTCACGCAGGGACGTCGCTGGGGCGCGTCGACGCTGCACGCGGGCGACGTCGTCCGGCTGAACGTCTACAGCCGCGAAGGCGACGGACGCGACGCGCAGGTACGCTCGATCGAGTTGCTCTCGTCCAATACGTACAACAACAACGGCCGCAACAACAACGGCTACAACAACAACATGATGAGCGGCACGGTCGTCTCGGTCGACCGCCGCGCACACACGCTCGTGATGCAGGCCGACAACGGCCGCACCTACAGCGTCGACTTCAATTCGTGGTCGGGACGCGACACGACCGTCGGCAGCTATCGCCGCGGCGACCGTATCAGCGTATCCGGCCGGATGGGCCGCGGTAACACCGTCATCGCCAGCGACGTTCGCGTCACCGGCACCACCCGCAACAACCGCCGTCAGTAATCGCACGCGAAGGGCGGGCCGCACGCCCGCCCTTCCGCGTTCGCGCACGAGCGCACCCTCGGGAAAAGTGGTCCAATACCACCATGCACCGAGCTGGTCCGCTCGTTTTGCTGTTCATTCTGGCCGTTCCCTCCGCAAGCGCCGCGGTGATGACGTACATTCATCACGCGCCGGAATCCTCCCTCGACGTCCGTTACGAATATCACTGGGAGATTCTCCGCACCGCGCTCGAAGTCACCACGCCGAAGTGGGGACCGTATCGGATGGTCGTCTCCGAGCCAATGAACGAACGCCGCCAGGCGTTCGAGCTGAAAAATCACACCGGCAAGCTGACCGTGATGTATCTCAGCACCACGCCCGACTTCGAAAAAAATCTCATCCCGATCCGCATCCCGGTCGACAAGAACCTCGGCGGCTATTCCGTTTTTCTCATTCGCAAAAACGAACAGCAGCGTTTCGATTCACTCCGCACGCTCGACGATCTCCACAAGCTCTCCTACGGCGTCGGGCTCGGCTGGATCGACGTCGACATCCTCAAAGCGAGCGGCTTTCGCGTCGTGACCGGCTCGAGCTACGAAGGGCTGTTCGAGATGCTCGTGCAGAAACGCTTCGATGTTTTTCTGCGCGCCGCCACCGAGGTGCTCGACGAATACGACAATCGCAAAGAAGCGCTGCCGGCGCTGCGCATCGAAGATTCGATCATCTTCTACTACCCCTTGCCGATGTACTTCTGGTTCCCGAAAACCGCGGAAGGACGGCGTCTCGCCGCGCGCGCTGAGGAAGGGATGCGGATGATGATCGCCGACGGCACGTATGATCGGATCTTCGACCGCTATCAGCGGCACAAGATCGAGCGCCTGCGACTGAAGAGCCGGCGAATTTTTCGCGTTGTAAATCCAAACGTCGGACCGGAAACGCCGCTGGCCGACAAGCGTCTCTGGTTCGATCCGCTGACCTACAAATGAAAAACGAACGGCCGGCTTCGCGCGTGACTGTGGCCGTGCTCGTGGCCACGGTGCTCGTCACCGTCACGACGCTTTTGCTCGTCGCGTTCGGCGCGTGGACCTATCGTTCAGAGCGCGATCGCCGCATGGCGCAACTCCTGAGCGGCATCGACGTGGAAGCCGATCAGCTGGCGGTCAGTCTGGCGCTGCCGATCTGGAACATCGATCGCGCGCAGATCGGCAAAGTCCTCGAAGGTCTCGACGGCGTACCGGAGATCGAAAGTGTCGTCGTCAACGGCGCCGGGACGACGCACGCGATGACACGCAACAGGGAATGGCATCTCGTGCCGGCGAACGCATATCCGCCCACGCGCTGGATGCTCGTTCGCAATCGCAACATCCGCTTTTCCGGCGAGCGAATCGGCGGCGTCCGCATTCTCGCGACGTCGAAATTCGTCGATGCCGAGCTGCAGGGCGTGATGTTGTCCACGATGTCGATGATCGTCGGCGTCGACCTCCTGCTGATCCTCGTCGTCTGGCTCGTGCTCTGGCGCGCCGTGCTTCGGCCGCTCGTCGCCATTGAACGGTTTGCGGTCGCCGTCAGCCAGGAGAGCGCCGGTTGCGCCGTGGTGCCGACCGGGCTCGGCTTCGCGGCGGAGCTCGAGAGCGTTCGCTCATCGATCGAGACGATGGTCTCTCTGCTCGACGTCCGCTACACGGAACTGCGAGAAAGCGAGGAGCGCTTCCGGACGATCTTCGATTCCGTGAACGATGCGATCCTCATCAGCGATGTCGACACCGGCGCGGTCGTCGGCGTGAACGCGACGACCTCAAAAATGTTCGGCTACTCGGCGGAAGAGACGACAGCGCTCGACATCGGCACGCTCAGTTCCGGTGTACCGCCGTACACCGGCGTCGAGGCGATGGAGAAGATCGCGCGCGCGATGGCCGGCGAGGAACAGCTCTTCGAGTGGCATTCGAAACACAAAGACGGACATCTCTTCTGGACTGAAGTGAACCTGCACATTGGCACGATCGGCGGCAACAGGCGCTCGATCGTCGTCGCGCGCGACATCACGCAGCGCAAGCAGATCGAGGCCGAGCTGCTCGCGGAAAAAAACTTCATCGACACCGCCACCAACACCATGCCCGGCCTCTTCTTCGTCCGCAGCCGCGCCGGGAAAATCGTGCGATGGAACCGGACCCTCGGCGAGCTGTTGCCGAAGACCCAGGCCGAGCGCGACGCGGCGCCACCGATGTCGCTCATTCATCCGGACGATCGCCCTCTCG
>JAOBAU010000262.1 GCA_025463165.1 Acidobacteriota bacterium | reverse complement strand
TTCGGCGGTCGTCTTCGCGCTCACGAACGCGCCGATCTGCGCGGGCGCGAACGTGAGCTGGAACTTTGGCGACGGCGCGGTCGCCCCCTCGACGAGCGACGTGGTCTCGCACGTTTACGCCGCGACCGGCACGTACAACTGGAGCATGACCATCAGCACGAATGCCGGATCGTGTCAGAGCAGCGGCTCGATCGTGATCACGAGCGGAAATCGGCCGCCACGCCGAAGAGTGGCGGGCCACTAACCGCTTACTCGCTGTCGAGGTGCTTCCCGCGATTGCCGGGAAGCTCCGTGTGCTGGCGAACGCCACCGCGTCCGCGACGGCGGCGACGACGCGTGCCGGCCGGACGCGGGCTCTTCGCTTCTTCCGCCGACGGCGTTTCAATCTCTTCCTCGTCGTCGAGCTCTTCCGGCTGCGGCTTTTCGGAGGTGATGCCGCGCGTCTGCATCTTTTCTTCGTCGAGCAGCCACACCCACTGTGTTGCCGGCGTGGCCGGTTGCGCGGCAGCGGCAGGCGGAGCAGCCGGAGCAACCGGACGCTGCGGACGTTCGCGACGCGGCGGCGCCTGCTGACGCTCCGGACGCGCGGTCTGCTGCGCGGGACGCTGCGGTTTTCGGTCGGCTGCTTCCGGCTGTTCGAGCCGGCGCAGACGGATCAGCGTCTCTTCGCCGATGCGGCGATTGACGGCGATCAGATCGGCCAGCAATCCGATCAGCATCGTCTGAAAGCCGATGATCAGAAAGACCGCCGAAAGAATCAGCGACTGCACGTGGCCGCCGCGATCGCCGTTGAGGAACAGCCAGAGGAAGCGGCCGCCGATGGCGACGCCGGCGAGCATCGAGATCGCGCCGATCGTGAAGAACGTTTTTAGCGGGCGATAGATCGTCGAGACGCGAAAGATCGTCGCCGCCGATTTGCGGAGGTACGAGCCGATGCCGCGATACAAACGCGACGGGCGCGTCGGCGCATTCGTCTTCACCGGCACCGTCTGCACGGCGAGATTGCGGTTGCCGGCCTGGATGATCGTCTCGAGCGTGTAGGTGAACGGATTGAAGACGTTCAGCTGCAGCGCTGCCTCGCGCGAGAACGCACGGAAGCCGCTGGTGACGTCCGCGACGTCGACGCCTGACGCTTTGCCGACCGTCCAGCTGCCGAGGCGTTGGAGCGTGCGCTTGAACGCCGACATGTACGGCGATTTCGCCACCTGACGATCGCCGATCACGACGTCAGCCGTGCCGCGCACGATCGGCGCGACGAGCTTCGCGACGTCGGCGCCGGCGTACTGATTATCGGCGTCGGTGTTGACGATGATGTCGGCGCCGAGGCGGAGCGCGGCGTGAATGCCGGCGGAGAAGGCGGCGGCGAGGCCGCGGTGCGAGCGGAGCTGGACGACGTGCGTGACGCCGGCGTGGCGCGCGGCGTCGATCGTCTTGTCGCTCGAGCCGTCGTCAATGACGAGCGTCTCGATCGCGGTGATGCCATCGATCTTCTTCGGAAGGTCCCGAAGTGTTTGTCCGATGGTCGTTTCTTCGTTGAATGCAGGTATTTGAACGATAAGCTTCATGCGGTGAAAGTCTCTGTGATCATGCCGGTCGAACGGGTCGGCGGCGATGCGGAGCGGGCGATCGCGTCGGTGTTGCGACAGGAGGCGCCGTTCCCGTTCGAGCTGATAGTGGTGTCGGGCGTGGCGCTGAAAATGCCCGCCGAGGCCCGCGTACGAAACGTAGTCGTCCCGAATCGTAATCCCGCAACTCGTAGAAATCGAGGAGTTTCCGCCGCCACCGGCTCGATCCTCGGCTTCATCGACGACGACGCCTTCGCCGCGCCGGGCTGGCTCGCGGCTGCCGTTCAGTATCTCGATGAGCATCCCGACGTGCTCGCGCTCGGTGGTCCCGATCCCGCGCCGGACGACTCGACGATCAGCGAGCTCATCTCTGACACGCTCCTCGCAACGCCGTACATCGGCAGCGGAATCGCCGCACACGAGAACCGCCGCGGGACATTCGCGATCACGCAGCCGGCTGATGTCGCGCTCGTTAATCTGTTTGTGCGGCGGAGCGCGTTCACGGAGTTCGACGAGTCGATCGGCTACATCGGCGAAGACACGGCGCTGCTCGATCAACTGCTGGCACGCGGAACGGTCGTCTATCACGATGCCGTCCGTGTGTTTCACCGGCGGCGCGCATTCCCCGGACCGTATCTCCGCCAGCGCTGGCGCTACAGGGTGAAGACCGGCGAAATGCTGAGGGGCGGCGCGAAGGCGTATCGCCGGAACGCGAAAATCCAGGCGTTTCTGATCGCGGCCGTCGTCGGACTGGTCACGTTTCCGGTCTCCTTTCCGCTCTATCTGATCGCCACCTTCATCCTCGGCGCGCGCGCGACGCGATTGCCGATCGCCATCTGGCCGCTGATTCCGTTCGCGTTCGCGCTGCATCACGCGACGTACTTTGCCGGGATCGTCTGGGGAACCGTTCGCGGATCGCTGCGCGCGGCGAAGGTATGATCAGGAGCGAAGGAGATTCACGACATGGCATTGCGGAAAGCAGAAGCGGAATGGACGGGAAGCGTTCGCGAAGGCGAAGGAACGGTGAAGCTCGGCAGCGGCGCGTTCGAAGGGAAGTATTCGTTCGCGACCCGTTTCGAGGAAGCGCCCGGAACGAATCCTGAGGAGCTGATCGCCGCCGCGCACGCGGCCTGTTTCTCGATGGCGCTCTCCGCAACCCTCGGCCGCGGCGGTCACAATCCGACGCGCGTCCATACGAACGCGACCGTGCAGCTCGGCAAGGTCGGCGAGGCATTCGCGATCACCAGTATCGCGCTCGAATGTGAAGCGGTCGTTCCCGGAATCGACGACGCCGCGTTTCAGGAAGCTGCGAAGAGCGCGAAAGAGAACTGCCCGATCTCGAAAGCGCTGGCTGCCGTCGAGAAGATCACGCTGACCGCGAAGCTGGTGGATTAGCGAGGCGTCGCGTCCGGTTGAGGCGGAACGGATGAAGTTCACGGACAAGCTCGGGTACCTGCGCTACCTCGTCGACAAACGAGGGATGCAGCCCGTGTACATGATTCTCGGGCTGACCTACGACTGCAATTCGTTCTGCCGTACCTGCTTCAACTGGGAGCAGCTCCGCAAGAACAAAGAGCACGAGCTGTCGCTCGAGGAATTGCAGAAGACATTCGCGTCGATGGGCGATCTGCTGTTCGTCGTGATGAGCGGTGGCGAGCCGTTCCTCCGCCGCGATCTGCCGGACGTCTGCGAGTACCTGTCGAAGAACAATCACGTGAAGCAGATCACGATCCCGACCGGCGCGATCACGTCGGACCTGATCGGACGTCAGGTCGAAGCGACGCTCGAGCGCTGCCCGACGACGCAGATCGTCGTCAACCTCTCGATCGATCACGTCGGCGAAAAGCACGACTGGATCCGTGGCGTTCCCGGCAATTACGAGAAGGCGAAGAAGACGTACGCGAAGCTCGCGCCGCTGCGCGAGAAGTACGGCAATCTGACGGTCAACGTGCATACGTGTTTGTGCACGTACAACGCCGAGGATCTCGATGAGATCTTTGGCGCGGTGAAGCGCGACTTTGCCGGGATCTCGTTTCATTCGTTCGAGATGCTGCGCGGCGATCAGCCCGACAAGAACATCCAGCCGATCACGACCGAGCGCTATCGCGAGCTGTTGCCGAAGCTCGAGGAGTACTGGAACTCGTATCGCAACTACGACTCGTTCCTGAAGTTCGTGAAGATCTATTCGCGGCGGATGGAACTGGCGGTGCTCGAGCAGGAGACGCAGGTTCGTCCGTGTCACGCCGGACTCGTGTCGGGTGTGCTCGACGCGCGCGGCGAGGTGCGGATGTGCGAGTTGCGCGATGCCGTCGGCAACGTGCGCGACACGAACTACGACTTCGGCAAACTGTGGGCGAGCGAGAACGCCGACGCGCAGCGGAAGTCGATCCGCGCGAAGGAGTGCCACTGCACGCACTCCTGTTTCATGTCGTCATCGCTGGTCTTCGACGTGCGGACGTACGGCGCGTGGCTGGCGTCGACCGTCGTGAATTTTCTGTCGGCGGCGTAAAGTCAAAGTTGGGGGTCAGACCCCCGAAGTTGACTTCATT
>JAOBAU010000249.1 GCA_025463165.1 Acidobacteriota bacterium | reverse complement strand
AATGTTAAGTGTTGAATGGAAACGCGGCCGAGTGGCGCGAGCTTGGTTGCATTCAACATTCAACATTGAACATTCAACATTCAACATTTGCCTTTCACACACCTGCACGGCGCTAAACACTGAACTGCCGTGCCGCGCCTAAAACGTCCTGAACTGAATGCTCTTCGGTTCCTGCTCGGCGACGTACATCTTGCTCGTCGATCCGTCGCAGTACGCCCAGTCGTGGCTGATGCCGGTAACGAAGAGGGCGTCGTCGGGACAGAGCTCGCCGAGGGCCATGCCAAGCGTGTTGACGTCGGTGCGGTCGTCGGACTGCACGACGAACGTCGACTCGAACGGCAGATCGACGACGACGCCGAGTCGGGCAATCGCATCGTGCAACTCGCTGTAATCCGCGCCGGGAGTGAGGCTGTGGCGGATGAGGAGGAAGTCGCGCGTGCTGGTGAACTGCGAGCAGCCGATGAGGACGCGCGCTTCGTCGCCGACTTCGATCCGCATGTAGCGCACCAGGAGCTCGGCGTGGCCGCCTTCGGGCAGCCAGACGCTCCAGCTCTGATCGAAATTGGGTTCGGCGCCGAGCCGCCGCATCGCGTCCGAAACGGCCAGCGTCAGCTCGCCTTCATAGCAGACCTGAAACAGCTTGATATCCCCCATCACGCCCTCCCTCAAAACTGTCAGTCGACGAAAAAGGATAACAGATAAACTCGCCGCGATGTCCGCTAAGTCGCCGCAGGAACAGAAGATCGAAGCCGCGCGCGAGGCGCTCCGCTCCGTCCGCAGCGGCATGTCGCTCGGCCTCGGCACCGGCAGCACGGCGAAAGAATTCGTGACGCTGCTCGGCGACGCGCTCAAACGCGGAGATCTGCGCGACATCCGCTGCACGTGCACGTCGAATCAGACCGAGGAGCAGGCGCGATCGCTGAACATCCCGCTGTTTGCGCTGGCGCAGATCGCGCCGCTCGATCTGGCTATCGATGGCGCGGACGAAATCGACGCACAACTCCGCCTCATCAAAGGCCGCGGCGGCGCGCTGCTGCGCGAGAAGATTGTGGAGCAGCAGGCAAAACGATTCATCGTCATCGCCGATGAATCGAAAGTCGTCGCACGCCTCGGAGTTGGAGTGCTGCCGGTGGAAGTGACGCCGTTCGCGCTCGATGTTCTCCACGCGCGGTTTACGTCGATGGGATTGAATCCGGTGCTGCGGCTTCGCGATGGCGAACCGCGGATTACGGATGAGGGGCATCGGATTCTAGATGTTCGCGTACCCGATACTCCGGATATTGCCTCCCTGGTAGCCGACCTTCGCGAACTCGCCGGCGTCGTCGAGACGGGGTTCTTTCCGACCGAAGCGTCCGAGGCGTTGATCGCGACGGCGGATGGGGTGCGGCGGATGGTGCGCTAATCAACAGAGAACGGTTCACGCGGAGATCGCGGAGAGGCGGAGAGAAGCCTTTCTCCGCTCCTCCGGGTGCCCCGCGTGAACCCGTTCTCTCAGAATCCTCCCGCCGCTCCCCCATGGCGCGCATCCGAAATCGCCAGCAGCTTGCCTGCGCCGATCCAGACGGCCTGCACATCGCCGATGGTGTCGCGGGCGCGGACGCCGTGGCCGATCGCCAGTAGTCCGTCGATGATGCTCTGCGGCGCGCGTCCCTGCTCGTAGGCGATCTCCTCGGGGACCGCCTGCTGCGAGAAGCGGGGCGCGGCGATCGCGCTCGCCGGCGTGCGATTGAACAGAAGGACGTCGATCAGGATCTGCGCGATCGTGGTCGGAATCGTGACGCCGCCCGTAGTGCCGATCGCGAGCAGCGGTTTGCCGCCGCGCAGAACGATTACCGGCGAGAGCGGCGAGGCCGGACGGTTGCCCGCAGCGACTGCGTTCGGGGCGGCGGGCGTGGCGCTGAAATCGTTCATCGAATCGTTCAGTGCGAAGCCGAGACCTGGGACGTTGAAGCCGGCGCCTGCTTCGTCGCCGGCAGACGTCGTCAGCGAGACGACGTTTCCGTGCGCGTCGACGATGGTGACGTGCGTCGTGTGCGATGGCGCCGTCGCGGCGGCGCTCGGCTCTGCGAGCGTGATGGTCGGCGTGACCCGATTCGGATCGATCGAGGCGCGCCAGAGGGCGGCTCGTTCGTCTGAGAGGAGATCGTGCAGCGGCACCCGGCCGGCGGCGGGATCGCCGAGGAACTTGTCGCGATCGATGGCGGCGCGGCGTTCGGCTTCGGCGAGCAGATGAACGGAATTCGGTCGCGACAGATCGAGCCCGCTGACGATTTTGAGAATCTCGCCGATCACGAGACCGCCGGCGGCCGGCGGACCGACCGTGTAAATGTCCGCGCCGCGAAACGTGATGCGCACCGGCGCGCGCCAGATCGCCTTGTAGTCGCGCAGATCGCGGAAGGAGAAGTAAACGGCTTCCACGAGTTTGTTCGCGATCTCGCCGTCGTAGAAATCGTGCGCGCCCTGCTCGCCGAGGCGTTGCAGCGTTTTCGCCAGGTCGTCTTTGGCGAGGCGCTGCGCGGGCGCGAGCAATTCGCGCCACGGACGCGATCCGAATCGCTCGCGCATGGCGTCGAGTCCGGCCACGAATCCCGGCACTGCGGCCGCCTGCGCACCAGTAAACGGACCGCTGGCGGGACGTTTCGCGGCGGCCGGCGCGGCCTCGCGAAAATCGAGTGTCCAGACGCCGCCGGTTTCGGCGTCAAAGTACGTGAGGAATCCGCCGCCGCCGAGGCCAGTCGTTTTCGGCTGCAGCACGGACAGCGCGAACGACACCGCGACGGCCGCGTCGATGGCGTTGCCGCCGTCGCGCATCACGCGCAGTCCGATCTGCGTCGCGGCGGGATAGG
>JAOBAU010000026.1 GCA_025463165.1 Acidobacteriota bacterium | reverse complement strand
AAGTTCCGAAAGATCTCGACGACGGCTGCTTTTCCATCGACGCGATCGGCGCGCGCGGAAGGAACGAACGCCGTGATGTCATCCGCGAAGTACGCCGACATCGCTTCGAGATTGACGGCATTGAGCGCGCTCATGAAGCCGTTCATTGCCACGCGAACATCAGCAGGACGCGACGTTGCGCAACCGACGAACAGCAGCAGGAGCAGCGCGCGCTTCACGACGTGACGGAACAACGCTCCATCACCAGCCGCCCGATCTGCCGGCGCAGCGGTTCGAGCAGCGTGTACCGCGACGTCACACGGCTCTGTCGTTCGCGCTCGCCGTGGAAAAGTTCGGACATCGTTTCGGCGCGCTCGCGGTACCACTTCTCGGAGACGTCGCCGTGCGCGCGCTTCTCGGCGAGGACGGCCAGGATGTGCTCGCGGTCGACGATCTCCGGATGGTGATTGACGCCGAGCATGCGCGGTGTGCCGTCGGCGTGTCGCGCCAGCTCGATCATCGTCAGCGCGCTGCTGTCCTCGTGTTCGGTCGCGATCGGCGTCGCGCTGCCGAGCTTGTCGACGACGAGATCGAAGAGCCGATTGTCGACGACACGGAAGTGCCGGTGATCGCCAAGCTCCTTCGCAAACTCGCGGAAGAATGGGTGCGCGAGCGCATCGTCGGTCAGCCGGTTGAGCGGCATGCCGGAGCTTTTCTCCGCGCGCAGTTCGGGACGCGCCACGCCGCTCCAGCGACAAACCAATCCGAACGAATGACAGATCGCCAGCAGCGCTGCTTCTTTGTGTTTGTGAATGGCGTCGAAGAGCCGGAACAGCGGCGCTTCCCACGACGGATCTTCGCTGATTCCCTGGCTGAACTCCGACACGCCGTCGTTGAGCCGCGGATCGAGGTGGCCGGGACCGCCGGTGCCGACATACAGCCGGAAGCGTCCGTTCGGCGACTCCGGCACCAGCAGGCGGCGGCGCACGTCGTACGAAAGCACGCGCACTTTCACGCCGGCGCCGGCGAGCTCTTCCCGATGCGACTCGGCGCCTTCCGCGATCGCGTGGATCAGCGAATCGTGACCGACGTTCGGCCACGAATGGTTGAGGTCGAGCAGCGCGACGTCGATGCGGTCGTCGCGGCGTTCCGGAACCGAATCGTCGAGCCTCACGTACTCGAAAAATTCGGACGGCTTGTGAATGTCGAGGCTGTTCATTTCGGGCGAATTACGCAAGCGGGATGCCGTGCTCCGTTTCGTTGATGATGTAGTCGACGACGGCGCGCAGGTCCTTCGTCTCCTCGAAAACGCGCAGCTGGCGGTCCGCGCCTGTGTTCTTTGGAACGAGCTGCCGCGCGTATTCGACTTCCTTGCGCGAGCCGAGATCGTCGACGACGTCATCGATGAACTCGAGCAACTCTTCGAGCAGCACCGCGAACGGCACTTCCTCACTCTTCCCGAAATCGATCAGCTTGCCTTCCGTGCCGAACCGAGCCGCGCGCGCTTTGTTTTCGTGCAGCAGCGAACGGCGATACAGACGCCAGCTGAGGTTCTGCTTGTAGAGCCGGTAGAGCTTGACGGTGATCGCCTGGAAAAGCGCGGCGAAGCAGATCGTTTCGTCGACGCGCAGCGGCACGTCGCAGATGCGGTACTCGAGCGTCGGGAAGAACGGATGCGGCCGCACGTCCCACCAGATCTTCTTGGCGTTGTCGATCGAGTTCGTGGCGATGAGCGTGCTGACGTACTGCTCGAACTCCGACTTCGTGCGAAAGTAATCAGGCAGACCGGTGCGCGGGAAACGCTCGAACACTTTCGCGCGATAGCTTTTCCAGCCGGTGTTCGAGCCGCACCAGAACGGCGAGTTCACCGATAGCGCGAAGATGTGCGGCAGGAAGTAGCGCGCCGCATTCATGATCTGCACGCGCGTTTCGAGATCTTCGATGGCGACGTGAACGTGTAACCCGAAGATGAGATTGGCGCGCGCGACCATCTGCAGGTCGTAAACGATCTGGTCGTAGCGCGGAGCGTCGGTGATCGACACTTCCTTCCAGTGCGAGATCGGATGCGTTCCGGCGGCGGCGATGCGCAGACCGTTTTCGCGCGCGAGGCGGATGATCTCGCCGCGCAGCCGCGTCACTTCGCGGCGTGCGTGCGCGACGTCGCGGCAGATCGGTGTTCCGACTTCGATCACGGGATCGTGCATCTCCCGTTTGATCTCGTCCTTCAGCCGCTTCTCACCCTCGGCGAACATCTCCTGGATGTGAGATTTGAGCTCTCTGGTCTGTGGATCGACGACCTGAAACTCTTCTTCGATCCCGAGGGTGAAGGTTGGGTCGGCCATGTCCGTCATTATGCCGTGATTGGCTCGTCGATCGGTTTCTCCGTCTTCATGACTGTCGGCCAGTTGCCGGTCAGCTCCAGCTTCCGTCCCGACCTGACGATGTCGATCAGCACCTCGGCCATGTTCGAGACCATCCACTCGAAGTTCTCGTCACCGACCGATGCGCGATCGGCGTCCGGCGCGCAGTTCATGAAGTCGATCGCGTACGGGATGCCGTCGCGCAGCGCGAACTCAACCGTGTTCATGTCGTAGCCGAGTCCTTCGCAAAGCGCGATGGCGTCGCGTTTGATGCGCGCTTCGAGTTCCGGCGGCGTGTGGTAGTTCGCGACGTAGCGCAGATGATGCGGCTGCTTCGGGTCGTACATCATGATGCGGACGCGATTGCGGCCGAGCACGTAGCAGCGGTAGTACGCGGTGAACTCGATCGCTTCCTGCGCCATCATCGTCAGGTCGCGCGTCTGGTCGTACGCGGCGAAGAACTCGGCGGTGTTGTCGCACTTGTATACGTCTTTCCAGCCGCCGCCATACGCCGGCTTCATGAAGATCGGGAAGCCGAGGTATGTGAAGACCTCGTCCCAATTCACGAAGCGCATATTGCGGAACGATTTGTCGTTGGTGTTCGGCGGATATTCTTTGTGCGGCAGCAGCACGGTGCGCGGCACCGCGACGTTCGCTGCTTTCGCGACGAGGTTGTCGAAGAACTTGTCGTCGGCCGACCACCAGATCGGATTGTTGACGATCTTCACGCCGGACGCCGCCGCGCACTTCAGATACGTGCGATAGAACAGCACTTCGTGCGAGATTCGATCGAGGATCAGCGAGTACGGAAAGACGCCATCGTCTTTCAGATACGAGATCTCGACCGGGCCGGCGTCGATCTCGTCGCCGCCGCGCGCATTGATCGCGTCGATCAGCGCCCATGGGAACGTGTCTTCCTGGCCGAAGAGGATTCCGATGCGTTTTTTGCTCATAAGTTGGCGATCCTAATACAATCGCCGCCCTCGATATGTATCGCGAATACGTGAAGTGGTGGAGTCCCTCGCTCGGCCGTGAGATGGAGTTCCTCTGGTTCGGCAAGTTCGGCCGGCCCGTGCTGCTGTTCCCGACTTCGAGCGGCAGCTACAAAGAGAACGAAGATTTCCATCTCACCGGCTCCCTCGAAGACAAGGTGAACAACGGCGAGATTCAGCTGATCTCGGTCGACGCGGTGAACAATGAGAGCTGGTACAACAAGAACGTGCATCCGGCGGTTCGCGCCGCGCGTCACGCTCAGTACGACCAGTACCTGCGGCACGAGCTCGTGCCGTACATCTTCAATCGCGCGCAACGCGGCGATCTCGTCGTCTACGGCGCGAGCTTCGGCGCGTATCACGCGTCGAACTTCGCCACGCGATATCCCGACGTCGTCAGCCGCGCCATCTGTTTCTCCGGCGTGTACGACATCCACTCATTCCTCGACGGCTACTGGGACGACAACTGCTACTTCAACTGTCCCGTGTCGAACATCCCGAACATGGATGCGGAATGGGCGGGGAAACTGGCGCGCGTGAACTGGGTGATTGCCACTGGCGAGAACGATTCACTCGTGCAGCAGAATCGCGATTTCTCGAGCCTCTTGTGGGCGAAGGGAATCCCGAACCATCTGGAGATCTGGCCGGGACAGTTTGGCCATGACTGGCCGTGGTGGCGGGAGCATTTGCGGCGGTTCGTGTAGAGGGCGGGCGAAGCGCCCGCCCCCACACTTGAAGCAGCCAGCTACTTCATCTGTTTCGCGGCGAACGTCTTCAGCGAATCGGCCGGAACCGTTCCGCTCACCGTCACCGACTCTTCGTTGCGCGACACGTTGAAGCGGCGCAGCAGCGAGACCATGTCGGGCGATTTTTCCTGCGCGGCGAGGCGCAGCATCGAGAGTGCGCCGCGAACGGTGTCTTCGACGAGCTGCAGCGTTTCGGCATCGTGCGAAAGACCGAACGCGCCGATCTTCAGCGAGTCGCCGGTGTCGGTTGCCCACACCGCGATCGTCGAAACATTCTTCAGCGCGGCGTTGAAGTTGTCGTGATTGCTGTGCGTTGCGGCGGAGCCGAGACGCTTCGCGCGAACGACGTCGACGAGAGCCCACGCGGTTGCTTTCGTGTCGATGCGCGACATTTCGCGGCCGAGTCCCGACGCCGTACCGAACGTCGTTCCGCCGGCGGCGCGATCTGCGAGCGCTTCCGTCACCGCTGACTCGCTGCCGAGCAGCGCGAGATGCGAATCGGGGAACGCGACCGCTCCGTTGCCATGTCCGCGATCGTGCTCCTTCGACTCCGGCATGAGGAAGTACGCGCCGTTGGCGGTCGTCTTCTTCACGGCGCCGCGCGCCACGAGCGCATTCGTCAGGCGCTCGACGTTGAAACGGCCGTCAGCGGCGACGAGCACTTTCGCGTCGCTGCCGAGCGTCGTGACCGGCGCGGTGCTGACGACGAGCACGTCGATGTCTTTCTTCACATCGAGACCGGCGTCGGTGAGGAACCGATCGCCCTCGCCGTTGCTGCTCATCTTGTCGGTGTGCTGGAAGAGGATCAGCGAGAGCGGGCTCGTACGAAGCTCGCCAATGCGGACGACGCCGACGGTGACCGCGTCATTCGGAATCAGTGAGAGTGCGTCGTTTTTCGCGAACGCTGAGACTGCGCCAAGTGCGACCAGTGCTGCGGTGGTGAGAATCCTTTTCATGACTAGAACTCCTTTCGTTGGAACAACCATGAGGCGAGGACGAGACAGCCGATGCCGAATGCGGCGGTGGAAAGAAACGGTCCGAGTGCGAGTGATGACTGAATCTGTTCGGGAGCGGAGGCGCCGGAGACAAATGCGACGACGGCTTTCGCCATCTCCAGCGTCTTCGGCACGACCCAGTACATCGCCTGAATCAGCGTTGCCTGCCATTCCTTCGAAACGGCGGCGGCGAAGCGATCATGCCCGGCGAGCATGATCCCGAAGAAGAAGAGACCGTAGCTCCCCATGATCGAGACCGCGGTCGACGACGTGACGACGCCGATCAGAAAAGCGAAGGCGAGCAGCACGGCGATCACGAACATGATCAGCAGCCCGCCGAGAAAAAAGCGCGGATGGAAAACGTGCGTCTTCCACATCACGATCAGCCAGATCGACGTGATGAGATAGAAGACGTTCGTGCCGGCGAGAATCAAACCGGCGACGTAGCGCGACAGCAGCAGTTTCACGCGCGAGACGGGACGCGAAAGATAGAGATCGACGGTTCCCTTTTCCTGCATGCGCGGCACGAGATGCGCGGTCGCGAAGATCGCGAGGAACGTGCAGAGCACGTAGAGAAAACCGGAGAAACCGGATTCGAATCCGAGCACGAGCTTGTCGATCGGCAGACCGTCATGCACCGACATGTCTTTGCCGAAGAGCTGCGCGCCGGCGAGCGAGCCGTTGACGATGTCGAGATTGATCGCTGCCGCGAAGATGACGAGAAAGACGCTCGAGAGCGTGAAGTAAGCGAGCAGCGTCCAGCGCGCGGCCGCTTCGCGCATCACGTCTTCGATGTTTGCGTAGAGCGTTTTCATTTCGCCTCCATCGTCGCGCCGACGGTGACGTCGGCCGCTTTGACCAGATCGACGAAAACGTCTTCGAGAGTCGACCGCATCGGAGAAAGCTCGGAGATGACGGCGCCGCGTGCGCGCACTTTGTCGACGATCGCGTTGAGGTGATCGAGGTCAGTGACGCCGAGCTCGACGTGTCCGTTCACGCGATCGGCCGTCGCGCCGGTGTCGCGGAAAATCGTCAGCAGGGCATCATCGACCGGCGTTGCGATCAGCTTGTATTTCGGCGAGCGGCGTGTGAGCTCGTCGATCGTTCCTTCGGCCGCGACTTTGCCGGTGCGCAGCACCGCGACGCGATCGCACGTCAGCTCGATCTCGGACAGCAGATGCGAGTTGAGCAGCACGGCGGTTCCGTGCTCGCGGGCGACGTCGCGGAGGATGTCGCGAATCTCGCGGCGTCCGACCGGATCGACACCGTCAGTCGGTTCGTCGAGCAATAAGACATCCGGCGAATGGATGAGCGCACAGGCGAGACCGATGCGCTGCGTCATTCCTTTCGAGAACTTCTTCACGCGGACGTCGAGCCATTTCGAGAGATGCAGAATCTCGAGCAGCTCGCCGGTGCGGCGCGCGATCGTGGCGTTGTCCATCCCCGACATCCGGCCGAAGATCGAAAGCGTCTGACGCGGCGTCAGATAGCCGGGGATCTTGTGACCTTCCGGCAGGTAACCGACGCGGCGGCGGCTTTCCGGATCGCTCACGTCGAGACCGCAAACCTTCGCGTTGCCCGACGTGGCGCGCGTCAGTCCGAGCAGGATTTTCACGGTGGTCGTTTTGCCGGCGCCGTTCGGACCGAGCAGGCCGAAGAGCTCGCCGGGGCGGACGGTGAAATCGACGCCGTCGAGCGCGGTGATGCGCGCGCCGCGCAGCGTCGAACGGTACTGTTTCTTCAGTCCTGAGACTTCAATGACGTTCATAGCTCGATCGTTCTACGGATGGAGCGCCGCGATGTTGCGGATCAGACGTCTTCGAGCGATTCGCCGAACGCGCTCTGACCGCCAAGCGAGGTGCGGAACGCCCATATGGCAATGGCCGCAAGCGTCGCGTACGGAATGACGGCGAGAGCAGTCGCCCACGGCGTATCAATGGTCGGAAAAAGAAAAACGTTCATGTGTGCGGCGAAGAGCACGAGCGTGCTGAGCAGTCCGAACCGGTAGGGGATGTACGTCAGGATCGCTGCTGAAGGGAGGGCGATCAGCAGCGGGATCGACTGCGCGAGCAGGAAGATGGAAGCGATGATGACGAACAACGCCGCACCGGCCAGCAGCCGCTTTCGCAGCGCGATCGTCGCAATGACGAGTACGGTCATCGCCAGAAAGGCGATGCTCGTGGAAACGATTACGTTCGAGAGCACGAGCCTGATCGTCCTCGACGGACCGACCAGCGCATCGGCGAACTTGATGTCCGGCAGCAGGAAAACTCCGCGGAGCCGCTGGATAGAAGGAGTCAGCGCCGGGATGAGCGTGAACGCGGCGCCGCCGACGAGACCGATCAGTACGTCACGGCCGACCATCGGATCCTGTATCCGTCCGCCGAGGAGCCGCGACCAGGCGATCAGACGATCGGGCCAGCGGCGGCGCAGATACGGTTCAATGGCGAGATAGCCGACAAAGACCAGCGCCGCGTGTCCGAGGCTGACGCTGAGAAATTGAAATGCCTCGCTGACGGCGGATAGCGGATCGGCTGACCAGGTCGCTCCGATGAGCGAGGCGGCACTTCGCATCAGGAAAATCGCCGAGGCGATGCGCAGCGCACCGGTGCGATCTCCGCGTCGCCGGCGGAAGTTCCGCCAGGCGAGCGCGCTGATGATGACCATCAGAAACGCGCAGACTGTGTATGCGAACGCGGCAGGCGCCGGGATGTCGACAACGTCGCCGCGATCCCAGTCGCCGGTCACGCGAAAGAACACCGGCACGCCGCGCCACGCCGCTGCTTCGACGCGAATCGGCGTCCGGCTGTTCGCGTAGAAGCCGCTCCACGAGGCGCGCGCGTCGAACGGTGCCGGTGGCGCGTGCGCCGGTGGAATGGCGACCAGCCGCGCGTCCGACAGCCCTGCAACGTTGAGCAGCGGTTTCCAGTCCGCCGGGCGAGAAGGAAGGTCGCCCTTCGCCGGAGCGGCCAGGAGAAACGAAAGTCGTCCGTCTTCATCGATGTCGATGGAGGTCCGGCCCGGTGCCGACGCCATGAGCGATTCGAGTCTCGATTCCGCTTCGGAGACGCCGTACTCTGCGCGAAACAGGAGCGGCCCCGGTCCGTTCCTCATCGCTTCCTCGGCGCGAAAGCCCTCGCGTTTCTGCAGCCATCTGCGAAAGTTGGGACGTTCGTAGGCACCGTGAATCGGCTTTCCGTTGAGACGTACGCCGAGCTCGCCGGCGATCGTTTGCACGCGATCGAACAACACCTCCGGCGAGTGCTCGAATGGTCTGAGGTGCGAGATCGATTGCGACCTCATCAGGAACACCGCGGCGGCCGTCTGGATCAACGTGACGACCAGCAGCGACCACGCCACGCGTCGCGAGAGGCTTCCTTCCGTTCCCCCGGCGGCGACGATTCGCGGCGACGGCGTTTCGCCCGCTGCCATCGCGGCCGCGAGCGGATCGCCCCCCGGCAGCGCTTCGATCACGGCGCGCGCGGAACGCGGCCGCTGCGAGGAGTCGCTCGAAAGGCAACGCAGGATCACCCGTTCGACCGCCGGATCGATATCGCGAATGTGATTCGACGGCAGCGTGATCTCGCTCGTCAGCTCGCGCATTCGATCGGGCAGCGTCTTCGCCGCATGCGCGCGATGGCCGGTGAAGAGCTCGTACATCACGAGGCCGAGCGCGTAAAGATCGCTTTGCACGCTGGCCGCCTGGCCCTCCAGAAGTTCCGGCGCCATGTACGCCGGAGTTCCGGCGAGCTGGTCTTCCTGATCGTCGGTCGCGGAAAGCGCGAGGCCGAAATCGGTGATGCGCGCGTCGCCGTGCGAGTCGATCATCACGTTCGCGGGTTTCAGATCGCGATGCAGGATTCCCTTCGCGTGCGCGGCCATCAGTCCGGCCGCGATGCCGCGCGCGATGTCGGTCGCTTTGTCGTGCGCGAGCCGTCCGATGCGGCGCAGCAGGCGCGCGAGGTCTTCGCCGTCGACGTACTCCATCGCCACGAAGTGCGCGCCATCCGCTTCGCCGATGTCGTAGGTACGGCAGACGTTCGGATGCGAGACCTGCCGTCCGTGGCGCACTTCGTCGTGCAGACGCGCGAGCAGAATCGGATCGCGCGCCAGTCGCGCCGGAAGAAATTTCAGCGCGACGGTCTGACCGAGCTTGACGTCATCGGCGCGATAGACCTCGCCCATTCCGCCTTTGCCGAGGATGCCGGCGATCCGGTAACGACCGGCGATCATCGAGCCCGGCGCGAACTGCGGCTCCGGCGTGTCGTAGCGCGGCGTGTAGTGCTCTGCACTTTCGATTCGCGCCGTCTCCTCTGTATTGGGCCGCGGAGTTGTCATGGGGAGTGATGATTGTATGACCGACCGGCGGCGGACTTATCATCCGCCGGTGACCGACCGCGCAGTCTTCTTCGATCCTTCGAGACGCCGCTGGTGGTGGATCAAAGGAATCGCGGCGCTGGCCGCGCTGATCGCCGCGCTCCTGATCGGCTTCTGGGCCGTCAGTCTCTTCATCGTCACGCCGATGCTTCCCGGCATGCCGGGCATCACCACCGCACTGAAACGGACGCTGCGTCCGTCCGCGCATTTCCCGCGACACGAGACTCGCAGGCAGCAATATCTCGCTCGCCGCGCGCGCGAAAAGCTGCTCGCGCAAATCATGCACGATCGGACGCGTACGAAAGCGCGTCCGCCGCTGCCGCCGGTCAAAGGCGGAAACATCGTCGCGGCGTTTTATGCGCCGTGGCAGGAAACCGGTCTGCACGCGCTGGAGGCGAATGCGTCGCGCATGACGCATGTCCTTCCCGCGTGGGTACACCTGCAGGAAGATGCAGCCGGTCTCGATCTGCACGACTGGGATCCGAAACTGACGCCGCACAACCTCGACGTGCTGCGGATCGCGCAGACGTACAACCTCAGCATCGTGCCGGTCTTCAGCAACGCGCAGCAGGGCGAGTTCGAACCGCAGCGCGTGCACAGGTTCCTGAACGATCAGACCGTCCAGCTGCGACTCATCACCGAGCTGCGGCGCTGGGTGCTCGCCAACCACTATCAGGGAATCAACATCGACTTCGAGAATCTCCCTGACGCCGATTACGCGCTGCTCATCCCGTTTCTGCAGAGACTCAAATCATCATTCGCGCCCGCGAACCTGCAGATCAGCGTCGATCTCGAAGCACATCGTCCGGAGAACTGGAAAGCGGCCGCCGATCTCTGCGACTTCGTCGTAGTCATGGCGTACGACGAGCACGGCTCGACCGGGAAGCCGGGACCGATCGCGTCGATTCCCTGGTATCGCGACGTGATTCAGCGCGCGGTGAAAACGATTCCGCGCGAAAAGCTCGTCGTCGGTCTCGCAAACTACGCATATGACTGGACGGAAGGCCAGGAGTGGGCCGATCCGATCACGTATCAGCAGGCGCTGTTGCGCGGACAGGATTTCCGCGTCGGCGAGAAGCCGGAGACGATCGTCGACTTCGATCCGACCGCGCTCAATCCAACCATCTGGTACGTCGACGACGAAGCGAAAGAGCACGAGATCTGGATGCTCGACGCCGTCACCGCCGCGAACCAGTGGATGATCGCGCAGAACTACGGCGTGCATGGCGTCGCCATCTGGGTCCTCGGCTCCACCGATCCTTCCATCTGGACCTTCCTCGGCCGCGACACGCTCAATCGTTCGCCCGACATCAAGGCTTTGAACAAGGTGAGGTTTCCGTACGACGTCGAGTTCGTCGGCGAAGGCGAGATCCTCCACGTCGAAGCAAATCCACGCGACGGGTCACGCACGCTGGAGATCGATCCCGCCACCGGCCTGGTGCTCGACGAGGTCTACCACGCGTTCCCTGCCTCGTTCGTCATCGCACGAACCGGCTACAAACCGAACACGATCGCGCTGACGATCGATGACGGTCCGGCCTCGCCGTACACCGCGCAGATTCTCGATGAGCTGAAGAAGGCGAACGTGAAGGCGACGTTCTTTCTCATCGGCGAAAACGCGGAACGGCATCCCGCATTGCTGCGGCGGATCTGGGCCGAGGGACACGAGATCGGCAATCACAGCTTCACGCATCCGAACTTCGGCACGATCTCTGAGGACCGCGCGGCGCTGGAGCTGAACGCGACACAGCGCGTTTTCCAGAGCCGCATCCACCGCTCGACGCTGCTTTTCCGGCCGCCGTATAACGCGGACGCGGAGCCGACGAGCCGCGAAGAAGTGAAGCCGATCGTGATCGCGTCGGCGGCGAACTACATCACCGTCGGCGAGTTCCTCGACCCGCAGGACTGGGACATCAAAGGGCGCACCGCGCAGGACATGCTCGACAGCGTGATGCGGCAGCTCGGCACCGAGAAAGGAAGCAGCATCCTGCTGCACGACGGCGGCGGCGATCGCACGGAAACGGTGAAGCTGATTCCGATGCTGATCTCGGAGCTGAGGAAGCGCGGCTATCGCTTCGTCACGGTCTCGGAATTGATCGACGTGACGCGCGACGATGTGAATCCGCCGGTCACTTCATCCGACACACTGATGCTCGCAAATGACCGCGTTGTGTTCGAAGGCATCTATCTCATCGAGCTCTTCCTCGGCACCGCGTTCGTGCTCGCGATCGTGCTGGGCACGGTCCGCGTCGCGTTCGTGTCGATCCTCGCGGTGTTCGCGCGGCTGAAAGAGCGTAAGCAAACGTTCGATGATTCGTTCGCGCCGTCGGTCAGCGTCGTCATCGCGGCGTTCAATGAAGAGAAGGTGATCGTCCGAACGATCGCCGGTGTGCTCGCGAACGAATACGCGGGAACGCTCGACGTCACGATCATCGATGACGGCTCGAAAGACGGCACCGTCGCGGAAGTCGAGCGGCACTTCGGCAACGATCCGCGCGTGCATCTGCTGAAGCAGGAGAACGGCGGCAAGGCGTCGGCGCTTAATCGCGGGATCGCGCATGCGGCCGGCGAGATCATCATCGCGCTCGATGCCGACACGATCTTTGCGAAAGACACGATTGCGAAACTCGTGCGTCGTTTCGCCGATCCGCTCGTCGGCGCCGTTGCCGGCAACGTGAAGGTCGGCAATCGCATCAACGCGCTGACGTACTGGCAGGCAATCGAATACGTGACGAGTCAGAACCTCGATCGCCGCGCCTACTCGTACATCAACTCGGTATCGGTCGTTCCCGGCGCGGTCGGCGCGTGGCGGCGTGAAGCGGTGCTGCAGGCGGGCGGCTACACGACCGACACGATGGCCGAGGATATGGATCTGACGTGGCGCATCCGGCGCATTGGATGGCGGATCGAAACGGAGAACGAAGCGATCGGCTACACCGAAGCGCCCGATTCGTTCCGCGCGCTGTTCAAGCAGCGTTTTCGCTGGGCGTTCGGAACGCTGCAGTGTTTGTGGAAGCATCGCCGCGCGCTCGGCCGCTACGGCTGGTTCGGCCGCGTGATGCTGCCGTCGCTCTGGCTGTTCCAGATCGCCTTTCAGTCGCTCTCGCCGCTGATCGATCTCGAGATCGTCTGGACGCTCGGCAACGTCGTCATGGCGATCGCGCGCGGTCAGCTCACGCAGGACTGGCAGCCGCTGCCGCAGGCGCTGACGTCGCTCTATTTGATCGCATTCATGTATGCGTTCTTCTTCATCATCGAGTTGATCGGCGCGGCGATCGCGTTCCGTCTCGATGACGAAGACAACCGTCTGCTGAGCTGGCTCTTCTGGCAGCGGTTCGTTTATCGCCAGCTGATGTACGCGGTGCTCCTCAAATCGCTGACCAACGCGGCATCGGGAATCCGCACCGGGTGGGGAAAGCTCGAGCGAAAAGGAACCGTCGAGATGGCTTAGCTGCCGAAGCGGCTGTCGACGGCGTTCCAGTCGACGTTCGACAGAAACGCTTCGATGTACTTCGGACGATCGGCCGGTTTGTAGTCGAGCAGAAACGCGTGCTCCCAGACGTCCATCACCAGGAGCGGCGTGAAGCCGGCGACGTTGCCGTTCTGATGCAGCTCGACCCAGTGATTGGAGATCATTCCGTTCGCCGGATTGAGATACGCGATCGCCCAGCCAACGCCGCGCATCTTGCCGACACTCGTGAAGTCGGTCTTCCAGATCTCGAAGCTCGGGTAGCAGCGCTCGACCGCCTCGCGGAAGTTCGAGCCTTTCGCCGGCTCACCGTCCCCCTGCCGCTTCATGTTCCCGAAGTAATACTCGTGCAGAACCATGCCGTTGTATTCGAAGCCGAGGCGGCGCGTGAGCTCCGAGTACGCCGGCAGCTCTTCCTGATCGACTTTGCCGTCGGCGAGGATCGCGGCGATCCGCTCGTTCAGCGTGTTCGTGTTGGTGACGTAGCCTTCGTACAACTTGAAATGCATCTCCAGCGTTTTGTCGGAGATGCCGTTGAGTCCACTGAGGTCGAACGTCTGCGGTTTGTAAGTCTTCTGTTCCATGCGTGCGTGCGGCTGCACGACGCGTTCCTCAACGAACGCAGCGGAAGGTCGCGTAGACGTACGGATAGTTCGGACGGAACCAGTTTCGAAAACTGCGGCGGACGAGCTCCTTCGCGGTGGCGGGCGATGCGCCTTTCATCACGTAGTGCCGACCGTCGAAGAAGTCGTTCGAGTAGACCGGATACGACGGCATCGGCGTGAAGCCGTCAAAGCCGTTGAAGATCGTCGACGTCCACTCCCAGCCGTTGCCGACGAGATCGTGTACGCCCCACGCGCTCGCGCCGGACGGATACGAGCCGACCGCGACCGGATCCCAGTTCGTGAAATCGAAATTGCCGCGCGAACCGTCGGGAGGTTCGTCGCCCCACGGAAAGCGGCGCTCGCCGCCGTCCGGCGTCGAGAACGCGGCGCGGTGATACTCCGCTTCGGAGGGGAGCCGCGCGCCGCGCCACGTTGCATACGCGGTCGCTTCGTCATGCGAAACGTAAACCGGCGCGTCGAGCGGCAGTGGCGTCAAGCCGAACATCCCTCGCCAGTACCATTCGCCATCGCGCTCGAGCCAGAAGTGCGGCGCCTTCGCGCCGGTCTCGACGACGAAGCGCATGTACTCGCCGTTGGTAACGTTGCAGCGATCGATCTCGAACGCGTCGACGTCGACGACGTGCGCCGGGAACTCGTTGTCCCATCCGAACTCATCGCGCGTCGCACCAAGTGTTGCGCGTCCGCGAGGAATCTGCACGGTTCCCGATGTGGCTGCGGCCGCCGTGGTCGGCGCCAGCGTCAACGGCGCCCGCGCAACCTTCTTCTCATACGGCAGCTCATGAAACATGTACATCAGCGTTTCCTGGTGCATCTGTTCGTGCTCGAGAATGCCGATGGCCGCTTCGGCGCCACGCAGTGGCGGCACGTCGTCATCTTCGATCTTCGCGGCACCGAGCGCTTCTTCGATCAACGCATTCGCGCGCGTTCCGTACGCGCGCACGGCTTCACGCGATGGCCAGACATCGGTCGGACTCTTCGCCGCGTCGAGGCTGTCGGGATCGATGCCGCGCGCGAACAGCACTTCATACGACTCGTCGATCCCCGGCTGCTTCAGCGCCAGTTTGATCAGCGTGTTCACCGCGAACGCCGGCAGATGACCTTCATAAAAAACGATCGGATTGCGGAGCTGGATCGGACGTTCGTAATACGCGTCGGGCGTTGGAATGGCGAAGATCTCATCCGAACGCCGGCGTCCTTCGCGATACCAGTCGATGAGGTGCTGCCGCGTCAGGCCGTTGGGATACGACAGATGCTTCATGAGGGCGTCGATTCTACGACGCCATGGCCGCGGTTCCGGCCGGCACTTCGATGATGCGGAACGCGGGCTGATCGGGAAACGTCGCCATGAGCAGCGGCATCGCCACGTTGTAGACCGGCGCGTTTCCTTTCGTCCGACCTTCCGGACTGCCTCGATGCGCGTGACCGTGGAAGACGGCGGTGACGCGATAGCGATCGAGCGGCTCTTCCAGTCTGCTGGAGCCGAGGAACGCGATGATCTCCGGAGGCTCGCCCTCGACCGTTGCCTGAATCGGCGAATAGTGCAGCACCGCGATTTTCTGCGGCGTGCGCAAACGTGCAAGCGCCTGTTCGAGCTTCAGCGCTTCTTCGATCGTTTCGTGGACGAACTTCTTGATGATCTCTTCGCCCCACGCGCCGAGCGCGCGACGACCGAAGCCGCCCGCGAATCCCTTCACGCCGGCGAAGCCGACGCCGTTGATCTCGTGCGAATCACCATCGAGCATGACCACGCCGGCGTCGGTCAGGATCTTCACGAGCTCGGTCGCGTTGCCCGATTCGAAATCGTGATTGCCGAGCACCGCGATGGACGGAATGCGCAGCCCGGTCGTGATCTCTTTGGCGAGAACGCGCGCTTCTTCCGGCGTGCCGTAGTCGGTGAGATCGCCGCAAATCAGCAGCACGTCCGCGCTCTGCGACGCTTTCGTGAAGAGCGATTGAAACGCTCCCTGCGAAGTCTTCTTTGCGTGGATGTCGGCAACGGCCGCGATCCGCAGCGTGTCGCGATCGGTCATCACTTCGCTCCGTCGAGTGCGATTCCGGCGGTCCAGTGCGCGATGTCTTCCGCCGACATTCTGCCGAGCGGTTTCAGTCGCGCATCGCGGTAACCCCAGTCATCGATGTCCTTCAGATACTGCTGGCGAGACACGATCGTGCCGTAGCAAATCCGTTCCTCACGATTCCCCTGATCGACTTCGGCCGTAAGCCGCGCCGAAAGTTCTTCCATCACCCACGCCGGCACGTTCGCACGGTCGGATGGATAGATGTAGCCATAGAGAATGATGTGCGCGTAAAGCGCGCGCCAGTGTTCGCCGTAGCGATCGATGAGCCGCCGCCAGTCGAGCTTCGGACCGACCGCATGAATGACGTGCGCGACGTCGGCGCCGTCGAAGCGCTCGCGCTCCATGATCAGTCCTTTCGACCAGATCATCTCTTCCGCCGGAATGAGCTTGCACTGCATGCCGATGACGGTTTCAGAAACGGCGTGCTCGAACCAGATCTCATCCACCGCGGCGACGCCATTCCCCGCGCTGAAGATCAGATCGATGAAGTCGTCGCTCTTATACGCCTTGCCGAGCCAGTGGGGAAACGTCAGCTCGGTCTTGTATCCCGAATCGCCGAGCACCGCCGCGATCCGGTCGTAGTCAGGGCGCCGAATGAAAATATCGAAATCCTTCGTATGCCGCTCGATCCCCGTATAGCGCGCAAACGCATACGCGCCGCCAACAAGATACGGAATCCCGGCGCGGTCAAGCCGCCCAAGCGCATCACGATAGAAAGCGATCGTCTGCGCGTCGAGGTGAGCAGTTTCGGTTGCTGTTGACATCGCCAACCCAAAACTGCACGGGGCGTGCCTCTGTGAGGCTTGTGCTGAGTGCTGAGTGCAGAGTGCTGAGTCGGGGATTGGTTTTACTCAGCACTCGGCACTCAGCACTCAGCACTCAGCACCTTCTTCCTTCGGCGTACGCCATCGCAAACCAAAGCGCCGCGTCCGGTCGTGCACGCCAGACCTCGTATTGCCGCATCACCTCATCGAAATGCGTGGCGTCGAAGAGGGACATTTCGAGAATCGTTTCCCGGGCGGTGCGGACGACGCCCGCCATGTTTCTCGAGAGCGTGTCGAAGATTTCCATTCCGGCGCAGCCGCCGAAGAAGATCCACGTGTTTCTTACCGGTTGCGCGCCGGCTTCGTGCAGCAGCTGAACTAACCGGCGGCCGATGTAGGGATCGTTACCGATTCGATCGTAGGTTCGCATGTAGGCGCGCCAGAGGTCGTACATGCCCGGCGGCTCGGGCCAGAGGCGGAGGACGTCGTGATCGTCGTCGGCGAGGATGATTCGTCCGCCGGGACGGACCGCGTTCACCATCGCGCGGACGACGCGCAGCGGATCGGGAAGATGCTCGAGGAGAAAGCGGGTGTGCGCGACGTCGAACGTTCCTGCTTCGTCGCCGAGATCGAGATTGAGGACGTCGCCCTGGCGGAACTCGACGAGATTCGCTTCGCCCGCGGCGGCGGCGAGACGTCGTGCGGTGGCGAGCTGCTCGCCGCTTCGCTCGATGCCGATGACCATTCCCTGCGGAACGGCGCGCGCCATTGCACGTGAGAACTGGCCGAGCCCGGAACCGAAGTCGAGGATGCGCTCGTCGCCGCGAAGTGCGAGCTCGCGCAACGAAGAGGGATTGAGCAGTACGTCGTTCATCCGCGACAGGCGCGCCTGTTCGTCTTCGCTCGTGCCGTGGATGTACGTCGACTCACTCATTCGTCGCCTCCACGGGATAACCGGCGTCGACCCACGCATCGAATCCGCCCGCGAGCGGACGCACGACCGTGAATCCTTTGTCCATCAGCATGCGCGCCACACGGGCGGCTGAGGCTTCGTTTGGTCACGTGCAGTAGAGGATGATCTCGCGATGCGGCGGCACGTCGCGGATGTGCCGGTCGATCTCCTCCATCCTTGCGACGATCGCCGTCGGGATGCGGCGCGCGTCGAGCTTGCGGCTCGTCGGCGCGCGCACGTCGAGCACGATCGGCTCGTCGCCGCCGTCGAGCATCGCCTTCAGCTCGTCGACGGTCACGCGCGCAACGCGCAGCCGTTTGTAGAAGCGGAGCCGCTGCCACCACTTCACGAAAATGATCAGCGCGAGCAGCGAGATCGCGAAGACCACCGCCCACCAGCCGAGCGCTTCGAGTCGCTTCAGGATTTGTCCGATGGCGTGATGAAACGTTCGTCCGGCCGCGACCGATGCACCGGCCCAGATAAACGCGCCGAAGCCGTCGTACAGAAGGAACGTCAGCGAGCTCGCGCCGGTTGCGCCCGCCAGCGGCGGAGCAACAGTCGAGAATCCCGGGATGAACTTCGCGACGAGCAGCGACTTCATCCCCCACTTCTCGAAGTTCGCTTCGGTGTCGCGCACGCACGAATCCGGCGAGAGCGAGATCCTGCAGAGCGTTCTGAGGATGCGGTAGCCGTAGCGTCTGCCGAGCAGAAACCAGATGTAGTCGGCGACGAGCGACGAGACCATCGCCGCGAGAATCAGATGCGTCGACGACATCCGTCCTTCGCGCGTCAGCGCGCCGGCGACGATCATCGTTGGCACTGCCGGCACCGGCGCGCCGATCTGTTCGAGAAACACGTTCAGCGCGACGAGCGGCACGCCGTAGCGGAGGAGAAGCTGGATCAGGCGGTTCATTGCTAACCGGAAGAACTTTCGCCAGTCTAACGGGCGGAATGGAGATGAGCGACGCCGCAGCGGTCAGCCGCGCCCGAACAGGCGATGCCGATGCGTTCCGGCTCCTCGTCGAACGTCACAGTCCGATGATTTTTCGAGTGGCCTGGCGAATGACCGGAAATGAGCATGATGCCGACGACGTGGTGCAGGAAGCGTTTCTCCGCGCCTACCGACAGATCGACGCGTTCGAAGAGCGCGCGAACTTCTCGACGTGGCTGCATCGCATCGCCGTCAACTGCGCGCTCGATCTGCTCCGCGCCCGCAAACGCGCCGACTCGCACTACGGAGGCGATCCCGAATCGGCGGAGCTGGTCGGCGTGCTGCCCGGCAGCGAAGCGCAACAGGATCGGCTGCTGCTCAGCTCCGAGATGAAAGACGCCGTCGCCGCCGCCATGGAGCGGCTGAGCGGGAACGAGCGCACCGCATTCATGCTCCGCCACTTCGAAGGAATGCCGGTCGAGGAGATCGGCAAAACGCTCGGCATCCAGGTGAACGCCGCGAAGCACACCATCTTCCGCGCGGTGCGGAAACTTCGCGAGTCCCTCGAGCCGCTTGTCAGGACCACACCATGCACCTGAACGAAGAACAGCTCATCCTGCATCACTACCACGACGATGATGCGCCGGCCGCGGCCGAGCAGCATCTCGCCGCCTGCGCGGAATGCCGCGCGCAATATCAACTGCTCCGCGGCGTGCTCGCGCTGGTCAGCGAAGCGCCGGTGCCGGAGCGCGGCGAAGAGTACGGCACCGAAGTGTGGAACCGTCTCCGCTGGAAGCTCGGACGTCAGCCGCGCGTCCGCCGCGCCGTCTGGATTTCCGCGCTCGCATCGGCCGCCGTGCTCGCGATCGTCTTCATGGCCGGCGTGCTGTGGCACTCGAGCACCGCGCCGCAAAACTCCGTACCGCTGACCGCATCACACGTGACGTCATCCGCCGCGACGCGGGTCGCCGAGGTGTCGCAGAACACGCCGGCGCAGGGCGATCGCTTCCTCGTGCTCGTCGTCAGCGATCACCTCGACAGCACCGAACGGATGCTGCTCGAAGTGGCGAACGCCGATCCGAAAAAGTCTCTTGATACCTCCTCGCGCCAGAAGCGCGCGGAAGAGTTGGTGGCCTCCAACCGCATCTACCGTCAGACCGCTTCACAACGTGGCGACGCGCGCATCGCCGCGGTGCTTTCCGACATCGAACCGGTGCTGCTCGAGCTGTCGCACGCCGGCAACAACCTCAGCGCCGAAGAGCTCTCGTCGCTGCAGAAACGGATCGAATCACGAGGACTGCTTTTCAAAGTGCGCGTCGTCAGCGCAAAGACCGGCGAAACGAAAGTTCCGCCGATGCCCAAAGGAACGAACTCACTATGAAGACTCCGATGAAATTCACCGCGGCGCTGCTGGCGCTGCTGCTCGGCGCGGCGCCGCTCTTCGCCGACGTCATGATCACCGTCGAGGCCGATACCGGCGATCACTCCTCGAGCGATAAAGAACGCGCCGTCGAGCGCGAGGAAGAGCTGTACGACAGCGCAACCGACGCGCTCGACGAACACGACTGGCGCACGGCCGCGAACACGTTCCGCAAAGTTGCCGCGATGACGATGTCGCACGCCGACGCGTCGCTCTACTGGCTCGCGTACGCGCAGAGCAAAATGGGTCAGCGTTCCGAGGCGCTGGCGACGCTGCTCGAGTTCCAGAAGGTTTATCCGCACAGCCGCTGGAAGGAAGACGGCAAAGCGCTCGAAGTCGAGATTCGCCAGGCGTCCGGTCAGCAGATCTCGCCCGAACACGTTGAAGACGAAGACGTGAAGCTGATGGCGCTCAACGGCCTGCTCGGCAGCGATCCCGATCGCGCGCTTCCGATCCTCGAGAAGATTCTCGTCAGCAACAACTCGAAGAAGATCAAAGAGCGCGCGCTGTTCGTGCTGACGCAGTCGGGCTCGCCGCGCGCGTACGAGATCGTCGCAAAGGTCGCGAAGGGCGACACGTATCCCGATCTGCAAACGCCCGCGGTCCGTTACCTCGGCATCATGGGCGGCGAGCAAAGCCGCAAGCTGCTCGCCGACGTCTACACGTCATCCAGCGACGTGAAGGTGAAGAAGACCGTGCTGAAGTCGTACATGATCGCCGGCGATCGCACGCATCTTTTGTCGCTCGCGAAGGGTGAACAGAACGCGGAACTGCGCGGCGACGCCATCACGCAGCTCGGCATCCTCGGCGCGCGCAACGAGCTGGCGGAGCTTTACAGCAGCGAGCCGATCGTGCCGATCCGCAAGAAGATCATTCAGGCGATGTTCATCGGCGGCAACGCCGACAAACTGACCGAGATCGCGCGCACGGAAAAAGTCCAGGAGCTCCGCGTCGCGGCCATCACGAACCTCGGACTCCTCGGCGGCGCGCGAACCGGTCCCCAACTCGTGACGATGTACTACGGCGATGCCAGCGTCGACATCCGTCGCGCCGTCATCAAAGCGCTCTTTCTGCAGCAGAACGCGAAGGCGCTCATCGAGCTGGCGAAGATTGAAAAGAACAACGAGCTGAAGAAAGACATCGTGCAGAAGATCGCGCTGATGCGCTCGAAAGAAGCGACCGACTTCCTCCTCGATTACCTGAAGGAGTAAATGAAAGGCGGGCGGGCTCAGCGGTCCGTCCGTCTTTCATATAATCGCCGCTCCCATGCGCGGCCGGTTTCTTCTGCTCGTCGTTGCGGTCGTGTTGCTGATCGCCGCGGCCGACGCGCCACCCGAAGTGCATCGCCACTGGATCGGCCCGTACTTCCGCTGGGGCATCATTCTGCAGCTCGTCGCGATCATTCACTTCGTACGCCGGCGTCCCGAGAACTACTGGCTCTGGATCATCTTCATCGGCGGCGCACTCGGCGCGACCGCCTACATCCTCGCGGAAATGCTCCCGGACTTTTTCATCGTCAGCGCGGCGATGAAAGGGTTCTCGCGACGCAATCGCATTCGGATGCTCGAAGCGATCGTGCTCGAAAATCCGTCAGCCGGAAATTACGAAGAGCTCGGCGAATTGCTGCTTGAGGAGAAGCGCTACGAGCGCGCTCGCGAATGCTTCGATGCCGCGCTCGGCTCGCGCTCCGATCACATCGATCCGTTCTATCGTCGCGGCGTTTGCGAGTATCACCTCAACGATTACGCGGCGGCCATCGCCGACCTCGAGCGAACGGTGAAAGTCGATCCGAAATACGACTACGCGCGTGCGCCGAAGTTCCTCGCGCAGTCGCTGGCGAAGGCGGGCCGCATCGAAGAAGCATCGGCAGCGTTCGATCGATTGCTGGCGGTGACGAGTACGTCCGAAGCGCTCATCGCCGCCGCCGATTTCTTCGCCGAACACGGACGCGCGAACGAAGCGCGCGAGCTGGTCGCGCGCGTCCTCGCACGACGCGCCACGATGCCGCGTTATCAGAAGCGCCGCGAGCGTGCGTGGCTGCGTCGCGCATCAGCGCTCCGGCGCAGGCTCGCTGCGGCGTGACGATTCACAGCGTCTGCGCGAAGAGCCAGCACAAGAGCAGCACGACCGGCGCGTGAAAGAGCAGCTGGAGAATCGAATAGCCCGCGAGATCGCGCGCGCGGACGTTGAGGATTCCCATCAGCGGCAGCATCCAGAACGGATTGATGAGATTCGGCAGCGCTTCGGCGGCGTTGTAGATCTGCACCGTCCAGCCGAGGTGCTCGTGCCATGCGCTGGCGGCAGCCATGACGTACGGAGCTTCGACGACCCACTTCCCGCCGCCGGACGGCACGAACATGCCGAGCACCGCGGAGTAGATCGCGACGACGATCGGAAACGTGCTCTTCGTCGTGATGGCGACGAACGCCTCCGCGAGCCGATGACTGATCGCGGTCTTCGAGATCATCCCGAAGATGCCGCCGTAGAACGGGAACTGGATCAGCACGCCGGCGGTCGCGGGAACGGATCGCGTCACGGCGCGCAGGAATGAGCGCGGACGCCAGTGCAGCAACATGCCGAGCGCGATGAAGATGAAGTTGAAGTTGTTGAGATCGACCGCGGCGAGGCCACCTTTTTCGCGGAAGGTGAAGAAGAGCCAGACGAGCATCAGCAGCGCGACCGCGATCATCAGCAGCGGACTTTGTTCGAGCCGTTCGCCCGGAGTGCGCGGCGCCGTGATCTCGTCGGCGACGATCGGTTGAAATTCGACGCCCATTTCGCGCGCGGTCTTCGCGTCCGCTTCGCGAGGCGCGGAGAAATACGCGACCGCGATCGAGATCGTGACGAGCACCGCGGCCATGGCGATGTTCTGCGGCAGGAAGATCGTTTGCGTCAGCGGAATGACGCCGGTGATCGGCAGCAGCGCCGGAGGAATCGACGACTTCGTCGCCTGCATCAGCGCGGCCGACGATGAGAGCCCGAGCGCCCAAACGCTGCCGAGCCCGAGGTATGCGGCGGCGCCGATCGCGCGATAGTCGATGCGGATGCCGCGCTCCTCCGCGCGCCGCGTGATCTCTCGCACCAGGAGTCCGGTGAAGATCAACGAGAGTCCCCACGAGATGAGCGAGGAGAGCATCGCAAACGCGGCGACGAACGCCACCGCACCGCGCGCCGTCTTCGGAATTTGCGCGAGACGACGAGTGAGACGAGCGACCGGCGGCGAGCTGGCAACGACGAAGCCGCCGATGATCACCATCGCCATCTGCATCGTGAAGTTGACGAGACTCCAGAACCCGTTTCCGAACTCCATCGTGAGTGAATGAGCGGGCACGCCGATCGCGAGTCCGCCGAGGAAGACAATGAGGATCGCCGCGAGTGCGAAGACGTACGCGTCGGGGAAGAAGCGCTCGCAGATGTCAGCGATGCGCATTCCGGCGCGGGCGAGAAGTGGGGCGCGGCCGGTCATGGAGTGTCGATTCCCATTGGATGGATCGTTGACCAGATGGAGGCGAGTGTCCGACGTCCGATGAAGAGGCCGATGCCCACCAGCACCATGCAGAGGTCGGCGCCGCCCGTCGTAAAGAAGATGTAAACGGGCCCGGCGAAGTGCGGATCGCTGGCCGTGGCTTCAGCGATTCCTGTTGCGACTCCGCCAATGAACCCCGCCACGAAATACGCGCCGACAATTCCGAGCGCGAATTCGAGGTTTTCGCGATAGCTGGCCGACCGTCCTTCGCCCGGACCGGCTGCGAATAGCCAGCGCACGACAGTACGGGGGCGCAGAAAAAAGAACGCAACCGCGGCGCCGAGGCCGAGAGGCGCCGCTGATGCGACAAACAGTGGCGGCATTTCGGGACCGAGGGGCGTCGCGAAGCGCGCGAGCATTGCCTGGAGCGAACGCGCGAACTGTGCGAACAGGAGCAGGCCCGCGATGCGAACCGCGAGGAGGCGCATGTCGCCGGCGCCTGCGAGCGCGGTGGCATCGTGCGACGGATTCTCGCCGAACACGAACGTCATGAACTTGCGACGGCCGTGAATGAGTGCGACGCCGGCGCACGTCAGCAACATAAGCGGCAACGTTCCAGTGAGCTGTGGCAACTCTGCACTCTCAGGCCGGAACAACTTCGCGATTTCGGGGAGCAGCATTACCGCGGAGAAGAGGCAGTAAATCCCTGCGAGCGTCAGCGTAAGCAGGGCGGCGTCGCGTCGCGTCATGCGGCAGATGATGAAGCCGCTGGCGAGCTTCGTGCAATTTTTCGCACGCCGTAACGGGAGGAATTGCGATGGCATCGGCGAAGACGACAGTCGATCACGACGAGATCCGCGAATGGGTTGAAGATCGCGGCGGTTTCCCCGCGCACGTTCGGCGCACCGGCGACAAAGAAGGCGACCTCGGCGTCCTCAGAATCGACTACCCCGGATTCACCGGCACCGACACACTCGAGCGTGTCGACTGGGATCCATGGTTCGAAGCATTCGACGCGAACAAACTGGCGTTCCTCTATCAGGATGAAGGCGACAGCCGCTTCTCGAAACTGGTCGAACGCGGGACGGTGAAGAGCTCGGCGCGGAAGGCGACGACGAAGAAGAAGGCTGCGCCTGCGAAGAAAGCGGCCGCGAAGAAAGCGTCGTCATCGAAGAAGGCTGCGCCTGCGCGCAAGGCCTCGGCGAAGAAGGCAGCATCCGCGAAGAAGGCAGCGCCGACTCGAACCAGCAGCACGAAGAAAGCGTCGTCATCGAAGAAGGCCGCACCCGCGCGCAAGGCTTCGACGAAGAAAGCAACCTCCACGAAGAAGGCAGCGTCGACTCGGAGCAGCAGCACGAAGAAAGCGTCGTCATCGAAGAAGGCCGCGCCTGGGCGCAAAGCGCCGACGAAGAAAGCGGCATCCACGAAGAAGGCAGCGTCGGCGCGAACCAGCAGCACGAAGAAAGCGTCGTCGTCGAAAAAGGCCGCGCCAGCGCGCAAAGCGTCAGCGACAAAGAAGGCGGCGCCATCGAAGAAGGCGGCGTCCTCAAAGAAAGAATCCTCTTCCTCCTCAACCACGACCACCAACCACGCCAAAATCCAAAAGTGGGTCGAAGCGCGCGGCGGCTATCCGGCGCGCGTGAAGTCCACCGGAAAGAAGAACGATCCGGGCATTCTGCGCATCGACTTTCCCGGCTACAGCGGCGCCGGCACGCTCGAGCGAATCGACTGGGACGAATGGTTCGAGTGGTTCGATCGCGACAAGCTCGCGTTCCTCTATCAGGACAAACGCAACAGCCGTTTCTCGAAGCTGATCCGCCGCTGAATGGCTTCCAAAACGACCGCCGATTTCATCGTCGCGCGTCTCCATGAATGGGGCGTGCGCCGCGTTTACGGCTATCCCGGCGACGGCATCAACGGAATCATGGGCGCGCTCAATCGCGCCGACGGCGCCATCGATTTCATCCAGGTCCGTCACGAAGAAATGGCCGCGTTCATGGCCTGCGCCCACGCGAAATTCACCGGTGAAGTCGGCGTCTGTCTCGCCACCTCCGGTCCCGGCGCCATTCATCTGCTGAACGGTCTTTACGACGCGAAGCTCGATCATCAGCCGGTCGTCGCCATCGTCGGCCAGTCGTCACGACTGGCGATGGGCGGCGCGTATCAGCAGGAGGTCGATCTTCAGTCGCTCTTCAAAGACGTCGCGAGCGAATACGTGCAGACGGCGATGGCGCCGGCGCAGCTCCGGCATCTCATCGATCGCGCCGTCCGCATCGCACTCGCGGAGCGCACCGTCACCGCGATCATCATCCCGCACGATCTGCAGGACGAAGCGATGGAGGAGCCGCCGCACGCGCACTCGACCATTCACAGCGGCGTCGGTTTTTCGTCGCCACGCGTAATTCCGAATGACGCCGATCTGCAGCGCGCCGCGCGCGTCCTCAACGAAGGAAAGAAAGTGGCGATGCTGATCGGCATCGGCGCCGCGAACGCCGCCGAAGAGATCATCGAAGTCGCCGAGCTCCTCGGCGCCGGCGTCGCCAAAGCGCTGCTCGGCAAACAGGTCCTTCCCGATGAGCTGCCGTTCGTCACCGGCTCGATCGGGCTGCTCGGCACGAAGCCGAGTTACATCGCGATGAGCGAATGCGACACGCTGCTGATGATCGGCTCGAGCTTTCCGTATCCCGAATTTCTCCCTGAGGAGGGAAAAGCGCGCGGTGTGCAGATCGATATCGATGGGCGGATGTTATCGATCCGCTATCCGATGGAAGTGAATCTCACCGGCGATGCACGTGAGACGTTGCGCGCGCTCATCCCGCTGCTCGAACGGAAAAGCGATCGTGCGTGGCGCGAGCAACTCGAAGCGGAGATTCGAGACTGGTGGGAGGTCGTCGACGCGCGCGCGATGAACGACGCCAATCCGATCAATCCGCAGCGCGTTTTCCGCGAGTTGTCGCCGCGCCTGCCCGATCGCTGCATCGTCTCTGCCGACTCCGGCTCGACCGCGACCTGGTACGCGCGCGACCTGAAGTTCCGCAAAGGGATGATGGGCTCGCTCTCCGGCAATCTCGCCACGATGGGACCGGGCGTGCCGTACGCGATCGCCGCAAAGTTCGCGTTCCCCGATCGCGTCGCCATCGCACTCGTCGGCGACGGCGCGATGCAGATGAACGGCAACGCGGAGCTGGTGACGATCGCGAAGTACTGGCAGGAGTGGAGCGATCCGCGGCTCGTCGTCGCCGTCATCAACAACCACGACCTGAACATGGTGACGTGGGAGCAGCGCGTGATGGCCGGCGATCCGAAGTTCGACGCGTCGCAACAGCTTCCCGATTTTCCGTACGCCGGTTACGCCGAGTCGATCGGATTGAAAGGCATTCGCGTCGACAAACCGGAGCGGATCGCGGCAGCGTGGGACGAAGCGCTCAACGCCGATCGGCCGTGCGTGGTGGAGTTCCTCACCGATCCCGAAGTGCCGCCGCTGCCGCCGCACATCACGCTCGAACAGGCGAAGGCGTTCACGCAGTCAATGGTTCGCGATCCGGCGCGCAGCGCGATGATCCGGCAGTCGATCAAAGAGATGTTCGACTCCTGGAGGAAGTAGAGTTGCTGCGCGCAACATGAAGAACGAGATCAAACGTTTCCCCTCGGTCGAGTTCCCGCATCCCGCCCGCCCGATTGAGCCGCGTTTCGAGCACGAAGATCGTCTGCAAACGCTCTCGATCGATGCCGCGAATCTCGCGGCTGCGCTCCGCGCTTCCATCAAAGGCGAGGTTCGATTCGACGACGGCACGCGTGCGCTCTACGCAACTGACGCCTCGAACTATCGCCAGGTACCGATCGGCATCGTCGTGCCGCACACGCTCGACGACGTCATCACCACCGTCCGCCTCGCGCGTGAATTCGGCGCACCGATTCTGTCGCGTGGTGGCGGCACGTCGCTGGCCGGACAATGCTGCAACGTCGCGGTCGTCATCGACTTCTCGAAGTACCTGAACAACATCGTCGAAATGAACGCGGCGGCGAAGTTCGCGCGCGTGCAGCCGGGCATCATCCTCGATGATCTGCGCGACGCGGCCGAGCGCCACAAGCTGACGTTCGGTCCCGATCCGGCCACGCACACGCACTGCACGATCGGCGGAATGATCGGCAACAACTCGTGCGGCATTCACGCGCTGATGGCGGGAAAAACCGTCGACAACATCGAAGAGCTCGACATCCTGACGTACGACGGAATCCGGATGACGGTCGGTCCGACGTCGGAAGAAGAACTGGCGCGGATCATTGCGGAAGGCGGACGTCGCGGCGAGATCTACGCGGGGATGAAATCGATTCGCGATCGTTACGCGACGCTCATTCGCGAGCGCTATCCGAACATCCCACGCCGCGTCTCCGGCTTCAATCTCGATGAGCTGCTGCCGGAGAACGGCTTCAATGTCGCGCGCGCGCTCGTCGGTTCCGAGGCGACGTGCGTCGTGGTGCTCGAAGCGAAGTGCAAGCTCGTCTACTCGCCGCCCGTTCGCACGCTCCTGCTCGTCGGCTACGGCGACATTTACGAAGCGGCCGATCACGTCCCGACTTTGCTGAAACTCGATCCGATCGGACTCGAAGGAGTCGACGATCGTCTCGTCAACGACGCGAAGGCGAAAGGGATTTTTCCGGATGGGATCAGGTTGCTGCCGCCGGGAAACGGCTGGCTGTTCGTCGAGTTCGGCGGCGAATCGCGCGCCGAGGCGAATGCGAAAGCGCAGCGCGCGGTCGATGCGCTGTCGCGCGAAGAGCGGCCGAAGTCGACGCGCATCTTCGACGACCCGCGGCAGCAGAAACTCGTCTGGGGCGTACGCGAATCAGGACTCGGCGCTACCGCGTACGTGCCGTCGAAGAAGTTGCGCACGTGGGAAGGTTGGGAAGACGCCGCGGTCGCGCCGGAGAAACTCGGCGGGTATCTTCGCGATCTCCGCAAGCTGCTCGATCGCTACGAGTTCACCGGCGATCTCTACGGCCACTTCGGTCAGGGCTGCGTCCACACCCGCACGAATTTCGATTTCGAATCGACCGCCGGCATCGCGAAGTTCCGCCGCTTCATCGACGACGCGGCCGATCTCGTCGTGTCATATGGCGGCTCGTTCTCCGGCGAACATGGCGACGGCCAGGCGCGAGCGGCGCTGCTGCCGAAGATGTTCGGCGACGAGCTGATCGCCGCGTTTCGCGAATTCAAATCGCTGTGGGACCCGGAGTGGAAGATGAATCCGGGCAAGGTCGTCACCCCTTACGAGCCGACCGAAAATCTCCACCTCGGCGCCGGTTTCAAACCGTGGTCGCCAAAAACGCACTTCCAGTTTCCCGACGACGAAGGACGCATCGACCGCGCCGTGATGCGCTGCGTCGGCGTCGGCAAATGCCGCCGCATGGACGCTGGCACGATGTGCCCGAGCTTCATGGTCACGCGCGAAGAAGAGCATTCGACGCGCGGCCGCTCGCGCCTGTTCTTCGAGATGTTCAAAGGCGAGACGATCGAGAGCAGCTGGAAAAACGAAGAGGTCAAAGACGCGCTCGATCTCTGCCTCGCCTGCAAAGGGTGCAAAGGCGATTGCCCGGTCGGCGTCGACATGGCGACGTACAAAGCGGAGTTTCTTTCGCACTACTACGAAGGCCGTGTGCGCCCGCTCGGCGCGTACACGATGGGATGGATTTACTGGTGGGCGCGTTTCGCTTCACTCGCCCCCGGCGTCGTGAATTTCGTGATGTCGCTCCCGTTCGTAAAGTTCCTCGGCGGCATCGCGCCGGAGCGGAGCGCGCCGAAGTTCGCGCGCGAAACGTTCGTCTCGTGGTTCCGGCGCAAGATGCCCGAGAGCGCGCACAACGAGCCGAAGAAACGCGTCGTCCTCTGGCCCGACACGTTCAACAATCACTTCCATCCCGAGACCGCGATGGCCGCGGTCGAAGTGCTCGAAGCGGCCGGCTATCACGTCACGATTCCTGCGAAACGTCTCTGCTGCGGACGACCGCTTTACGACTGGGGCTTCCTCGACATGGCGAAGAAACTCCTCCTCGAAACGATGGACGTGCTCGCGCCGGAGCTCGACGAAGGGCTCTCCATCATCGGCCTCGAGCCGAGCTGCGTGTCGGTGTTCCGCGATGAGTTACCGAATCTCTTTCCGAACGATCCGCGCGCGAAGAAGCTGCGCGAATCGATGATGACGCTCTCCGAGTTCATCGCCCGCGAAGGAGACGCGTTCGCGCTGCCGCAACTGAAACGCAAAGCGCTCGCGCAGGCGCATTGTCATCACGCCGCGATCATGAAATTCGGAACCGAAGATGCGGTGATGCGGAAGATGGGACTCGATCTCGAAGTGCCGGATTCCGGTTGCTGTGGCATGGCCGGCGCGTTCGGATTCGAGAAAGAGAATTACGAGACCTCAATGAAAGTCGGCGAGCGCGTGCTGCTGCCGAAGGTGCGCGCGGCGCGGCGCGACACGCTCGTGATCGCCGACGGTTTCAGCTGCCGCGAACAGATCGCGCAGTCGACGAATCGCGAAGCGCTGCATCTCGCGGAAGTGCTGCAGATGGCGCTGCGCGAAGGACCGGAAGGACCGGCCGGCGACTATCCGGAACGCCGCCTCCGCAAACCGCGGAAGCGCAATGTCGTGACGGTGGCGCTGCTGTTCGGCGCCGCGTTCGCGGTGATCGCCGGCACGATGGCGCTGATCCGCCGGCTCAATCGGAAATGAGCACGTATCCGCCGATCGCCGATTACGCGATGGTCGGCGATACGCGCTCCGCCGCGCTGATCTCGCGTCACGGCTCGATCGACTGGCTCTGCTGGCCGCGCTTCGACAGCTGTTCGTTTTTCGCGCGCATCCTCGATCGCGAGCGCGGCGGCTTCTTCGAGATCCAGCCGGCGATCGCGTTCGAGGCCACGCGACGCTATGTCGACGAGACGAACGTGCTCGAGACGACGTTCACAACCGCGGATGGCGTCGTGCGGCTGACCGATCTGATGCCGGTGATGCGCGAAGAAGAGAAGCGTCATCACGTGACTCCGTTTCGCCAGTTGCTTCGGCGCGTGGAAGGAGTCGAAGGTGAAGTGCCGCTGATCGCGCGCTTCTCGCCGCGGCCGGACTACGGACGCGAATCGCCCACGCTCCGCTCGCGCGTTCGCGGCGTCGTCTTCTGCGAATCGGGACCGGACATCCTCCATCTGCGCAGCGACGCCGAGCTCGCAATCAACGGTTCCGACGCCGAAGCGCGATTCACGTTGCGCGCGGGCGAGCAGCGCTGGTTCGCGCTCGGCTTCGATGCGCGTACACCGGCGGTCTTCGGAAACGTTGGCGACGAAGCGAAGGTCGAGGTCGAACGAACGATTGCGTTCTGGCGGGAGTGGTCGTCGCAGCTGACGTATGAAGGTCCGTATCGCGACGCCGTGTTGCGCAGCGCACTCGTGCTGAAGCTGCTGACGTACGCGCCATCGGGCGCAATCGTCGCCGCACCGACGACTTCTCTTCCCGAAAAAATCGGCGGCGTGCGCAACTGGGACTATCGCTATTGCTGGCTGCGCGATGCGTCATTCACCGTCGCCGCGCTCGACGATTGCGGCTTCGAGATCGAAGGAGCCGCGTTCGTCGGCTGGCTGCTCTACGCGACGCGGCTCACGCATCCGGGACTGCAGATGCTCTACGACGTCTTCGGCGAATCGCGCATCGCCGAGAGAGAGCTCGAACACCTCGCGGGTTACGCCGGCTCGAAGCCGGTGCGCCGCGGAAACGCCGCGCACGATCAGTTTCAGCTCGACGTCTACGGCGAAGTGCTCGGCGCCGTCGAAGAGCATCTTGAGCGCGGTGGTGTCGTCGCGCAGGACCACGAAGTGCCGAACGACGTCCGCACGCTGCTTCGCCGGCTCGCCGACACGGTCGTCAAGCGGTGGCGCGAGCCCGACAGCGGCATCTGGGAGAAACGCTCCGAGCGGCGGCAGCACGTCCACGCGAAAGTGATGGCGTGGTCGGCGCTCGACTCCGCGCTGCGCCTCGTCGGTCCGAACGCGGAATGGCAGCGCGCGAAGGACGAGATTCACGCGATCGTGCTCGCGCGCGGTTTCGACGCGAAGCGGAACACGTTCGTCAGCGAGCTCGATGGTGATGAGCTCGACGCCAGCCTGCTCTACATCGCGCGCGTCGGTTTTCTCGAGCGCGACGATCCGCGCATCAGCGGCACGATCGACGCGATCCGCGCGGAGCTCGGCCGCGACGAGCTGATCTATCGATATGAGTTACGCACTGACGACGGGCTGCCGCCCGGCGAAGGAGCGTTTCTTCCGTGCAGCTTCTGGCTGGTCGAAGCGCTCGCGTACGCGGGACGTTCCGACGAAGCACGCGCGCTGTTCACGAAGCTGCTCGCGCGCGGCAACGATCTCGGACTTTTTTCGGAAGAGATCGACGTCGAGAGCGGCGCGCTGCTCGGCAACTTCCCGCAGGCGCTCACGCACATCGGCCTGATGAACGCGGCGCTCTGCCTCAGCGAGGAAGATAAAACGCGCCCAAAATCGCGCCGTACACCGCGTGCGCAATGATCAGCGCGACCGGCGTCATCCGGCCGTAGTTCGTCGCCAGAAATCCTGGCGGCTCCAGCAGCCGCGTCGGCTCCGGACCGCGTGAATCGGAAACCATTCGCGGATGAATGCCGGGCAGCAGCGGCAGCAGCGCGACGACGACGAACACGCCCTGCACCGCGCCGATGATCCCGCCGAACCACCACGTGGCGATGTGGACGTTCTCGAAGAAAAGCGCGTAGACGATCGCGAACAGCCAGCCGTTCACGAGATGCACGGCGAGGCCGACGAACTTCGCGCGATCGCGATCGATGGTGAACATCGTCCCGACGATGAACGGAATGTCGATGCGCGTAAGCGACAGCGATTGCGCGGCAATCGTGAGCGTGGTCAGCACGATCGTCGCGCCGAATCCCCACAGCAGGATGGACGGAATGTTCACGCGCCGATCATAAAGGGATCGGCTCTTGCTGCAGTCACGGCATGGACAAACAGGAAGTCGTCGTCATTACCGGAGCATCCGCGGGAGTCGGCCGCGCCACGGCTCAGCTGTTCGGCCGGCGCCGCGCGAAAGTCGGACTCATCGCCCGCGGCATCGAAGGACTGGAAGCAGCCAGGCGCGAGATCGAAGCATTCGGCGGCGAAGCGCTCGTGCTGCCGCTCGACGTCAGCGATCACGACGCCATCGAAGCGGCCGCGGCGAAGGTCGAGGAGACGTTCGGGCCGATCGATATCTGGATCAACAACGCCATGGCGTCGGTCTTCTCGCCGATCGATGAAATGACGCCGGACGACTATCGCCGCGTCACCGACGTCACGTATCACGGCGTCGTCTGGGGAACGCTGGCCGCGCTGCGGCGAATGAAACCGCGCAATCGCGGCGCGATCGTGCAGGTCGGTTCCGCGCTGGCGTATCGCGGGATTCCGCTGCAGTCGGCGTACTGCGCGGCGAAGCATGCAATCCAGGGATTTCACGACTCGCTGCGCTCGGAGCTGATTCACGACGGCAGCGACGTGCACGTCTGCATGGTCCAGCTGCCGGCCATCAACACGCCGCAGTTCCGCTGGGTGAAAAGCCGGCTGCCGCGCAAAGCGCAGCCGGTGCCGCCGATTTTTCAGCCCGAGGTTGCGGCCGAAGCGATTCTCTTCGCGGCGTACAGCAGACGGCGTGAGCTGAACGTCGGCTGGCCGGCAACGAAAGCGATTGTCGGCAACAACTTCTTTCCCGGACTCTGCGATCTCTATCTCGCGCGCAACGGTTACGAAGCGCAGATGATCGATGAGCGTGAGGATGCAGATCGTCCGAACAATCTGTGGGAACCGGTGAAAGGCGACGCCGGCGCGCATGGCGTGTTCGGCGACCGCTCGCAGGATCACAGCGTGCAGCTCTGGATGAACGAGCGTCGCGGCTGGCTGCTTGCGGCGGCGGGAGTCGCGGCACTCGGCATCGCCGCGATGCGAAAGCGTTAGATACGAACGAGCTTCGCGTACTTCGCGACGAACTTCTTCGAGCCGGCGCGATCGAAGTAGACGGTCAGCTTCGCGTCGGGACCGTTTCCTTCCATCGTCAGGATCGTGCCGTCTCCGAATTGTTCATGACGAACGCGCGCGCCGCGCTTCAACTCGCCTCGCGGCGTTTCGCTCTTTTGCGAAGCCGGTCGAATCGCCGCCGGATCGAACTGGATCGGACGCGGTGCTTCACTCGTAGCGGCGGCAGCCGCGCGATTTGCAGGCGCTTCCGGCGCGACGTCCTTGAAGAACGAGAAGACGCTGTTCATCGACTCATTCACTTTCGGTGGCGGAGGAGGCGGCTTCGGCGCCGGAGGTCGCGGCTGCTGCATCGGCGGACGCTGCGGTGACGACGGTCTGCGATTGCCGTACTGCTGCGAGCCGTAGCGATTCGAGCCGCCGCCATAGCCGCCGCCGTAACCACCACCGCCGCTGCCGAGCGGACGCTCGCGCCACGCCGGCTGTTCCTGCGAATAGAAGTTTGCGCGCGCGAGGCGAACTTCTTCGCGCACCGACTCCGGAATCTCAGTCAGGAACGGCGACGGAGACTGTTCGCGGAACTGTCCGTGCAAGCGCCGTTCGAGACAGTGAATGCAGTAGAGCTGTTCGCGCGCGCGCGTCATGCCGACGTAACAAAGACGGCGTTCTTCCTCGAGATCTTCGCTGTGCTCGAGCGACTGCGAATGCGGCAGCACGCCCTCTTCCATGCCGGTGAGGAAGACGACTTTGAATTCGAGTCCCTTCGCCGCATGGAGCGTCATCAGCGTGACGCCTTTCTGCGATTCGTAGCGATCGAGATCGGACATCAGCGTCAGCGAATCGAGATAGTCGGCGAGCGACGCCTGCGGGTTCTGCTCCCAGTACTCGCGCGCGGAGTTCATCAACTCATCGATGTTCTCGAGGCGCGCTTCGTCCTGCACGTCACGCGACTCGGAGAGCATCCGGCGGTAGCCGGTGCGCAGCAGCAGATAGTCGTAAAACTCCGGCAGCGGATTCGCGACCGCGCGCTGCAGATCGTGGACGATCTCGCGAAACTCCTTCACCGCTTTCGACGCACGCGCCGGAAGAAAATTCAGATCGCCTTCGATGACCGTCCAGAGCGAAACCTCGCGCTGCACGGCCTGCTCGTTGATCGCCGCGACGGTCGTGTCGCCGATGCCGCGCGACGGCACGTTGATGACGCGCTCGATCGATGGCGTGTCGTGCGGCCGTACCGCCAGTCGCAGGAACGACAGCACGTCTTTGATCTCGGCGCGCTCGTAGAACTTGACACCACCGACGACCGAGTAGGGGATATTCGCGCGCAGCAGTTCTTCTTCAAACGGCCGCGACTGGGCGTTCGTCCGGAACAGCACCGCGAAGTCGGTCAGCTTGTAACGCGTCCGGAAACCGACGATCTTCTCGATCACGAACTGCGCTTCTTCGCGTTCGCTGCTGCATGTCACGACACGCACCGGTTCGCCGCTGCCGGAATCGGTGAAGAGCTTCTTTCCCTTGCGGGCGATGTTGTTCGAGACGACGCCGGTCGCGGCGTCGAGGATGTTGCCGGTCGAGCGGTAATTCTGCTCGAGCTTGATGATCGTCGCTCCTTCGAAGTCCTTCTCGAAGTTGAGGATGTTGTTGATGTCGGCGCCGCGGAACTTATAGATCGACTGATCTTCATCGCCGACGGCGACGATGTTTCCGCGCCTGCCCGCGAGAGCTTTGATGAGCAGGTACTGCGCGCGATTCGTGTCCTGGTACTCATCGATCAGCAGATGTTGAAAGCGTTCGTGGATCTCATCGCGGATGTCTTCGTTCTTCTCGATCAGCAGGACGTGATTGCCGATCAGATCGTCGAAGTCCATCGCGTCGTACTCCTTCAGACGCTTCTGGTACATCCGATAAATCTCGGAGATCCGTGCGCCGAAAAAGTCGAGATTGTGCTTTTCGTACTCGGCCGGTCCCTGCAGCTCATTCTTCGCATTGGAGATTCGCGACAGGACCGTTCGCGGCGGAAACGCTTCGTCGGGGATGTTGAGCTCGCGCATGCAGCGGCGGACGAGCGTCAGCTGATCGGCGGTGTCGTAGACGGCGAACGACTTCGTGTAGCCGAGGCGGTCGGCGTATTTGCGAAGCATCCGGAGAGAGGTGGAGTGGAAGGTGCCGATCCACGGCCGCGCGCCGATGTTCGGCACGAGGTGCGAGACGCGCGACAACATCTCGGCCGCCGCTTTGTTGGTGAACGTGACGGCGAGGATGTTGTTCGGATGGACGCCACGCTCGCCGATCAGATAGGCGATCCGATAGGTGATGACGCGCGTCTTCCCCGAGCCGGCGCCGGCGAGAACGAGGAGCGGCCCGTCACCGTGGACGACGGCATCGCGCTGTTGTGGGTTGAGTCCGGTAAGGTCGAGCATTTTCGAAACGCGGGATGGTAACAGCGCGCGCGAGGCTGGCGTTCCTGCAACTGTGATGTCGCCATCATTCGCCGCGAAGCCGGTGGCGGACGCATCGCGAACAAAGGCCGCGGCGCCTCGCCGCCCGCGACGTGTATACTTTTGGCCGATTTTCGGAGGCTTCATGCTCGGCTGGCCAGAACTGCTCCTCATCTTTGTCATCGTCATCCTGCTCTTCGGCGCCGGTCGTCTCGCCTCCGTCGGCCGTGGTCTCGGGGAAGGCATCGCCAATTTCCGCGATGGCCTGAACAAGGGCGGTCGCGATGACAAGGCTCTCGAAGAAAAGAAGAATCCGTAGCATCCAGGCGTGACCGAACCGCCCCATCCCGCTGTCACGCTGTACCAGACCGATCTGGCGCAGACGCCGCTGCCCGAGATCCTCGTCACGATCCATCGCTACAAAGTGCCGGGGACGATCGAGTGTCGCCGCGGCGAGGAGATGAAGCGCGTCTTTCTCGATCGCGGGCAGATCATCTTCGCGACGTCGAATCGCGTCGAGGATTCGCTCGGCGACAAGCTGCTGCGCGAAGGAAAGCTGACGCGCGATCAGTACGACGAGAGCGGCCGGCGGATGCGCACCACCGGCAAGCGCCAGGGCGTCACGCTGATCGAGATGCATGCGCTCGAGCCGAAGGATCTCTTCGTGGCGCTGCGCGCGCAGATTCAGGAGATCGTCTGGTCGCTCTTCGCGTGGCAGGACGGCACCGTCATCTTCACGCCCGGCCGCGATAAGCATCTCGAGTTCATCAAGATCGACATTCCCATTCCGCAGGCGATCATGCAGGGCGTCCGACGGATGCCTGACGCGCGCGTGCTCGTGTCACGTCTCGGTACGAAGACGACGTTGCTCGAACGCACCGCGAACGACGCCGTCGACCTCGCGCTGGCCGCCGATGAAGGCGTGCTGCTCGAGCATGTCGACGGACGGACGCCGCTCGTCGACCTCATCGCCACGCCGCCGCTGGGCTCCGCCGACAACGCGCGCATCCTCTACGGTTTCTTCGCGCTGCAGCTCGTCGCCATTCGTCAGCCGGTGCGCGTGCAGATCAAAACCGAGTCGGGAAAACACGGCCGATGATTCATCGGTGGTTGATCACAGGGGCGGGCGGGATGGTCGGGATCGATCTGCGCAACGCGCTGGAGCTGCGCGGCGAGACGGTGATTCCGGTGACGAAGGCGGAGCTCGACATCACCGACGGCAGCGCGGTGCGCGAGCTCATTCGCGCGAAGCGGCCGACGATCATCGTCAACTGCGCGGCGTATACGAAAGTCGATGACGCCGAGGCGAATGAGCCGCTGGCGAACGCGATCAATGGCTCGGCGGTCGAGCTGCTGGCGCAGGCGGCGAACGACGTCGAGGCGCTGCTGGTTCAGATCTCGACCGATTTCGTGTTCGACGGCTCGCAGACGACGCCGTACGAAGTGAACGCCGCGACGAATCCGCTCTCCGCGTACGGACGCTCGAAGCGGATCGGCGAGGAAGCGGCCGCACACGCACGCAAGCACCTCATCGTGCGAACGGCGTGGCTCTTCGGCGTGCACGGTCCGAACTTCGTCGAAGCGATGCGCAATCAGGTGAAGAAGGGAACGAATCCGCTGCGCGTCGTGAACGATCAGCGCGGCCGTCCCACCTACACGCCGCATCTCGCCGGAGCGCTGATCCGGCTTTCGCTGCGCGCCGCGGAGTCGGACGAAGCGCGCGGCATCGTGCATTACGCCGACGAAGGCGAAGTGTCGTGGTACGGATTCGCCTGCGCGATCGTGGCGGGACTCGGCGAGCGGACGTTCGATGAGATCGCGGTCGAGCCGGTCAGCTCCGCGGAGTTTCCGCGGCCGGCGAAACGTCCCGCGTATTCGGTGCTGTCGACGGAGCGCTACACGCGCCTTACGGGAGTCGATCCGGAGTCGTGGCGGGAAGGTCTTCAGGAGTATCTGACGCTGCGTACATGAGCATCTCAATATTCCCCTCGGCGCCTTTGATCGGACTCTCGATCAGCCCTTTCACCGTAAAGCCCATCTCTCTCGCGAACGCGACAACCGACTCCACCGCCGCCGCACGCTTCGCGTCATCGCGTACGATCCCGCCCTTGCCGACGTCGCCCTTCCCTACTTCGAACTGCGGCTTGATCAACGCGACCAGCTCGCCGCGCAGAAACTTCACGACGGCGGGGAGAATCAGCTTCAGCGAGATGAACGAGACGTCGATGCAGACGAACTCGATCCGATCGTCAAAGCTCTCCGCGGTGAGATAGCGCGCGTTCACCTTCTCGCGATTGACGACCCGCGGATGTTCGCGGATCGACTGATCGAGCTGTCCATGACCTACGTCGATCGCGTAGACCTTCGCCGCGCCGTTCTTCAGCAGGACGTCGGTGAAGCCGCCGGTCGACGCGCCGATGTCCGCGCACGTTTTGCCCGCGACGACGATTCCGAATTCGCGCAACGCATGCGCAAGCTTCATCCCGCCGCGACCGACCCACGGATGTTCGAGCTCTTCGATCGCGAGCAGATCATCGGCGACGACGTTCGCTCCTGCTTTGTCAACGTGTTGACCGTTGACGAGAATGCGTCGCGCCATGATCAGCGACTGCGCCTTCGTGCGGGAATCGACGAGCCCGCGCTCGACGAGGGCGACGTCGAGCCGCTGCTTCTTCATCCGTTGACGATGGTGAAGCCGGCCTGTGTGAAGTGATGGTCGTTGGTGAGGACGTGTGTGATGGCGAGGTCTTCCATCAGGACCATCGAGACGCAGTCGGTGAGGGAGAACTGTTTGTCGGGGCGCGCTGCATAGCGGTCGACTGCGCGTTTGAAAAGCGCGCGATTCGTGCTGACTACACTGAATTGCCGGAGCGTTCGCCGAACAGCTTCGACGGCGGCCAGGCGACTGTGCGCGCCATCGTCACAGAAATAGTTCAGAACCTCCGTGAGCACGGCATCGGAGGTGACGAAAAACTCCGTTGCCTCTGCAAGCCTGATCGCGCGACGGTGGTGAGCATCCTGACGATCGATCAGCGCGATGAAGAACCAGCTGTCGGCGAAGTACGTCGTCATTACTTCACGGAAGCGCGTCGCTTACCGTAGACGAACTCGTCGATGTGATCCGAGTCTTTATCCTTCGCGTGCATTTGCAGCAGGTCCTCTTCCGGGATCTGGTTTCCGAGCTCGATGAGTATTTTCGCCATCTCACCGACAGTTCCCGTGCGTTGCGCTCCGAACACTCGCAATCTCTTCGCGATCCCTTCCGCGTGGAGGTCGTACTGCGCGCGGAGAACATCCTGCGCGCCGTGGTGCACGTACTCATCGGGGATTCCGATGCGGTGGAACTGCACGCCGGTGATGCCGAGCGCTTCGCAACGTTCCATCACGGCCGAGCCGAAGCCGCCTGCGAGCGAGCCTTCTTCGACGGTGACGATCTTTGCGCCGGGAACGCAGTACCTGCGAATCAGCTCATCGTCGAGCGGCTTGATGAACCGCGCGTTGACGACCGCGACTTCAATCTCTTCTTTCGCGAGCAGCTCGGCGGCCTGCATGGACGGCCACACTTCGTTGCCGATCGCGAAGATCGTTGCCTGCGGGTTCGCGGGATCGCGAAGCACTTCACCTTTTCCGATCGGCAGCGACTGCAGCTCGGCATCCATCGTCACGCCGTAGCCGTTGCCGCGCGGATAACGGAGCGAGGTTGGGTGGCCGGTCTCGAACGACGTCTTCAGCATGTGGCGAAGCTCGTTCTCGTCCTTCGGCGCCATGCAGATCATGTTCGGGAAGACGCGCAGGTACGCCATGTCGTAGATGCCGTGGTGCGTCGGGCCGTCGGCGCCGGCGATGCCGCCGCGATCGAGCGCGAAGACGACCGGCAGATCCATGATCGCCACGTCGTGGAACACCTGATCGAACGCGCGCTGCAGGAACGTTGAATAAATCGCCGCGATCGGCTTCATTCCCTGCGTCGCCATGCCACCGGAGAACGTCACGGCGTGCTCTTCGGCGATGCCGACGTCGAACATCCGCTCCGGCAGCGCCTTCGCGAATTTATCGAGTCCGGTGCCGTCCGGCATCGCCGCCGTGATGGCGACGATTTTCGGATCGCGCTTCGCCAGCTCGATCAGCGTGTCGGAGAAGACGGCGGTGTATGACGGCGGCGCAGGCTTGTCCGACTTCTTCACTTCGCCCGATGCGCGGTCAAACGGCGAGACGCCGTGCGACCAGATCGGCTTGTCTTCGGCCGGCTTGTAGCCGAGGCCTTTTTTGGTAATGACGTGGATGAGCAGCGGACCGTTGTAGTCGCGGTTCTCTTCGAAAAGGTTGAGGAGGAACTCGAGATCGTGACCGTCGTATGGGCCGAGGTAGCGGAAGCCGAGCTCCTCGAAAAGAGTGCCCGGAACGACCATGTTTTTGAGGACCTGCTCCATGTCGTGCGCGAGGCCGTGGAGCTTGCCGCCGACGAGCGGGATGCGATCCATCACGCCCTTGGCGAGGTCCTTCATCTGGTTGTAGCGCTGACCTTTGATGATCGAGTTCAGGTAGCCCGACATCGCCCCGACGTTCGTCGAGATCGACATGTCGTTGTCGTTCAGGACGATCATCAGCTTGCGCTTCAGATGGCCGGCCTGATTCAGTCCTTCCAGCGCGAGGCCGCCGGAAAGCGCGCCGTCGCCGATCACCGCAACGACGCGGTAATCCTCTTTGCGGAAGTCGCGCGCCACGGCGATGCCGAGCGCGGCAGAGATCGAGGTCGATGCGTGGCCGGCGTTGAAGACGTCGTACTCCGACTCTTCACGCTTGCAGAAACCGGAGATGCCTTCGTGCTGACGAATCGTCGGGAACGTCTCGCGGCGTCCGGTGATCAATTTGTGCGGATAGGTCTGGTGGCCGGTGTCGAAGACGATCTGATCGCGCGGCGTGTCGAATGCGTAATGGAGCGCGAGCGTCAGCTCGACGATGCCGAGATTGCCGCCGAAATGGCCGCCGATCTTCGACACGGTGTCGATGATCGTCTCGCGGATTTCCTGCGCAAGCTGCGGCAACTGTTTGCGATCGAGCTTGCGCACGTCGGCCGGGGTGTCGATTTGGTCGAGAAGTCGAGTCATGGCTTCGGGCGCCCTCAGGAGCGGCGTTCGCAGACGTAACGTGCGATCTGCGCGAGATAGTTCACGGGACCGGGCATCTTATCAGCGTTGCGGACGGCGATCTCCAGCAGCTCCGCCGCTTTGGCTCGTGCCGCTTCGATGCCGACCAGCGCCGGATACGTCAGCTTTCCCTGCGCGATGTCTTTGCCCGCAGTTTTGCCGAGCGCTTCCGCGGTCTCTTCGATGTCGAGGAGATCGTCGACGATCTGGAACGCGAGCCCCGTTGCGCGGCCGTACTCGCGAAGTGCGAGAAGCTGTGTTTCGGTTGCGCCGGCGAGGAGACCGCCAAGCACGACTGACGCGGTTAGAAGCCGTCCGGTTTTGTTCGCATGGATGAACTCGAGCTCATCGAGCAGCGCATTGTGGTCGAGCTCTTTTTCCTGTGAGCGCTCCGCGATGATGTCGGCGACCTGGCCGCCGATCATGCCGGTCGAGTCGACGCCGAACACGACTTCGCGGATGGCGCGCAACTGCCGGAGCGGATCGACCCCTTCGATCGGTGTGGCCAGCCAGCCGAACGCTTCGGTGAGCAGCGCGTCGCCGGTCAGGATCGCCATCGCTTCGCCGAAGACGACGTGCGTCGTTTTGCGGCCGCGCCGAAGATCGTCGTTGTCGAGCGCCGGCAGATCGTCGTGTACAAGCGAGTAGGTGTGAATCAGCTCGAGCGCCGCGACGTGTTGCAGCAGCGGCTCCGCATTTGCGCCGCATGCTTCCGCGGCGGCGATGGCGATGATCGGACGAATGCGTTTGCCGCCGCCGAGCACCGCGTAACGCATCGCCTCATGAATGACCGCGGGACGCGTCGTCGCCGCCGGCAGATGCGCATCGAGCGCGGCGTCGACGAGCGCTCGCTTATCCGCGAGGTACTGCGCGAGCGGGATCATTCCGAATCGAGCTCTGCGTCGTCGTCTTCATCGTCACCTTCGACAACGGGAGCGTCATCGAACGGTTCGACGCGCGGCTGCCCTTTTGCATCGGCGAGAATCAGCTCGATCTTCTTTTCGACCTCTTCCAGCCGCTGATGGCAGAAGCGCGAGAGGCGGATTCCCTCTTCGAAGAGTTGCAGCGATTCATCGAGCGGCAGCTCTTCGCCTTCGAGTCGCTGGACGATTTTCTCGAGCTGCTGAAACGACTTCTCGAATTCGTTGGTGCGGGTGCGGGCGGCCATCGGCCGAACGTTATAGCTCAGGCTCCCTATTCACGGAAGGCCAGACGCTCTCGACGCCCATCGATTTGCCGTCGACGGTGCAGAGCAGTTGTCCGCGTTTGAGCTGCACTTCGATCGGATCGCCGACAGAGACGGCGGCCGAATCGAGGATCGGCGTGCGGCGTTTCTTCTTTCGCGAAAAGGCGATTGCGTAACCGCGCGAGAGGACGGAAAGCGGCGAGACGGCGTCGAGCGTGGCCGCGACTCCCTGCAGTCGATGACGGAGCGTATCGACGCGCCGCGGAAAACGCGCCAGCGGTTCGTTCGCGGCTTCGAGGCGGCGACGCAACAGCCGCGCGCGACCTTCGAGCAGTCGATAGAGCGACATGCGCCGGCGCTGCAGCCGCTCGCGCTGCGCGGCGATTCGCCGCGGCAGGATGCCGAGACGATCGGATGAAGCGAGATGACGCAGCTCGTGCCGATAGTTGCGAACGCGTCCTTCGACGACCTGACGGATGCGCCGCACCGAATAGTCAACATGCGTACAAACGTCGCTCTTGGCGCGAATGACGATCTCCGCGGCAGCGGACGGCGTCGGCGCGCGGAGATCGGCGACGAGATCGCAAATGGTGAAGTCGGTCTCGTGGCCGACGCCGGAGATCGTCGGAATCGTCGACGCCGCAACGGCGCGCGCCAGAATCTCCTCATTGAACGGCCAGAGATCTTCGAGCGAACCTCCGCCGCGGCAGATGAGAATCACGTCGTGCAGTTCCCATCGCGACAGATGTTTGAGCGCGGTCGCGATCTCGCGCGCGGCGGTCGGTCCCTGTACGCGCACCGGATAAATCTGCAGCGAGAGTCCGGCGAAGCGGCGCCCGAGGACGTGCAGGATGTCGCGAATGGCAGCGCCGGCGGGACTGGTGATGACGGCGATTCGCTGCGGGAACATCGGCAGCGGCTTCTTTCGTGCGGCGTCGAACAGCCCTTCGTCGGCGAGCCGTTTCTTCAGTTGCTCGAATGCGAGCTGCAGCGCGCCGAGGCCGGCCGGTTCGACCGCGACGGCGTTCAGCTGGAATGAGCCGTTTTGCTCATAGATGGCCAGTCGTCCGCGGACGATCAGCTGCAATCCGTTCTCGATTTTGAAGCGGATGAAGCGCGCGTTCATGGCGAACAGCACGACCTTCACCTGCGAGCGCGAGTCCTTGATCGAGAAGTACGAATGGCCGGCCGCGGAGCGGGTGTAGTTCGTCACTTCGCCTTCGACGGAGACGTCGTTGTAGCGAAAAAGATCGAGATTGACCTGCCGGATCAGCTCGCTGACGGTGAAGACGCGCGGCGCATTTGCCATTCCTGGCGGAGTCTACCAATAACTTCAGGCAAGCACATTGCTCTATGACGAAGTGCCGCAAGGCACAACGAAAGGGAGCAGATATGAAAGCAGAATCGATTCTCAGGAAGATCGCGGCCGGCGCGTCGACGGCCGTTCTCGCCGTTACGTTGACGGCTTGCTCGCACACGAGCAGCACCACTGTCGCCGGGACTGACGACTACGGCCACGTCGCCACCTCTCCGGAAAACGCCACCTCCAACACCAACACGAATCCGAACGTCATCGCCGGCCCGGCCAAGGTCGACAGCAGCGGGAACGTCTACACGTCGAGCTCCGTCGGCGGCGCCGGCAACGGCTCGGCAATCGGCACGAACACGAACATCAACACCGTTCCGGCTCCGGTCACCGGCAGCTCGACCGTGAACTACACGACCGACACGACCACGACGACGCCGGTTGCCACGATCGACACGACGACGACCGCGACTGATACGACGGCCGATACGACGATGACGACCAACACGCCGATGGCTTCATCGTCGACGACCACCGACACGACGATGAACGATCAGCAGACGACCTCGTCTGACACGACCGCATCGACGACGACCACCACCACGACCACGCATCGCCGCATGCGCAAAGACTGAGGCGAGCGCGCGACCGGGGCGGCCGAAGCGGCCGCCCCCACATCAATCAGCTTTCGGTCAGCGGTCCTTCCGCTCTTCCCTCGATGAACTGCTGCACGATCGGACTCTGCGACTGCTGAAAGACGGCCGGCGTTCCCTGTTCAACGATCCTTCCTTTGAACAGCATCGCTACGCGGTCGGCGATCTTGAACGCCACTTTCATGTCGTGCGTGATCGTGACCGTGGTCGTGTTCAGCGTCTTGTCCATCTCGCGAATCAGCTCGGCGATGACGTCGCTGATGACCGGATCGAGACCTGTGGTCGGCTCGTCGAAGAGAAGAATGGCCGGCTTGAGCGAAATGGCGCGCGCGAAACCGACGCGTCGGCGCATACCGCCTGACAACTCCGATGGCCGCTTCGCGCCGGCGCCGCGCTCGAGATGCACGAGGTCGAGACATTCTTCGACGCGATCGCGAATCTCTTTTTGCGACATCTCCGTGTGGCGCCGCAGCGGGAAGGCGATGTTCTCGAACACCGACATCGAATCGAAGAGCGCTCCTTCCTGAAACGCCATTCCGAAACGGCGGCGGAAGCGATTGAGCTCGTACGGCGGCATCGTCGTGATGTCTTTGCCATCGATGACGACGCGTCCTTTGTCGGGCTGCAGCAATCCGATGATGTGTTTCAGCGTGACGCTTTTGCCGGTGCCGGAGCCGCCGACGATGACGACCGATTCGCCTTCGTCAATGTCGAGCGACATGTCATCGAGGACGCGCTTGTCGCCGAACGATTTGTAGACGTGCTGGAGCGAGATCAT
>JAOBAU010000238.1 GCA_025463165.1 Acidobacteriota bacterium | reverse complement strand
GATGAATCAGCTGCGAATCATCTGGGCGGCAATCCTGATGAGCACGGTGATCTACTTCGTCGTGCTCTGGACGTCGCTGCGAAACCGGCCGTTCACGCGCGCGCTCGAACAGTCGCTGCGCGATCCGCGCACGCTAGCCGCGTACGGGATTGCGATCGTCCTCTATTTCGCGGCATTCCTCATCGCCAGCGGAATCGAGCGGCGCGGCCGCGGCGAGGGAGCGATTCGTCGCGCCGCCATCGTCCGCTTCGCCATCCTCGAGAGCGTCTGCATCATCGGGCTCGTCGTCGCATTCGTCGAAGAAGACTGGCGTCTCTATCTGCCGACGTTCGTGCTCGCGTTCATCGGCTTCGCACGCTCGCTGCCGCGCGAGCGCTACGAGGTGTGAGCTACACTCACCGCCATGACGAAAGTAACCGTCGGAATCCTCGGCTCCGGTGATGTCGGCAAATCGCTCGCGCGCGGTTTTGCCGGACTCGGCCACGACGTAAAGATCGGTTCCCGCAGTCCGGAGAAGTTGAACGATTTCGTTGCGGAGATGGGCGGCCGCGTTTCTGCCGGCACCTTCGACGAGACGGCGAAATTCGGGGATCTCCTCGCGCTGGCCACGCACGGCGTCGCGACCGAAGAAGCGATCGGCCTCGCCGGCACGGAGAACTTCCACGGCAAGGTCGTCATCGACGCGACCAACCCGCTCGACTTCAGCACCGGCAAGCCGCAACTTTCCGTCGGCTTCAGCGATTCACTCGGCGAACAGGTTCAGCGCCGAATCCCCGACGCGCGCGTCGTCAAAGCCTTCAACACCGTCGGCAACGCGAACTTCGTCAATCCCGAGTTGCCGAACGGTCCGCCGGACATGTTCATCTGCGGCAATGACGACGACGCGAAGAAGATCGTGTCGCAGATCTGCGAACATTTCGGATGGGGTGTCGTCGACATCGGCGGCATCGAAGGCTCGCGTCATCTCGAACCGATGTGCATGGTGTGGGTGCTTTACGGCATCCGCAACGGCGTCTGGAACCACGCGTTCAAGCTCCTCCGAAAATAAACTCCGCGCTTTAAGCATCATCCCGGCCCCGGTCGTACCTCTTCTGCCGCGCACGCGCCCGGCAGCCAATTTGCACGAATCGCCGCTCGCGCCATCTTCGAGGTGAAATCGATGCGACTGCTAAGAACGATCGTCGTTTTTGCACTGCTGTTCCTCGTCCTCACACCTGCCGCCCACGCGCAGTACTTCGGCAAAAACAAAGTCCAGTGGGAACAGTTCAACTTCAAGACGCTCCACACCGAGCACTTCGACATCTATTACTACGATCAGGAAGCGGACGTCGTGAACGACGTCGGCCGGATGGCCGAGCGCTGGTACGCGCGACTCTCGCGCGTGTTCAATCACACCTTCGCGCGCAAGCCGATCGTGCTCTACGCGAACGCCGCGGACTTCCAGCAGACCACCACGACCACGGAGCTCATCGGACAGGGAACCGGCGGTTTCACCGACCCGTTCATGAATCGCGTCGTCCTGCCGCTCACCGGCGATTACGCGGAGAACGATCACGTCCTCGGCCACGAAATGGTGCACGTCTTTCAGTTCGACGTCGCCAACACGATGAACAACAACCGCCGCCGCTTCAACCTCGAGCAGATGCCGCTGTGGATCGTCGAAGGAATGGCGGAGTACTTCTCGAAAGGACGCATCGATCCGCTCACGTCGATGTGGATCCGCGACGCCACCGTGCACAACCGGATGCCCGACATCCGCCAGCTGACGCGCGACTCGCGCTACTTCCCGTATCGCTACGGCGAATCGGTCATGGCTTACATCGGCGGCCGCTTCGGCGATGACGCCGTGATCCGTTACTTCCTCGCCGCCGGCGTGGCCGGCATCGAGAGCGGCGTCGATCGCGCGCTCGGCATCTCCGCGAAACAGCTCTTCATCGACTGGCGCGAATCGGCGCGCGAGCTTTACAACCCGGTCGTGATCGATCGTCCCGCCGTCACCGGCCGTCCGCTCATCGGCGCCGAGCGCGGACAGCGCGGCAGTCTGAACATCGGACCGGCGTACAGCCCCGACGGCAAGTACATCGCGTTCCTTTCCACGCGCGCGATTTTCGACATCGATCTCTTCCTCGCCGACGCGCACACCGGCCAGGTCATTCGACGCCTCGTTTCATCCGATCGCGACGCGCACTTCGAAGCGCTGCGCTTCATCGATTCGGCCGGCGCATGGTCGCCCGATTCGAAGCGTCTCGCGTTCGTCGTCTTCGAAAAGGGCGACAACTTCCTCGGCATCGTCGACGTCGACAGCCGCGGCATCGATCACATTCGCGTTCCCGGCCTCGACGCCATCAACAACGTTGCGTGGTCGCCGGACGGACAGACGATCGCCATCTCCGGCCAGTCCACCGGCGTCAGCGATCTCTTCCTCTACAACCTCCAGTCGAAACAGGTTCGCCGTCTGACGAACGATCGGTACGCCGATCTGCAGCCGTCGTGGTCGCCCGACGGCAAAACGATCGCGTTCGTTTCCGATCGCGGCGCCGGCTCAAACCTCGCGCAGCTTCGCTTCAACGAGATGTCGATCTCGACGATGGACGTGAAGAGCGGCACCATCACGCCGCTGCCGCTCTTCCAGAACGCGAAGCACATCACGCCGCAGTATTCGCCCGACGGCAGCAGCCTTTACTTCGTCGCCAATCCGGAAGGTGTGCCCGACGTCTTCCGCTACACGTTCAACGGCGGCCGCATCGAACGGCTCACGCACGTGCAGACCGGCGTCGCCGGCATCGTCGAGATGTCGCCCGCGCTCAGCGTCGCATCCGGCACCGGCGACATCGCCTTCTCGATGTATGAGGACGACAACTACAACATCTACAAGATCGCCGCGCCGCAAACCGGCACGGCCGTGACGAACACCACCGTCGCCGACGCGCCGCGCGCCGCGCAACTTCCGCCGCTGCGCGGCACCGGCTCGACCATCACCGAATATCTCAGCCAGCCGGAAGCCGGTCTGCCGCCGGAAGGAACGGTCTTCAAAACGAGCGGCTACGCGCCGGCGCTGCATCTCGCGTATCTCGGACCGCCGACTCTCGGCGCGGGCGTGAGCAGCTACGGCGTCGGTCTCGGCGGCAGCATCAGCGCCTACTTCAGCGACGTCCTCGGCTACCACAACTTCGGCGTGTCGATCGAAGGCAGCGGCACGTCGGGATACGGCACGCTCGCCGATCAGATCGGCGCGCAGTTCCTCTACCTGAATCAGCGCCATCGCTTCAACTACGGCGTCACCGCATCGCATCTGCCGTACATCACCGGCTTCACGAGCTTCGGCACCGCCATTCACAACGGCGTGCAAACCGATGTGTATCAGCAGGAAGTCGACATCCTCCGCTTCGATGAAGCGTCGCTGATCGCGCAGTATCCGTTCTCGACCACGCGCCGCGTCGAAGGAAGCGTCGGCATTCAGCGCCAGTCGCAGAAAGCGGAGCTCCGCACGTACTACGTCGTCGGCGACACGATCATCGACCAGACGCGCGAGAACCTCGGCAACAACCTCAGCCTCGCGCTCACCCGCGCCTCCGCCGCCTTCGTCGGCGACAGCGCCGTCTTCGGTTTCGTCTCGCCGGTGCGCGGCACGCGCTATCGCTACGAAGTCGAATCGCTGACCGGCGATCTCAAGTTCCAGACCGCACTCGCCGACTGGCGCAAATACTGGTTCTTCAGCCCGATCACGTTCGCCATTCGCGGCCTGCACTACGGCCGCTACGGCACCGACGCCGAAAACAACCTGCTCTATCCGCTGTTCCTCGGACAGGGCGATCTCGTTCGCGGCTACGACCCGGGCTCGTTCAACGTCGCCAGCGAATGCGTCACGCCGACCGGCAGCATCTGTCCCGCGTTCGATCGTCTGATCGGCTCGAAGATTCTCACCGGCAGCGCCGAGGTTCGCGTCCCGCTCTTCGGCACGCGCGAATTCGGACTGGCGACCGGCTTCCTGCCGACGGAGATCGCCGGCTTCATCGACGCCGGCACCGCGTGGAGCAAAGGTGAGTCGCCGAAGTTCCGCTTCTCGACGAACACGAATGAGCGCGTGCCGGTCGTCAGCATGGGCGTCGCCGCGCGAATCCTGCTCGCCTACATCCCGCTCGAGTTTTACTACGCCAAGCCGTTCCAGCGCCCCAATGCCGGCTGGCAGTTCGGATTCAATATCATTCCGGGGTGGTAATCGACGAACCCGAATTTGAAGCGCTCGTGGAAGACGCAATCGCGCGTCTTCCACGACGCTTCGCGGATTTGCTCGACAACGTCGCGATCGTCATCGAAGAAGAGCCGTCCGACGACGACCTCGACGCGCTCGATGACGACTCGGACGCCGACGAGCTCCTCGGCATCTATCGCGGCGTTCCTGTCACGCACCGCGTACACAACATGCTGCCGCTGCTGCCCGATACGATCGCCATCTTCCGCGGCCCGATCCTGCGCATCTCACGCACACGCCGCGAAGCAATCGACGAGATTCGCGAGACGGTCATCCACGAGCTCGGGCATTACTTCGGGTTGCACGACGACGATATGGTGTTTTGAGACGAGGCATGAGTAATGAGGAATGAGGCATGAGTAAAAGCCTTGCACTCATACCCCATGCCTCATGCCGTCTCACTCAATATCCACCAGCTCCACATCAAACACCAGCATCCCCATCGGCTTGCCGGGCTGACGGTCGTACGCGAGCTTCGACGGAATCCACATCCGCACGATCGAGCCTTCCGTCATCAGCTTCAACCCTTCGCGCCAGCCGGCGATGACGTTCTGGACGGCGAGCTCGGACGGATTGCCGCGCAACACGGTGCTGTCGAATAGATTGCCGTTCGTCGTCCACCCGCTGTAGTTCACGCGGACGTAGTCGCTGTCCTTCGGATGCTTCGTTCCGGTGCCGGGACGGAGCACTTTGTACGCGAGGCCGCTGTGCGTTTTGATCGCGTCGTCGGGAGCCTGCGCGCCGTCGGCCGGCGCGGTCGGCAGCTTCACGATCTCCACGAGCTCGACGTCGCCGATCAGCCTTCCGCCCGCTGGAACGCGGCCACGCGCGCCGAGATCTTCCGGAATCCAGAGACGCCGCTTCTCACCTTCGGTCATGCCGAGGAGCGCTTCGCGGATGCCGGGCATCATCTTCGGGAGCGGGACGAGCGCGACTTTCGGCGGCTCGATCGCGTCGATCAGCTTTCCTTCCGAAGTCCAGATGGCGTAGCGAATCTTGACGAATGAGTCTTCGTTCGGAGTCGTCTTGCCGGTACCGGCTGCGAGCTGCTTCGAGTAAAGACCGGTGACGCTTCGCTGCGCGTCGGCGGCGGGATTGGTGAGCTCCGCGACCGGCAGCGATTGTGGCTGCGGCGCGTCGGCGAAAAGAAGAGCGAGGAGGATGGGAGCGAAGTTCATGGCGCGCGATGATTCACGAAAATGATGACGAAATCCACATTCACTCGATTCCCGCGCTGTTACGAAACAGTCATCCCGTTCCCGTGATGTGACTTGAGCGGCGTGACGTCGCGGCAGCGGCGATGCAGTCGTTCCCGCCGGCAATGAGGAGGGAACGATGAAACAGATCGCAGCCACATTCATGCTCCTGCTGTACGCGGCGTGCGCGGCGCGCGACACGACGAAGATCGTGTCGACGGTTTCGCTCGGAGGTGCAAACCCCGCGTCGATCCGCGGACTCGTCACGACCGGCGGCAATCCGCTCCCCGGCGCGATGGTGACTCTTACGCCGCCGAGAGGAGGAAGCCACACCGCGGTCACCGACGTGAACGGCGAATACACATTCGTCAGTCTCGCGCCCGGCCGCTACCGTCTTCGCTTCGATCTCTCCGGACTGCAGACCATCATCCGGGAAGTCACGATCTCCGCGGCCTCGGTCGTGCGGCTCGCGACCGAAATGCGAGTCGCCGGCATTGCGGAATCAATCACGGTCACGGCCGAAGCGCCTTCGATCCTCGAGACCACCAGCACGACCTTCAGCTCGTCGCAAATCACGCACGGCTCCTCCGGCCGCGTGCCGCGCAGCGCGCCGTCGTCGTCGTATTCGCCGCCGCCGGCGTTCATCCAGGAAGCGGTGCAGGAGACGTCGCGCTTCACGCAATTCAAAGAGAACGACTTCATCGCGGCGGCGAAGGAAGCGACAACCACGTTCGCGATCGACGGCGATCGCGCTTCGTACGCGAACGTCCGCCGTTATCTCACCGCGAACCAGCTTCCGCCGTCCGATGCCGTTCGCATCGAGGAATTGGTCAACTACTTGACCTATCACTTCGCGCCGCCAACCGACGGGCGCCCGTTCTCGGTGTCGAGTGAAGTCGTCGGCTGTCCGTGGGAACCGGC
>JAOBAU010000206.1 GCA_025463165.1 Acidobacteriota bacterium | reverse complement strand
GATGAATTCGAGGATGTCGCGCTGTCGTTCCGTCAAATACTTCATTTTCGCCTCGCTCAACCAATATGGGCGGTGAAGAGGCGGAAGTCAAGCGTAAGTTGGCGTAAGAGGGTAGTGGTCTAGTTTGGAGCTGAGATTGTAACAATCACCGCGAGACGCGACCGCGGTGCGCGATAAGTTCGCTTGATGCCGTCCTCCGCCACCACGAAGCCAATCGTCTCCGGCCACTCACCGCGACGCGCACATTGCGGAAGATGAAGGTCGCCCGCGCGGCCCTTTCCAAAGTACTGCGTGATCAAGTATGTGATTCACGCCGCTCGGGCACGCCGCCTCCGGGCCATATCTGGCGGATAACGAAAAACTTCTTCCCGGCAAAAGCACTTAAGTCTTGCCCGAAGGAGTGATCGCTATTCTCATTTGCGCGCTCCTTCTGCGGGCCAACGTGGTGAACAGACGTACTTGCGCGCTGACGTCGAGCGAGAGCAGATGCAGCTGCTGAGACGCCCGTTCCCCCCGCGCGCAGAAGACACATCTCCCCCGCAGCGCTACCGCAGCGCCTTCAACAACCGGGCGGGCGAACCTCCAACCTCAATCCTCGCCGAGGTCGAAAAGCTCCGTCATCTCGACGGCTCGCTCTGTGATTCGCCTGCATGCGTTCAGCAAATCGCGCATCACCGTCAGCGTCGGGTCGCCGTCTTCTGCGCGGAGCTGCTCGATGACGCGCAAAGGCACGCCGGCCTTTTCCGCGAGGGTGGGCGGGGGGATGTGGTTTTGCTCGAGGAACTGAGCGAGTCGGGTGGGGGTCATGGCGGACTAAGGTAACTTCAATGGCTCAGTTCCGCGTCCCACATTTCGATGCGATTCCTGCCGCGGTGTTTGGCGGAGTAGAGGGCGCGATCGGCGCGGTCGATGAGGTCGCCGGAGCTGAGCACTCCTTCTTCCGGGACGCAGTCCATGCCGGCGATTCCGATCGATGCGGTGACCGTCACCGACGTCGATCCGACCGGCATCGAGGCCGCGGCGAGACGGCGCCGGATTCGCTCCGCGACCGTCGTCGTGTTGCCGACGCGCGTCTCCGGCAGCACGATGCAGAACTCTTCGCCGCCGTATCTTCCCGGCACGTCGTAGACGCGGCAGCTTTCGCGCAGCACCTGGCCGACGCTGCGAAGGACTTCATCGCCGGCTGTGTGTCCGAACGAATCGTTGATCCGTTTGAAGTGATCGATGTCGAGCATCAGCACCGACATCGGCGATCCGTGTCGCACCGACCGATTCAGCTCGACGTCGATCTTCTCGAGCACGTACCAGCGGTTATAGAGCCCGGTCAGCGAATCGCGCGACGACACTTCGGACAGCACCCGGTTCTGCACGATGAGGTCGAGATTCTCATGACGGAGCTTCTGCATTCGCTGCTCGAGATCGCGAATGCGCAGGTCGCATTCGGCGCCGGTGCGAATCAGGTCGAAGACGGTATGGACGAACTCGCGCTCGACCTCCGTGAACGGACGACCGTCTTCACATCGCAGTATGACCTGCGAAGCGGGGAGATGAATGGACGTTCCTCCATCGGCGGGTGAAGAAGCGTCGGTGATCGTCAGGGACTTGTGAAGCAGCGCGGAGAGGGGGCCGAGAATCCGCGCAGCAGCGGAATCGACGTTACTCATGACTTGCTCCCGGGTTGAGCGGGCGATTGTAGCGGTGCGGTCGATCGAAAGGCTAGTGCTTGATTTTGGTGCGTTTAACGATGCTCGATGCGGAAACGGTTGTTGCCGGCGCGAATCTCATCGCCTGCATGCACCTTCGTGTCGCGCGCCGGCAGCGAGTTGAGGAAGGTACCGTTTCTGCTGCCGAGGTCGCGGACGCGGATGATTCCCTCGGAGTCGGGAACGACTTCGAAGTGGCGCCGCGACAGAAACTCATCCGGCACGCGCACGTGTCCTTCGCGGCCGACCACGAGACCGGCCGGCGGAATCTCGAACTCCTGTCCATTCAGCGGACCGTCAACGCACACGAGCACCGCGCGCTCAGACGGCGCGGCGGCTACTTCGCGCTCCTGGATTTTCTTGAAGACAGCTGACTCATCGATGGTCGCGAAGCCGCCGTCGCGGATCGGCTCGACGTATGCACCCATGTCGGTCGTCGGCTCGATGCTGACGATCGCCGATCCGACTCGCAGGATGTGCACGCCATCGCCGATCACCGCTTCGGTGATCTGTTGTCCGTCGAGAAACGTTCCCATATGCGAATCGGCATCGCGCACGACCAGCTCATCGCCGCGCAACGAGATCGAGCAATGCTTCAGCGAGAGCTCCGCTTCATCGAGCTCGACGTGACAACCTTTTCGTCCGATCCACAGCGTGTGCTCGCCGATCGTGAAGACGCGGCTGAGCGATTCCTTCGTACCGCGCGCGTCGATGCGGATCGAGCGCGGATCGCCCGGCGGCAGCTCCGCGGCAGCGGGCGCTGATGTCTCGACGACCGACGAGCCATCGCCATCGATCTTGTACGGGGTGAGGTCGATCTCTTTGATGTCCTGCGGATTCAGCAGGCGTGCGAGGAGGGCGGCCTTGTTGCCGGAAAGCCATTCACCGCAGGTGACGCACGTCGCGATCGCGTTCGGAAGTCGTACAGCGATCACGCCCGGCACGTCATACGACTGGCCGCACTTTTGGCACCGAATGACGGGCACGCGGCGATCATACGCTACACTCTCGCCTGTCCGTATGGCGTCCACGAAATCGCAAGGCATGTCGCTGATCCGACTCGGATTACGTCCCAAATTCATCGCCGCATTCGCGCTGCAGACGCTGCTCATCGCGTTCGCGATCGTCTTCTTCGAGCAGTACAAAGTGCGCAGCGTGATCGTCGATCAGACGGTCGCGCAGGGGAACGCGATCTCGAAGACCGTAGAGACGACGGCCGCGTATTACGTGCTCTTCGGATTGACCGACGATCTGAAAAGCATCGTCGAGCAGGTGGCGAA
>JAOBAU010000183.1 GCA_025463165.1 Acidobacteriota bacterium | reverse complement strand
GAGGAGCTTGCGCGCGAGACGGATCGGACCGAGTCGCTGTTTGTCCGTGAGATCGGTGGCCCCTTCGAACGATTCCATGACTTTGGTGGCGAGCAGGTCACGCGCCTCGACGTCGAGGTTTTCCGCCATCCGGAGAATGTCGCGAGCCTTCGCCAGAATCTCCGTTCCGTCCTTTGATGGCCGCACTTCGCTCCACGGATTGTTCAACTCCGTGACGAACAAACCGGTGGTTCGCGCCTCCGCAACGTCACGGAGTTTCGGGATGAGCAGCACACGGAGCTCCGCTTCTTCACGATCGAGATTGGCCAGGAGCTTCTCGCGGCGCGACATCTTTGCGAAGTGTCCAGTGTGGTGGCGGCCGCTTCGGCCGCCAGGGCGGGCGAAGCGCCCGCCCCCACATTTACTCCGAATGTTATCCTGCGCGCGGAGGCTCCATTGGACGGTTACAGAGGCGGTTGGATCGAGATCATCGCGGGTGGCATGTTCTCGGGTAAGTCGGAAGAATTGATTCGGCGGCTGCGGCGATCGGTGATCGCGCGGCAGCGCGTCCAGGTATTCAAGCCGGTCATCGACGATCGCTTTGCAACCGAGGAGATCGTGTCGCGCGATGAGCGCCGGTTGAAAGCGCTGGCGGTGGCGACGAGCGAACAACTTCTCGCAAAGGTCGAGATCGGCGTGCAGGTCGTCGGCATCGACGAGATCCAGTTCTTCGATGACGGGGTCGTCGACGTTTGCATGCAACTCGCGGATGCCGGCATTCGCGTCATCGCGGCGGGACTCGATCAGGATTACATGCGGCGTCCGTTCGGGCCGATGCCGGCGTTGCTGGCGGTGGCCGAGGATGTCTCGAAAGTGCACGCGGTGTGCGTGCGGTGTCGTGGTGCCGCGCATTACTCGCAGCGCGTCGCGGGCGGCAATGCACAGGTGGAAGTCGGCGACTCTTCGTACGAAGCGCGCTGCCGTTCCTGCTACGAGATCTATACGGCGGCAGCCGATGAAGATGCGGCCGTACAGCTGACGATGCCGCAGCCGGCGGAAGCGGTGCGCTGACACGATTTGTCACTGCGGTGACGCAAAGTGACGGAGAGCCGTCTTTGGAACTCTCCGTCTCGAAAGATAAGTCGTTTGTAGTCAGTCAGTTACTGCGAAGTCATCTTCTGGTATCCGCCTTGCGATCGTTGCGGCGGGGCCGGAGGAAACAATTTGTGTTGAAACGTGAGAGGGGATTCACGCTCATTGAGCTCCTCATTGTGGTGGCGATCATCGGCATCATTGCCGCGATCGCGATTCCCAACCTTCTGACCGCGCTGCAGCGGGCGAAGCAGCGTCGCACGATGGCGGACATCCGGACGATCGCCAGCGCGTGGGAAGCTCGTGCGTCGGACACGAATCGCTACAACGCCGCGGCCGGCGTCGGCGGCGCCGACCAAATCGTCGGCCCGTCGCAGCTCACGGCGTTTCTCGCGCCGACGTACATGAAAGCGTTGCCGCCGCGCGATGGCTGGGGAACGCCGTTCGCGTTCTTCACCGACATCGCGGTCGGCAGCACGACGCTCGCGCAGAAGTACGCGATCGTCTCCGCCGGGCATGACGAGATCATCTCGCCCGAGATTCTTTCCGGACCATTCACGAACTACGACTGCGACATCGTTTACGCCAACGGCGGCTTCCTCGCGTATCCGGCGGGCGTCGGAAGATAGTCGCTTATACTCGGCGCGCCGCATGAGTCGCGCCACCCACGCGCTACTGTTCGTCTTCCTCGCCGCCGCGCTACTGTCGCTGAATTGCAGGCGCGCCACCGGCAGTCCGGAAGACCCTCTCGACGCCGAAGCGCGTCGCATCCTCGCTGAATATCTCCGCATCGACACTTCGAATCCGCCAGGCAACGAGACCGCCGGCGCGAACTATCTCCGGCAGCTTCTCGCGAAAGAAGGAATCGAGTCGCAGCTGATCGGCAGCGATCCGCATCGCCAGTCGCTTTACGCGCGCCTTCGCTCCGGCTCGAAGGAGAAAGCGCTGGTGCTCATGCATCACATCGACGTCGTGCCGGTCGCGGCGGCGGAGTGGACGAAACCTCCGTTCGCGGGACTCGAGTCCGGCGGATATCTTTTCGGCCGCGGCGCGCTCGACATCAAATCGCTCGGCGTCGCGGAGCTGATCGCGATGATCGAGTTGAAGCGGCAGAAGACGCCGCTGAAGCGCGACATCATCTTTCTCGCCGTCGCCGATGAAGAGGCGGGCGGACTGCGCGGCTGCAAAGAGCTGCTCGATCAGCATCCGGAGCTCTTCGCCGACGCCGGCTTCGTGCTGAACGAAGGCGGCTACAACGAGACGATCGTCGACAAGGTCGCGTTCTGGGGAATCGAGACGCAGCAGAAGCTGCCGCTCTGGCTGCACGTGCGGGTGAGCGGCGCGCCGGGACACAGCGCCGCGCCGTCCGATGATGGCGGGACGATCGGACGACTGGTGCGCGCGCTGGCGAAAGTCGAAGCGATCGAGACGCCGTATCGGCTGACGCCGCCGGCCGAGCGTTACTTCGCCGCACTGGCGAAGACGAAGAACGATTACCGCGGCGACGCCATGCGCGCGCTGCGCGCACCGCTCGACGTCGAGCAGCTGAAGAAAGCGCTGTCGCCCGGATATCGCGCGCTGCTGCACGACACGATCGCGCTGACGCGCATCAACGGCGGCACGTCGCTCAACTCGATTCCCGCGCATGCGACCGCCGACGTCGACATTCGTCTGCTGCCCGATGAAGCGCCCGACGCGATGATCGCCGCGGTGCGCGAGGCGGTGACGGCAGGCGCCGGAAAGCGCGGCGAAGTCGACGTGCTCGTTTCCGCGCAGCCGGTGCCGGAGAGTCCGAGCGACACGGAGCTCTATCGCGTGCTGACGCGCCAGATGCAGAAGGCCGAGCCGGGCTCGCTCGTGGCGACGACGCTCGGCGCCGGCACGTCGGACAGCCGTTTCTTTCGTGCGAAGGGCGTGACGGCGTACGGCATCGCGCCGTTCAAAGTGAACTACTACGACGCTGACACGGTGCACGGCAACGACGAGCGCATCCGCACGAACTTTTTCGTCCAAGGGACGCATCTGGTCCGCTCGATCGTTCGCGACTTCTGCGCGCGCGAGCCGTGATGCGGCGCATCGGCTTCGCGTTTCTCGTCGCGGCCGCGCTGTCGATCTTCGCTGCGCCGCTGCTGCGCAACGAAGTCTTCACGCTGCGCGATCACACCGACTACTTCCAGCCGCTTCGCTTTCACACGATGGAGGTGATGCGGCAGGGACATCTGCCGCTCTGGAATCCGTACAACGCGTCGGGCGAGCCGTGGCTCGCCAATCCGCAGAGCGGCGTGTTCTATCCGCCGGCGTGGCTGTTTCTCGTGCTGCCGTTCGCGACGGCGTACACGCTTTTCCTTTTCTTCCACGTCGTGCTGCTCGGCATCGGCGCGTATCTGCTGTTTGATGATGACGAGTCGGCACTCGTCGGCGCAACGGCGTTGATGCTTTCCGGTCCTGTGTTGTCGCTCGTGGACGTCTCGAACAACCTCGCCACGTTCGCGTGGATCCCGATCGCGCTCTGGTGCGCGAAACGACACCGCGACACCGCCGGTGCGTTCGTGCTCGCGCTGTCATTCCTCGGCGGCGAGCCGTTCTTCGCTGCAGTCGGCGCTCTGCTTTACGCGGCAATCGTGATGAGAGATCGCCGTCCGCGCGCGCTCGCATTCAGCGGTGTCTTCGCGTTCGCGCTTTGCGCGGTGCAGCTCCTGCCGTTCGTCGCGATGCTGCGCGGGAGCGATCGTCGCGCCGGATTGCCGCGCGCGGAGATGTTGCGTGAGTCGATGCCGCTGTTTGACTGGCTGCGCATCGCCGTTCCTCCGCACGCGAACCCCAGCCCGTTCGATCCGCACCTCGGGCAGCATTTCATTCCGCTCATTTACGCCGGCGTTGCCGTGGTCGCACTGGCGCTCGTCGGTGCCGTGCTGCGAACGCGCCGCGTCGCGCCGTGGCTCGCGTTGTTGTTCGTGGTGATCGTAATCGGCGCTGGCGAGCATCTGTCGCTCGTCGCCGAGTTGCTGACGCGGTTACCGCTGACGCTCTTTCGTTATCCGGCGCGGCTGGTGCCGTTTGGTGCGCTGGCGATTGCGGCGATGGCGGCGGAGGGGTTTCGCGCGATCGCATCACGCGCGAAACATGCAGGAAGCATCGCCTTCGTGCTCGCCGCCATCATCGCCATCGATCTCCGCATCGCCGCGCAGCCGCTCTTCGCCACCGCGCCCTTCCGCACCGACGTCGTCCCGTACGCACGCACGATCGGACGCTCGTCGAAACTGCTGCGCTTCGGCGACGCGAATGGTGCGCCGCGCGATCGCGCCGCGGCGATCTCCGGCTATCTCAATCTGTACGATCGCCGCTTCGACGCCGGCACCGCGGCGCCGCTTTCATCGCAGCGCTACATGCAGCTCTACGATGCCGCGGCGTATCGCGGCGATGGGCGCGCGCTCGATCTCATCGGCGGCGGCTTCGTCCTCGCGACGCGTCCGCTGCTGTCGCCGCGATTCACGCCGATCGCGCGCGCGGCGAACATCACCGTCTATCGAAACGATCACGCGCGGCCGCACGCGATGTTGCGCGGTGCGGACGGCGCCGGCTACACGGTCGATGCGTTCTCCGTCACCTCATCGCAAACGCACGTCGCGCTCCGTGCGCCGGTCGACGGAACGCTCGTCATCACGCAGCAGTCAGCTCCGGGATGGAGCGTCACCGTCGACGGAAAAGCAGCAGAGTCGCGCACGATCGACGGCGTCTTTCGCGGCGTCGATGTGGCGCGCGGCTCGCACGACGTGGTGTGGTCGTATCATCCGCCGCTGCTCGCGGCGGGAGCTGCGATCACGTCCTTCGCGTTGCTGTTTTTCATCGTGCGGTTGTGCATCGCGCGAGCATTTGTCAAGCGTGCGTGACGGGAAAAATTTGTCCCGTGGCGCTCTGAAAAGCAGGTGTAGAATCACCGCTCTCAAAAGACGGCTCAGAGGAATTGAATGTTAAGCATCGATGATCGACTCAATCAGATCATTCGCGAGTTGATTGGCAACGGAATCACATTGGAACAGGCAGTCGAAGCATTCGAAGGGAAGTACATCGTCGCTGCGATGTCCGCCAGCCGCGGCAATGTCACCCAGGCATCCAAAGCCCTGGGCGTTCATCGCAACACGCTGCACAACAAACTTCGTTCGCAGACGATGCTCAACGGGTTCGCCGAATCGATTCGGCCGACTCGCCGCCGGCTGTCCGCGAAACGCGTCACTGCCCCCAATCTGAAACCGAGCCGGTCATCGCGAACGCGCTGATCTCGAGGAGGCGGGCAACGTGACTCGCTCCCTCTCCCTTCCGCAACCGTCCGAACTGAAGAAGTCGATCACCGACCTGCTCCGGCAGAAAGGCAATCGTCTTCTCGCGATCGGCGACATCTGGGAACGTCTCGCCGATCCCGACGTGACGCGCGACGAAGTTGCGCGCGCCGTCGAAGAGCTCGAGAACGACGGCACGCTGCTCGCCGTTCGCGGCAAGCGCTACTCACTGCTCGAGTTCACGCCGTATCACGCCGGACGCGTCAAGGTTCATCCCGACGGTTACGGCACGATCTTCGGCGGCGACGAGCACGACATCTTCATCGATCGCAAAGCGATGAAGGGCGCGATGAATGGCGATCTCGTCGTCGTTCGCGTCGACAAGCGGACGCCGTCATATCGCAAGTTGTACAACCGCGATCTCATCGTCGGCGAAGTGACGCAGGTCCTTCGCCGTGCACACAAAACGGTCGTCGGCCGGCTGCATCACGGCGACGGCGAGCCGTTCGTCGTGCCGTTCGACGCGCGCATCGATCACGACATCCTCGTGCATCCGAACGACACGATGGACGCGCGCGACGGCGAGATGGTGAACGTCGAGCTCGATCGTTATCCCGATCGCTCGTCACTCCTCGCGCAGGGACGCGTCGTCGAAGTGCTCGGCATGATCGGCGAGCCGGGCGTCGACATCGAAGTCGTCATCCGCAAGCTGCACATTCCGCATCATTTCCCGCCGGAGGTACTGCGCGAAGCGCGGTCGGTACCGAGCATCGTCCCGCCGGAAGAGATCGCGAAGCGCGTCGATCTCCGCAACCGCAGCATCGTCACGATCGACGGCGAGACGGCCAAAGACTTCGATGACGCCGTCGACGTTCGTTTCGCTCCGAACGGCAACTTCATCCTCGGCGTCCACATCGCCGACGTCGCGCATTACGTGACCGAGGGGAGCGAGCTCGATCGCGAAGCGTTCGAGCGCGGGACGTCGGTTTACTTTCCGGGACGCGCGGTGCCGATGCTGCCGGAAGTGCTGTCGAACGGTATCTGCTCGCTCAATCCGCAGATCGAGCGCCTGACGTTTTCGGTCGACATCGAGATCGACAAACGTGGCCGCTTCGTCGATCGCAAAGTCTTCAAGTCGGTCATCAAAACGAAGGAGCGGATGACGTACACGAACGTCAACGCCATCCTCGTCAACGAAGGCGTCGCGGAGCCGAGCGGTCCCGGAAAAGCGAACGCCGTCGAGCTGCCGGCGGACGAGTTACGCGCGAAGTACGGTTATCTCGTCGACGACATCAAGCGGATGCACGCGCTGTACGAAGTGCTGCGCGCGCGACGCGATGCGCGCGGCTCGATCGACTTCGATCTGCCGGAAGCCGACGTGCAGCTCGACGAGCTCGGAGACATTCGCGCCATCGTTGCGAGCGAGCGCAACGTCGCGCATCGCCTGATCGAAGAGTTCATGCTCGCGGCGAATGAAGTCATCGCTACGGAGCTCGTCCTCGTCAATCAGCCCGGTCTCTATCGCGTCCATCAGCAGCCCGATCCGCAGAAGCTCGAAGACCTGAAAGAGATCCTGAAAGAGTTCAAGCTGAAGTTCCGCGGCGATGTCGAAGATGTTCGTCCCGGCGAGCTGCAGCGCATCCTTCGCTCCGTCGCCGGCACGCCCGAAGAACGTTTCCTGACGAACCTCGTCCTTCGTTCGATGAAGCGCGCCTTCTACTCCGAGGAAGACCTCGGCCACTTCGCGCTCGGGCTCCAGCACTACTGCCACTTCACGTCGCCGATCCGGCGCTATCCCGATCTCATCGTGCATCGGCGGCTCGCGGAGCTGATCGAGCTCGGGCCGTTGTACGGCGATCGGCGCAATCAGGTCGAGGCCGCGCATCCGATGTACGCGATGCAGTCGAGCGAGCGTGAGCGGCGCGCCGACGACGCCGAGCGCGAAGTGATGGAGTGGAAGAAAGTCATCTTCATGCGCGACAAGGTCGGCATGGCGTTCGACGGGATCGTCACCGGCGTCGCGCCGTTCGGACTCTTCGTCGATCTCGATGAGATTTTCGTGACCGGCATGGTTCCGGTGGCGACGATCGGCGGCGATTTCTGGCAGTACCGCGAACGCGAGCATCGGCTGCGCGGCGAGTCGACGATGCGCGAGATGCGGCTCGGCGACAAGGTGAAGATCGAAGTGAAGTCGATCGATGAAGACCGCCACCAGATCGAGTTTCGTCTGCTCGAAGTCGCTGGCTCTGCGATTGCACGCCGGGAGCGGTGATATCGTTATTCAGCATAACGAAGACTGTGAGTGGCTGGTGAGATGGCGGAACGGAACGATTTTGCTTCACGCGTGAAAGCAGTGGTCGATCAGCGCATCGCGCTCGAGACTCGGCTGCAAAACGAAAAAGGTGAGCTGTCGGAGTCGGCGTCGAGCCGCTACGACGCGGAATACGGATCGCTGCAGAAGCAGCTCGCGACGATGTTTCGCGAGACCAGCGAGGAGAGCGATCGCATCACGGTCATGCTCGAGATGATGCGCATCCTCGAGAACCGGCTCGTCTATCTGCAGAACTTCCTCGTCGATCCGACGTCGGACAATCGCATCCTCGCGCAGCTCGTCACGCGCTTCATCGATCAGCTGCAGAGCGATGGCAGCACGGTGCTGACGACGCTCGAAGCGACGTACTACCGCGCTGTCGCCGCGCTCTACTCGGCCGACCTCGCGAAGGCGCGCGAATGTTTCAGCACCGCCTGTGCGTCCGAGGAGTCGGATGAGGCCAACGACATCAAGTACAAATCGTACGTGATGCTCGGACACCTCTCGCATCAGGAACAGGACTACGCGAAAGCGAAGGATCTGCACGAACAGTCGCTTCGCTACTCGCACAACAACAACGTCACCGCCCAGGCGCTGGCGCTGAAGGCGCTGAACTCGTACGCGCTGGCCGACTACGACGACGCTCTGCATCTCTTCGGCGAGTCACTGACGCTCTTCGATCCGGAGCAGCCGTTTTTCAACTCGTACTTTTATCGGAACGCGCTGCTCTTCTGTGGTGCGATCCATTTCGATCGCCGCGAGTATTCGCCGGCGGAGTCGTTCTACCGGAAGGTGCTCGACAGCGTCGAACAGAATTCCTACGACTTCTTCGACGCGCTT
>JAOBAU010000180.1 GCA_025463165.1 Acidobacteriota bacterium | reverse complement strand
TTCCCGCCGGCAGCGTGCTCGTCACACGCACGACGAATCCCGCATGGACGCCGCTCTTTCATTCGTCGGTCGCGGTGGTCACGGAGAGCGGCGGACCGTTGTCGCACGGCGCCGTCACCGCGCGGGAAATCGGCATCCCGGCGGTGATGGCGGTGCGCGGCGCGTTGTCGCTGCTGAATGACGGCGAGATCGTGCGCGTGAACGGCACGAATGGAACCGTGACGCGCGTCGCGCTAACGACTTAGTTCTCCGTTCAGCTTCAGCGCGAGGTTCTGCATGTTGTGGCCGGCAATGGCGACGCCTCGGAAGACGTGCACTTTGATCTCGGTCATCTTCGGTTTCTCGTCCTTCAGTCCGAGCAGCAATCTCACGGCGAAGCGCGCGTACGAAAGAATCTCGCTCTGCTCGAACACTCGATAGAACGCTTTCGGCGTTGCGTTGCCGCAGACATTTCCGGCGCGATGTTTCGTTACGGGCGATGAGTCGAATGCGAAGACAGTTTTGATCTCGCCGCACGACACATACGCGGCGGTCTGCGCGAGTCCGCCGCCGAGCGAATGTCCTGTCGACAGAATCTCGATCGACGGCCCGTACTCTTTGCGGATCCAGTGAACCACGGCATCGGTGATGCGCGCGGTCTGTTCGTAGTGATCTTCGAGCGGCAGCCAGAAATCGATCCAGCGCAGGTTCGAGATCCAGTCGGCGCGAATGTGCGTGCCGCGAAACACGAGGAACGCGAACTTCGGATGCGGCTCGTCGCTGACGAAAAGGCGATAGGTGAGATCAGGCGTTTGCCGCGTATCTTTCAACTGCGGACGAGGGATATCGGTGCGCTCGATCCAGCCGCTGTCGGGGAGCAGCGTGAGCGCCGCTTTCTGCACGTCGCTGCCGCTTCGCTTCGCCTCCGCCAGTGTCGTCGCGAGCGGGACGTCGGCATAGACGGCGGCGCTGAATGCGGCCGCGTCAGCGAGATGCACGAGGTCGGAATTCACCTCGACCGGCAACGCTGAGATTTTGACTTCGCGTCTTAGACCGTGCTGGCGAACTTTGGCGCTGTCTGTCGTCGATCCGCACCCGATCGCGAGTGCGGCGATGACGAGCAATCCTGCAAAGCGAATCTTTCCGTGCGACATGTCGTCTCCCTTCGTTTTGAAGGGAGACGGACACGTCGCTTTCCTTCCGGATCAGCGCACCAAAAACGGGCGGCTGTTGACCGGCTGCGGGGGGCGGGCTCCTTCGAACAGGCTCGTGAGCGCCGTGAACTGGCCAGACGAGATCTTCAGGTGCGTTTTCAACACGAAGAAGGTGATGTTGGGGCTGCACGGCGGAGTCGTCAGCGATCCGGTGTAGGTCGTGAAGTTCGTGGTCGACGGCAACAGCGCGGCGAGCGGGAAGGTCTCCAGCTTCGCCGAGGTGCAGGCTTTCTCCGGTGCTGAATCGATGAGCGCCTGAATCGCCGAATTCGGCGCACCGTCCGAATCGATGAGTACCGCGATGACGTAGCCGCGGTCGGTGTTCGCGTCGACATGCACGAGGTGCAGTTCGGCGACGGCTGCTCCCGACGGATGTTCCGCCGGCGCGTGCAGATGGAACTTCTGCAATCTCGCGTTGACGGTGCCGTACCTCAGGTTGTTCAGCATGCCGAGCGTGTAGACGTTCATTCCGTGTGCGGTCCGCTGGATCGTGATCGAGCTCGATCCGTATTGAGCGGTCAGCGGATTTGGAGCAGTTCCGGTGTTGCCGAGTGGCACCGGCGACTGATGAATTCCCGAATCGCAATCGACATACGCAGGCGCGAGCTGTCCCCATCGCGACGGTCCATTCGATTCTTCGTAGCCCCAGTCGGTCTTGCAGACGAGGTCATCGGCAAACGACGGCAGTGCGAACAGCAGCAGAGCAGCAGCCACAACAATAGTTCTCATGATTGGGAGAGCCTCCGGACGCGACAAACCCTACCTCAAATCCGGCCGGTGATCTCGGCGAGTTTTCGCAGCCGGTCGGCGCGATCGCGCGTCAGGACGCCGGCTTCGAATCGCCACGCCCAGTTGTCGCTGCTGTCGCCGGGGCGATTCATGCGCGCTTCGCTGCCGATGCCGAGGATGTCCTGGAGCGGCACGATTGCGGTGCGCGCGACCGAGGTATATGCGGCGCGGATCATCGCCCACTCGATCTCTTCGCGTCCGGCGCCGAGATACGCGAGCGCCATCTCGCGCTCTTCGTCGGACGTGTTGTCGAACCAGCCGCGCGCGGTGTCGTTGTCGTGCGTGCCGGTGTAGACGACGGTGTCGGGCTCGTAGCAATGCGGAAGGTGCGGACTGTTCACCTGACCGAATGCGAACTGCAGGATCTTCATCCCGGGAATGGCGATCGCGCGACGCAGCTCGTGGACTTCCGGCGTGATGAATCCGAGATCTTCGGCGACGAGTGGAACGTCGCCGAGCGCATCGCGGATCGCATCGAAGAGCGCGCGTCCCGGACCCGGCATCCAGCGGCCATGAATCGCGGTCGGCTCGCTCGCCGGCACTTCCCAGTACGCGGCGAAGCCGCGGAAATGATCGATGCGAATGACGTCGGCGAAGCGCAACGATGCGCGAATGCGCGCCACCCACCAGCGATAGTGTTCCTGTCGCAGCAGGTCCCAGCGATAGAGCGGATTTCCCCATCGCTGTCCGGTCGCGCTGAAGTAATCGGGCGGCACGCCGGCGACGACGGACGGCTCCCCATCAGCGTTGAGCTGGAACAGCTCGCGATTCGCCCAGACGTCGGCGCTGTCGCACGCGACGTAGATCGGCACGTCGCCCATGATGCGAATGCCGCGCGCTTCGGCGGCGTCGCGCACCGCGGACCACTGCCGGAAGAAGAGCCACTGCACGTAGTTGTGAAAGCGGATCTCCGCCGCCAGTTCCTTCTCCGCGGCGGCGAGCGCTTCCGGCTGACGCATCGCCAGCGGGCGATCCCACGCCGACCATTGCCGTCCGCCGTTGCGTTCCTTCAGCGCCGCGTAGAGTCCCCACTCGGAGAGCCAGATGTGCTCGCGCGAAAACTTCGCGAGATCGGCCTGCTGCTCGGGATTCGCGTTGTCGATGAAGTGCGCGTACGACTTGCGGAGCAGCGCGTTCTTGAACTCCGCGACCGCGCCGAAGTCGACGACGTGATTGTCGAGCGACGGCACGTCATCGAGCGCGTTCAGCGGCAGCAGTTCATCCTTCAACAACAGTTGCGGCGAGATGAGCAGCGGATTGCCGGCGAACGATGAGAGGCAGCCGTACGGCGAGTTGCCGAAGCCGGGCGGATTCATCGGCAGCGTTTGCCAGATCGTGATGCCGGCCGCTTTCGCCCAGTCGAGCACTTCGAGCAGCTCGTCGCCGAGATCGCCGATGCCGTAGCGGCTCGGCAGCGACGTCGGATGCAGCAGCAGCCCGGCGCGCCGCGCGGTGTCGCGCGCGATCGGTTCCGTTCGATGCTTCACGCCGGACGGCTCTCCAGGCTGATCGACAATTTCTCGCCGAGCGAATCGAAGTGCTGCAACCAGCGATTGGCGTTCGACGTGCCGTTCTGTCCCGATGCAATCACGGGCCGCACGGTCTTGCGCAGCCGGTAGTAATCGTTCTGCGGCTTGCGCAGGTCGACGTCGACCTCCATCGCGCGGACGATCGAGACGAGTGATTCGAGTTGATCGAGCCGCTCGATGTTGCGCGGGTCGGCGGCGAACGCGCGCGAGGTCCGTTCGAGCGCGCGCGTCAGCGTCATCAGCGTCGTCTCGTCGAGCGCGATCCGTTCCACGCGCGCTTCACGCAGGCGCTGCTCGATCTCGGCGAGCGGCAGCTCGTCTTCATCGAGGAAGCGGCGGAGTTGCATGTTGACGTCGAACTCCGCGGCCGTGTGCAGCACTTTGGGCAGCGGCACGCCGAGCGATGAGTGGAAGCGAACGAGCGGATCGTAGCGCTCGTGCAGCTGGCGAAACGCCGTCTCCGCTTCTTCGAGCGTGGCGTTGCAGATGACGCTGAGGATGCGGCGTTGCTCGTCGCGAAAGAGTGCGCGAATCGACAGCAGCGAATCGCCGAAGTAGTCGTCGACGAGACGGATCACCGACGTCACGCCGTTGTCGTGCAGCTCCGTCGTCAGGACCTGCTTCATCGCTTCGAAGTCGCGCGTAGCCGGACGAACGCCGCCGGTCAGTTCGGTCTCGCCGAGGTGGATGACGCAGAACTCGAACGACGACTCATCGCGGGTGATGCGCGAGGTGACGGTGATCGCGCCGATGGCCATCCGAGCGCGTCCCGCGCGATGCGTTTCGAAATCGATCTGCCGCACCCGATAGCAGTAAACATCCGCCTCGGCCGCGAAGTTGTCGAACAGCGAGAGCACCGCGTAATGCGCGGCGACGCGGCGCAGATCGATGCGCGTCGGCTTCACTTCGCGCTCGTAGATCTGCCGGCCGTCGCCGTGCTCGCGCAGATTGCTGCGCGCGGCGGCGACCCGCTCGAGGAACTCGAGCTCGAGGCTGCGTCCACTGATTTTCTCGGCGAGCTGAATCACTCGCCCGGCGTAGTGCAGCACCTGTACCGTTTCGATTCCGGAGATGTCGTTGAAGAACCAGCCGCACGACGTGTACATCAACATCGCGTTGCGTTGCATCTCGAGGAGCTCGAGCGCGGTGACGTGGCCGTTGCGGTTCACGGCGTGCTTCGCGAGGAACTCGTCGATGTTCGCGTCATCGCGATCGAGCACGACGTCGATGTACTCGTCGCGCGCCGCCCACGGATCGCGAAGCTGCGCCGCGCCGTGACGCTCGAACAGCACGATGCATTCGTCGCGCAGCCAGTCGAGCGCCCGGCGCAGCGGCTCGCGCCACTGCTGATTCCAGCCGAGGCCTCCGCCGGTGCTGCAGCCGCAATCGCGCTCCCAGCGGCCGACGCCATGGCTGCAGCTCCACGCCGTCTCCTCGACGATCTCGACCTCGTGTTGCGGCGGAATGTCGGCGAGGAACTGCGAGTAGTTCGAGATCCGGGCGAGCTTCCGCTCGTCGATGTAGTCGAGCGCGTACGCGAGCGCCATGTCGCCGAAGCGGTGGTGATGTCCGTACGTTTCGCCGTCGGTGGCGATGTTGACCAGCTGCGGATGCGTTGGCGTTTCCGAGAACGCGCCGAGCAAACGATGGGCGAGGTTCTCGCCGCGCGCGAGGAGATGCTCGAACGCGACGGCGCGCGAGATCGGACCGTCGTAGAAGAAGATCGCGATCGTGCGGCCGGACGGCAGATTGCAGAGATAGGGCCGCGTCGGATCGACGCCGGAATCGTTCCACTCGGTCTCGCCGATCGCGCGATGCCGCGCCGCCTGATGTGGCTCGAGGATCGTATAGACGATTCCTTCCGCGGCCAGCGCTTCGAGCGATTCGACGTCGACCGCGGTTTCCGGCAGCCACATTCCCGCCGGTTTGCGGCCGAAGCGCGATTCGAAATCGCGCACGCCCCAGCGCACCTGCGTCTGTTTGTCGCGCGCGTTCGCGAGCGGCAGGATCATGTGGTTGTAGGCTTGGGAGATCGCCGAGCCGTGGCCGTTGAAACGCTCGCGCGAAAGACGATCCGCTTCGATGATCGCCGCGTAGGTATCGGGCGCCGACTGCTGCAGCCACGAGAGCAGCGTCGGCCCGAAGTTGAAGTTGATCGATGCGTAGTTGTTGACGATTTTCTCGATGCGGTCGCGCGAATCGAGGATGCGCGATGAGGCGTTCGGACCGTAGCACTCGGCGGTGATCCGCTCGTTCCAGTCGTGCCACGGGTCAGCGGAATCCTGCAGCTCGACCGCTTCGAGCCAGGGGTTTTCGCGAGGGGGTTGATAGAAGTGTCCGTGGATGCAAATGAAGCGGCGACGCATGGGCGGACGATCCTATCCGAAGTTGGGGGGAGACGACGGAGCCTGCCGCGTCACGCGGGTTGCTTCCAACAATGAGCGTTGCGCTTCGGATCGGTGAGCCGCAATGTGTGGGGCGTACCCGGCTCATCCGCTTCCCTCTGACATGAATGCCTCACAGTTTTTTATTGAGTACCTGATCGTCGGCGCGTTCGCGGTGGTCACCGTCGCCTTCGCTGTCGGGGAAGCCTTCGGTCTGAGCGTTGGCGTGGGCCGCGAACTTTCGACTGGAGAGACGGCCTTGCTCGCTCTGTTGCTTCCGACCGTCGGGCTGGCGATCGACTGCATCGGAAAGGTCATGTTATGGGGTGTCGATGCGGCAGGCCGTCTGGTTAATGCCGCCGGCGTCGCATTGGTCAGATATCCTGGCAAGCGACTCGGGCGTTGGCCGCGGGTCGTGCAGGTTCTGCGGGTTATCGAGCAGGCTGCTCATGATCCGCGGAAGCCGACAATCTCACATGCACAGATGGGCCGCCTCGGTGCGGAGGTCGTTCGACAATCCGAGATGCGAAAGAGCCGTGAGCGCGTGAGCCGCGGAGCCTTTGCGTCGGCGGTCATTTGCACATATATCTTTTCGCTCGCTCCCGAAAACGGACCTGACAGGCGAGAGCACCTGGCGTTTGCCATTGTTGCGGCGCTGATATTCTGCGGAGCGTGGTACCGGTATCGACGACGCGTGCGTGTCTATCGCGAAAAAGTCACGGAAGCCTTCGCCGACGTCCTGGCGCTTGCGGAATCCGAGAAGTAGGTGCGGCCGCCAACATTGCACGGGTGGCGATTTGCAGCTGTTCTGTCCTCGATTGCAATACTCCGGAGGACTGCAGCTCGGGTAGCGCTCGCGGACTGCTACACGTTCAGCTCTGATTCTCTCGGGCTCAGGATCGTCGAACGAGCCGCCGATTCATCGACAAACCGTATCAGCGGCCGCCCTCACCCGACTTCAGCACCGATCTTGCTAAGGTCGGTTCGAAGGAGACACAGCCATATGTCCGATTCAATGTCTCAGCTGGTCGCGCAGGCGCTGCGCGTCGATACGGGAACGATCCTCAGCGCCTGGACGGCGCAGCAGGAGAGCGATCTTTCGCTTCGCAACAATCTGCTCAAGCCGGGCGAGCTGCAGTCGCAATCGCAGGAACTGCTCGAAGCACTTTCCGGCGCGCTGACGCAGGGCTCAGGCGAGAGCTTCGCAAAAGGCGCGTCGTGGGAGCCGGTGCGCGAACTGCTCGGGCGCACGTCGAGGTCGCGCGCGAAACAGGGCTTCACGCCGACCGAAACGGCGACGGTCGTGATGTCGCTGAAACGTCCGCTGCTCTCCTCGATTCAGCGTCTGGTCGGCAACGACACGGCGAAGCTCGCGGAAGCGATGTGGTGGACGACCGATCTGCTCGATCGCCTCGCGCTCTTCACGATGGAGACGTATCAGAAAGGGCGCGAAGACGTCATCGTTCGCCAGCAGCAGGAACTGGCCGAGCTTTCGACGCCGGTCGTGCAGTTGTGGGACGGCATCCTCGCGCTGCCGCTCATCGGCACGCTCGACAGCGCGCGCACGCAGGTGGTGATGGAAAGCCTGCTGCAGGCGGTCGTCGATACCGGCTCGCCGATCGCGATCATCGACATCACCGGCGTCCCGCTCGTCGACACGCTCGTCGCGCAGCATCTGCTGAAAACCGTCGCGGCCGCGCGACTGATGGGCGCCGACTGCATCATCAGCGGCATCCGTCCGCAGATCGCGCAAACGATCGTTCACCTCGGCGTCGAGCTGACCGACGTCATCACGAAAGCGACACTCGCCGACGCCTTCGCCGTGGCGCTCGCGCGCACCGGCCGGTCCGTCAGCAGGAAGTCCTAAGGAGTCGATGTGGAGCGCATTCCGATCCTCAAGCTGGGGAAATGCCTGATCGTCTCCATTCAGGTCGACATGGACGACGGGACCGCGATCACGCTGCAGGATGACCTGACGGAGAAGATCGTTCGCCATCGAGCGAAGGGCGTGCTGATCGACATCTCCGCGCTCGACGTCGTCGATTCGTTCATCGGGCGGATGCTCGCCAACACCGCGGCGATGGCGCACGTCCTCGATGCCGAAACGGTCGTCGTCGGGATGCAGCCGTCGGTCGCGATCACGCTCGTCGAGCTCGGGCTGTCGCTGAAAGGCATCCGCTCGGCGCTGAACATCGAGAAGGGGATGGAGCTGCTGCGCGGAATCGACGACGTGCCGGAGCTCGCGAATGCAGACGAGCAGCACTGAAGTGGTGCAGGTCGGCGGTGGCGGCGACGTCGTTCGCGTCCGGCACGCGGTCCGAAAGGCGGCCATCGATCTCGGCTTCAGCCTCGTCGAGCAGACGAAGATCGTGACGGCGGCGAGCGAGCTCGCGCGCAACATGGTCGACTACGGCGGCGGCGGAACGACGACGATCGAGTCGCTGCTCGACGGCAACCGCAAAGGGCTGCGGCTCATCTTCAAAGATGACGGTCCGGGCATCGCCGACGTGCAGCAGGCGCTGCGCGATGGCTTCACGACCGGCAGCGGCATGGGACTCGGCCTCGGCGGCGCACGCCGTCTGTCGAACGAATTCGAGATCGACTCCGCACCCGGCAAGGGCACGCGCATCGCCATCACCCGCTGGAAAGGAATCGTGTGACGTGCAGTTCGGTCCAGGTCGTCGTCGCCGATCCGAGCGACGTGGCCGCGGCGCGGCGGGCGGCGCAGGATTGCGCGTCGTCGCTGCAGTTCTCCGCGATCGCCGCGGCGAAGGCGGCGCTCGTGGCGACCGAGCTGGCAACGAACATCCTCAAGCACGGCGGCGGTGGCTCGATCGTCATCAACTCCGATGACGAAACGTCCGACTCACTTGAGCTGCTGGCGATCGACAAAGGAAGCGGCATCGCCAGTCTGCCGGCCGCACTGCGCGACGGTTACTCGACGGCCGGAAGCGCCGGCACCGGTCTCGGTGCAATTCAACGGCAGTCATCGTTCTTCGACGTCTACTCGCATCCCGCCACCGGCACGGTCGTGCTCAGCCGCGTCACCGATGACGAGCGAACGCCGCGCACCGCGAACGTATCGCGCGACGTGACGCTGGGCATCGCCGGCATTTGCGTGCCGATGCGCGGCCAGACGGTATCGGGAGATGCGTGGTCGGCGACGCGTGATCATCAGCGCGTAACGATCGTCATCGCCGACGGCCTCGGGCACGGCGAATCGGCGGCCCAGGCGTCGTCGCGTGCGATCGGCATCTTCCGCGAGCGCGAGCGCGATTCGCTCGAAGAACTGCTTCGCGACATGCACGGCCCGCTGCGCGCCACGCGCGGCGCCGCGGTGTCGGTGGCGCGCATTCATCTCGCCGCCCGGAAAGCGGAGTTCGCCGGCGTCGGCAATGTCGCCGGCGCGTTCGTCGACGAGAACACGACGCGGCGCGCGGTATCGCACGCCGGCACGGTCGGCGCGGAGATTCGCCGCGTGCAGCTGTTCACCTATCCGTGGACAGCGTCATCGATCCTCATCATGCATTCCGACGGGCTGAGCGCCAGCTGGTCGATCGAAGACTATCCGGGACTGCAGCAGCGTTCGCCGGCTGTGATTGCCGGAGTGCTCTTCCGCGACTTCTGTCGCGGCCGCGATGACGCGACGATCGTAGTGGCGAAAGCATGACCGTCCTTCCGATCGCGGCGGTCGCGCTGAGCTATGACTTCGATCTCGTCGCGGCGCGTCGCCGCGCGCGTGCCGTCGCCGCGCTGCTCGGATTCGATCAGCAGCATCAGACGCGCATCGCCACGGTCGTCTCCGAGCTCGCGCGCAACGCGCTGCGCTACGCCGGCAGCGGACGCCTGGAACTGTCGGTCGAGCTCGACGACAAGCAGTCGCTCGTCATCGAGGTCAGCGATCGCGGTCCCGGAATCGCGAACGTCGACGAGATCCTTGCCGGTCGCTATCGCTCGAAGAGCGGCATGGGAATGGGGCTGCTCGGTGCGCAGCGGCTGATGGATGAGTTCTCGCTGACGTCGCGTGCCGGCGAAGGGACGACGGTGATCGTCCGCAAACGTCTGCCGTCGAATGCGCGCCGCTTCGACGAGGTGGCGGTGACACGACTCATCGCCGAGCTCGCGCGCCAGCGGCCGGTCGATCAGGTCGATGAGATGCAGCGGCAGAACGCGGAACTGCTCGCGGCGCTCGCCGATCTGCACGAGCGGCAGGTGGAACTGGAGCGGCTCAACCAGGAGCTCGAAGATACGAATCGCGGCGTGCTCGCGCTTTACGCGGAGCTCGACGAGAAAGCGGAGTCAGTGCGCCGCGCGGACGAGTTGAAGACGCGATTCCTCGCCGATATGAGTCATGAGTTCCGCACGCCGGTGAATTCGATTCTGGCGTTGTCGCGACTCGTCGAAGAGACGCCGCTCACCGACGAAGCGCGAAAACAGATCCTGCTGATTCGCCGCTCGGCCGACGGGCTGGCGGGACTCGTCAACGATCTGCTCGATCTCGCGAAGATCGAAGCGGGGAAGGTCGAAGTCCGTCCGGCCGAGCTCGACATCGCGAATCTGTTCAGCGCGCTGCGCGGCATGCTTCGTCCGCTGCTCGTGAACCGTTCACTCGCGCTGATGTTCGACGAGCCGGAAGGTCTGCCGCTGATGTTTACGGATGAAGGGAAGCTGTCGCAAATCCTGCGCAACTTCATTTCGAACGCGCTGAAATTCACGGAGACCGGCGAAATTCGCGTCACCGCGGAGCTGAACCAACGCGGCAACGCCGTGATCTTTTCCGTCGCCGATACCGGCATCGGGATCTCGGTCGAAGATCAGGAGCGAATCTTCGATGAGTTCACGCAGGTCGATACGCCGCTGCAGGGCCGCAGCAAAGGAAGCGGCCTCGGACTTCCGCTGACTCGCCGCCTCGCCACGCTCCTCGGCGGCTTTGTGATGGTGGAAAGCGAGCCAGGCGCCGGCGCGACGTTCCGCGCCGAGGTTCCGATCGTTTTCGGCGACGCGGCTACAATGCGCCCGATGAGCGACGGTACGCCCGCCAGCGCGCCGGCACCGAAGATCAGAATCCTGATCGTCGATGACGACGAGACCGCGCGGTACGCGATGAGGAGTTTCGCATCGCGACCCGGCGCCGAGATCATGGACGCCGAGAACGGCACGGAAGGAATCGCAAAAGCGCTCAGCGAGCAGCCGAACGTGATTCTGCTCGACATGATGATGCCCGGCATCGGCGGCCACGAAGTGCTGCAGCGACTGAAGAGCCAGCCGGAGACGAGCGCGATTCCGATCATTCTCGTGACGTCGAGATTCATCAATGACGAAGAGCGCGAGCAGGTACTCAGCCGCGCCACGGGCGTCATCTACAAAGGCGACCTTTCACGGGAAGTCGTCTCGCGCGCGATCGACGACGCGATCGCCGCGACATGAGCGCGTTACTTGTTTCAACGCTGCTCAAAGTCGCGCTCCCTGCGGTCGTCATATTCATCGTCATTGTCGTGTCGCGATTGCGCCGCTTTTCGCTGACGGATGATCTGCGGCTGGTCTGGCCGCGACCGACGATCGTTCTGTTGTGGCTCGCGATCTGGGGCGTCTGGATGGTCGCGGGTGAGCTGGCGATCGGACTGCTCGGGATGGAACAGCCGGTGCGCTGGCCCGCGTATCCGCCGCTGATCGTCGCATTGCGGATTCTCGCCATCGGACTGCTCGGTCCTGTCGCCGAGGAACTGGTAGTGCGCGGTCTGGTCTTTTTTCGGATCAGCCGGACGAAAGCAGGGCCGTGGGGAGCGATCGTGATCTGCGCGGCGCTGTGGGCGGTCGCACACATTCAGTACGACTGGCGCACGATCGTGCTGATCTTCTTCGACGGCTTGATTCTCGGCACCGCGCGCCATCGAAGCCGTTCGACGTTCGTGCCGATGCTGATGCACATCGTCGCGAATCTCTATTCGATTCTGCAGTCGCTCGGCATCGCTAGCTGAGGCAGCGCTCGACGACGTCGGCAAGCGCGCGGACGTCGAGCGGCTTGCGAAACACGCCGCGGATCAGGCCGGGGAAGTGATGGTCGAGCACGTCCTTCGAGAGCAGCGCTTCGGGCGTCGACGTGATGATGATGATCGCCGGCCAGTCGCTCAGCCGCGCTCGCTTCAGCGACGGATCGGCGCGAAAGGCCTGCAGCGAATCGAGCAAATCGACGCCGCTCATCTTCGGCATCATCACGTCGAGCAGCACGACGCGATAGTTTCGCGTGGAGATCAGATGCAGCGCTTCCACGCCATCGCGCGCGCTCTCGACGTCAATCTGAGTCTGGCGGAGGTACTCGACGAGCAGACGCCGGATGGTATCGTCGTCCTCCACGACCAGCACGTTCGGTTCGAACACAGCTTGCGAACCAAAGCATGAAGTCCGCCAGAAAGAGGATCCGATGAAGAAGAGCGAGACCGCCGGCGCAAAAGCGCCGCGCAAAACGGAACGGATCAATATCTGGCTGCCCGCGGACCAGATCGCGTGGCTGAAGAAAAAGAAGAATCAGTCGGACACGATCCGCGCCCTGATCACCGAGGCGATGGCGATGGAGAAGCTGAAGGAGAGCGTCAAAAAGCGATGACGTGCTGAGTGCAGAGTGCTGAGTGCTGAGTCAAAGCCGGTCTCTGGTTTGTATTAGCTGTCCAATCGCTGATACCGCAATCTCGTACGGATGGTTCGTTCCAAGGTCGAGTCCGATCGGACAGTGGAACGCTTCCTTCGCTGCCTCGGGTAATCCTGCTTCTTCCACGTCGCGCTTGAGGATGTTTGCTTTGGCGCGGCTGCCGATCACGCCGAGGTACGGGAACGTTCTGGTGCGGAGGATCTCGAGCAGGATCGGCTTGTCGGTCGTGTGTCCCATCGTCATTAGCACGACGAACGCATCGTTGGGAAGAGTCTTCACCAGCGACGGCATGTCGGCGCTTTCAATCGCGGTGAGATTTGGCGATGGCGGCAGTCGGTCGAGCCATTCGCGGCGCGGATCGATGCACGTGATCTGACAATCAAAGTGGACGAGCAGCGTGACGAGCGCGTTCGCGACGTGACCCGCGCCGAAGATGACGATCTTCCATCGATGCGCGTTGTGTGCTTCGAAGTAGAGCCGCACGATGCCGCCGCAAGTCATGCCGACGTCCTTCGCGAGGTTCCACTGCACGAACTTCGTCTTCTCCATCGATTCGCCGCGCAGCATCGCCTGCGCCTCGGCGATCGCTTTCGTTTCCACTTTCCCGCCGCCGACCGTTCCGTATCGACGACCTTCCGCGGTCACGATCGCTTTTGCTCCCTGATCCTGCGGCGCGGAACCGGTCGTGTCGACGACGGTGATCGTCACGAGCGGCACGTCGGCGGCCATCAGCTCGTTCAGCGTTTCGAAGAAGGTCGGCATCGTTCGGGATCAGGCGCGGACGTCGAGCAGAACGTGCTGGCGCCGCTCGCGCACGAGGTCGAGCGCGCTGCGCAACGCGCGCGGCAGTTCGCGCGGCGAATCGGCGCGCAGTCCGGTGCCGCCGCACGACTCGGCGAGCTTCGCGAACTGCATGTCGGTGTCATTGAGCACGACGATCGCGAGCGGCAATCGACGCTGCGATGCGACGTGATGCGCGGCGAGCGGATTGCCGCGCACGTAGCTCGCGGCGTCGAGTGTGGCGACGACCGTCGCATCAGGCGACGCGAACTGCGCGCCGAGCGCGGCGCCGAGCGGCGCTTCGAACCAGGTATCGGCGAGACGCCGCGGGACGAGCGACGGTTCCGCGCCGCCGTCATTCACGACGATCGTCGATTCCGTCAGCGCTTCGCCGAGGCAGTAGGAGAGGAAGGCTTTGGTAACGACCGGCTTCGCGGCGTCGCCGATGGCGCGCGACTGAACCTGTTGCAGCGCGCGCCGATGTTCGGATGCGAAGACCTGACTGCGTGCGTCGTTGCGCGAGCGATCGGGACGCGCTTTGTCGAGCGCGACGCAGAGCCGGCGCAGCGTCAGCGACGGATCGCCGGCCAGCGTCAGATCGGCGGGAAATCCGGCGGTCGCGCTCGCGATCTCGAGCGGATCGATTCCGATCTGAATGATGCGCGGACCGTGCGCGACGTCGCCTTCGTCGGCGATCGTTTCGATGGCGAGGATGATGTCGGACTCGCGCGCGAATGGCGTTGCATCGAAGCCCAGGTGAAGACTGTGGCGCGTGGGGAAGTTGACGAAACGGCGGCGGCGCGATTCGACGACCGGAATGCCGTGACGCTGCGCGAGCTGCACGAGCGATTCGATGCCGCCGCGGAAACGGCCGAGCTCACTGACGAGCGCGAGCGGACGCTGACCGGCGGCGATCAGCTGCACGGCGCGATCGAGCGCATCGGGCGAAGGCTCGAAGGACGACTGCGGCATCTGCCGCGGCAGCGACGAGTACGAGAAGCCGTCGATCTTCCGCTCGAGGAAGCCGCGCGGAAAGGTCAGCGCGACGCAGCCGGCCGGCTCGCTGATCGCGATGGCGATGGCGCGATCGACGACGGTCTCCAGCTCGAGCGCGCTCGTCAGCTCGTGCGTCCACTTCGCCCGTTTGGAGTCGGAGATGAGGTGCAGCCTGCCGCTGGTGATCACCGCGTGCGCGCGGCCGGTGACGAGCCAGCCGCCGTGTGCCATCGCCAGCGCCGTATTTTCATCGCCGGCCGACATGCAGCGGATGCCGCGACGATCGAGCAGCGCGTCGAGCGCGCCGCGAATCGTCTCGGCATCGGTCAGCTCCGGCGTCGGATCGGCGAAACCGATGCGCTGTGTTTCGGAAGCGCGCGCGCGGACGAGATGCGCGCGCAGCGCGCGGGTGAATTCGTTCGGATGATCGAGATTCGAGAAGTGGCCGGCGCCGTCGATCGTGACGAGCTCCGCCGCCGGCAGCGAGGAACGGATCGCCGCGAGCAGTTCCGGCGGCGCGAGCGGATCGTGCGTCGCCGCGACGAGCAGCGTCGGAACGTCGATCAGCTCGATGACGCGCCGGAAGTCGCTCGCGAACATCGCCTGCCACGACGCCGAGTTGACGTGCCGATTCGTGGCGGCGTCGATGCGCGTGGCGCGCTCGACGAGCGCGGGCGGCGTGCCGTCACCGAAAAGCGCCGCGACGGAAAGACGTGTCGCCGCGTGCGAGTCGCCGTCCGGGTGATACGCCCACGTCGCGGCGAGCGTCAGCGATTGCACGACCTCGGAACGCCGCCGAAAGACTTCCAGCGCAATCGCGCCGCCGAGCCCGAGCCCGATGAGGTGCGCGCGACGGAAGCCGTTCTTTTCGATGAGGGCGATGACGTCCTTCGCAAACGCCGAGACGCTGATCGCTTCACGAACGATCGTGTCTTCGACGTCGAACGCGCTCCGCCCATGCCCGCGCAGATCGCACGCCAGCGCCGTATAGCGCTCGCCAATCGCCTCCATCTGCAGATACCACGAGGTGTGATCTCCCCCCGCCGAATGCCGTAAAATGACGAGCTCATCGCCCCCGCCCTTGCGCGCCACGAACAACCGCGCGCCGGTGGAGAGGTCGACCTGGGTCGAGTCCATGCCCCAATCATACTTAGTGCTGAGTGCTGAGTGCTGAGTCAGAAGCCCCTCGTTCTCAGCACTCAGCACTCTGCACTCTGCACCTTTAGAAATTGCGAAGCTCCCGAAGCGAGGTGATGTGCGCCACGTGATGCCGCGAATGCCACGCATACAACCCAACCATCGTGTCGAGCGTCATCTCGCCGTTTTCGGGATGAACGAGTTTGCGGCGGAAGTCGGCTTCGGTCATCGAGCGGAGGAGGCGCGTCCAGCGATCGTGCAGTGAATCGAGCAGCGTCAGCGATGTTTCGATCGGCGTGATGCGCGAGTCGGGGAGCTCGGCCCAGGCGGCTTCGTCGTACGGGCGAATCGTCGGCGTCGATTCGGTGAGCGCGAGCTTGAAGCGGCAGTACGAATTCAGATGGCTGTCGGGAACGTGATGGATGACCTGTCGCACCGTCCAGCCGCCTTCGCGATACGGCGTGTCGAGTTGTTCCTCGGAGAGACCGCGCACCGCGTCGCGCATGCGGGCGGGAGCCGCGGCGATCGTGTCGATCAGCGCGTTGCGCTCCGCCGTCGTCAGCTCGTCGCGCCGTTCGTATTTGCCGATGGGAAATCGAGGATCGCTCATTCGCGGATCGTACGTTATATTCGCCGCGCCTCAACAGGAAGGAAACGCGCGTGAACTACACACTGACCGAGTGGCTCAATCTCGCATTCCGGTGGACGCATGTGTTCGCCGCCATCATGTGGGTGGGCCAGACATTTCTCTTCACCTGGCTCGATCACACGCTCAGCAAAGAAGGTCAGGTGTGGATGGTCCACAGCGGCGGTTTCTACATCGTCGACAAACAAAAAGTCCCGGAGATGCTGCCGAAGACGCTGCACTGGTTCAAGTGGGAAGCGGCCATCACGTGGCTCTCCGGCGTCTCGCTCTTCATCCTTCTTTACTACGCCGGCGGTTTGATTTCCGCCGGAAACCCGCTCGAGCTGACGAACATGCAGGCGATCGGCATCAGCCTCGCGTCCATCGTCATCGGCTGGTTCATCTATGACGCGCTCTGGATCTCGCCGCTGGCAAATCGGTGGAACGTCGCGGTGGTGATCTCGTACGCGCTGCTCGTCGGCGCGATCTACGGCTTCACGCACATCTTCAGCGGCCGCGCCGCGTATCTGCAGACCGGCGCGCTGCTCGGCACGTTCATGGCGTTCAACGTCTGGGTGCGCATCCTGCCCGCGCAACGTGCGCTCATCGCCGCGGTGAAAGCGGGAGGGCAGCCGAACATGATGCTCGCCGAGCGCGCGAAGAATCGCTCGACGCACAACACGTTCATGGTCGTGCCGGTCGTCTTCATCATGCTCAGCAATCACTTCCCGGTGGCGACGTACGGCCACGCGCAAAATTGGATCATCCTCGCCGGACTCGTCCTCGTCGGATGGGTTGCCGCGCATCTCATCCGGAGCCATTAGCCGATGCCGATCAAAACCTCCTTCAGCGACGCCGACCTCGATCGCGCAGCGAAACCGCTCGAGCAGGCGCTCGCGTCATTCGCGCAGCGTTTTCCCGGCGACTCGCCGGCACGCCAGCCGGTGCATACCGTCTACGGCGGCGCGCAGCTCTTCAAATCCGACACGACCGTGAAGCTCGGCCAGCTCGCCTTGCGCGCGCTCGGCGAGTTCGCTCCCGATCCATTCGTCTTCGCACGCGCCATCGGACTGACCGGCGCGGATCGTCTGCCGGAGACGGTTGGCGATACCCGCGCGATGCTGGCAACGCTGTCGTCGAATTCCGCGACGGTTCGTGGCGTGAACGATCCGGCGTGGCTCGCGCACACCATCTACTCGCGCGTCGTCGAGAAGCTGAAGCGCGAGCCGGTGGAAGACTTCCGCATCGATTTCGAAGACGGCTACGGCAATCGTCCCGACGATGAAGAGGACGCTGACGCCGCCCGCTGCGCGCGCGAAGTCGCGACCGGCATGGAGAACGGGACGCTGCCGCCGTTCATCGGCATTCGCATCAAGACGTTCTCGCTGGAGCTGATGCGGCGCGGCATCCGGACGATGGATATTTTCCTGACGACGCTCATCGAATCGGCCGGAAAACTGCCGCCGTGGTTCGTCGTCACGCTGCCGAAGATTCAGCTGCCGGGACAGGTAACGCTGCTCGCCGATCTCTTCGATGCGCTCGAGCCGAAGCTCGGTCTCGCCGCCGGCACCCTGAAGCTCGAGTTCATGATCGAGACGACGCAGTCGATCATCAGCGAGAACGGCGTCTCGAACCTGCCGCTGTTTCTCGAAGCGGCGCGCGGCCGCTGCGTCGCCGCGCATTTCGGCACCTACGATTACACCGCCAGCTGCAACATCACCGCGGCGCATCAGCGGATGGATCATCCGGCGTGCGATTTCGCGCGGCACATGATGCAGGTCGCGTACGCCGGCACCGGAATCTGGCTCTCCGATGGCGCGACCAACATCATGCCGATCGCGCCGCATCGCGCGACGGCCGAACGTCCGCTGACGCCCGATGAGATCTTCGAGAATCGGACGATCGTTCATCGCGCGTGGCGGCTGCATGTCGATCACGTCAACCACTCGCTCGTCAACGCTTACTACCAGGGGTGGGATCTCAATCCCGCCCAACTGCCGACGCGTTACGCCGCCGTCTACTCGTTTTTCATCGAGTCGCTCGGCGCCGCAACCGATCGCCTCAGCAACTTCATCCGAAAAGCGGGACAGGCGACGCTGGTCGGTGACGTGTTCGATGACGCCGCGACCGGGCAGGGTCTGCTCAACTACTTCCTGCGCGGGATGAACTGCGGCGCGATCACCGAAGAGGAAGCGCTCGATACCGGCCTCACGCTCGATGAGCTGCGCAGCCGTTCGTTCGTGAAGATCATGAAAGGACGTCGCGCCGCGACTTCCGAATGATTCTCGCCGCGGTCGCTCTCACCTACGTGATCCTCGGCGACAGCACCGCGGCCGGCGTCGGCGCCGATTATCAACAAGGGATCGCCGTCCAGACCACCGCCGAGCTCTCGAAGAGTCACACGGTGACGATGACAAACCTCGGCGTCTCCGGGGCGCGCATTCACGACGTGCTGAAGGAACAACTTCCGCGCGCCGCGGCAATCAAACCTGACCTCGTGCTGCTTGCCGTCGCGCCGAATGACGTCACGCATCTGACGTGCATCGGCTCGATGCGCCGCGATCTGCTGGCTATCGTTTTGCGACTACGCGCCGCGAATCCGAATGTGGCAATCGTCATCACCGGTTCCGCCGACATGTCGACGCCGCCACGCATCCCGCGGCTCCTCCGCGGCATCGCCGGTGCGCGCGCGAGAGCGGTGAATCGGATGTTCGTCTCCGTGGCGAAGCAGCAACGTCTGACCTTCGCCCCGATCGCCGCGGAAACGGGACCGCTGTTCAAAAAGGATCCGTCGCTGTTCGGCCCGGACCGATTCCATCCGAACGAGCGCGGCTACGCGGTGTGGACCGCCGTGATCAATCGCGCGCTGGCGGAAGCGCTCACGACTCGCGTTCCCTGAACTCGCCGGCCGGCTCCGCGGTCGGACTCGCCAGCTCCTCATTGAACACCGTCCGGATTCCGTCGAGCACGTCGAACGGTTTCGCGATCCCTTCCTGCTGCAGCGCGTACGCGACGTGCCGCGCGACGTCCGCGAGCAGAATCCCCCACGTCGATGCGTTGTCGAACGCCAGCGGCGACACGCTGCAGTGCAGCGCGCCGTCGACGACCCACGCGCGCACCAGCTCCGCCGCTTCCTTCGCCTGCGGCACATCTTCGGGAATCGGCAGTTCGTTCATTGCGGGGTCTCCTTCGACAGCGCCGCCAGCGCTTTCGTCGCGTTCGCCTTCAGCTTCGGGTTGGTCGACTTCGCGACGACAGCCTCGAATGACGCGGTGGCGTCGGCGATCCGTCGCGCGCGCGCGCTTTCAACGCCGCGCTGAAACTCGGCGATGACGAGGTTCTCGCGCGCGGCGGAGATCTGCTTCTCATTCGCCGACGGCGCTATGAAGCGCGCGATCAACGCCTCGGCTGTTCGCGTATGTCCGGCCTTCGCATGCAGCAGCACGAGATCGGCGGCGACGTCCAGCTGCGACGGCTGATCATTGAGGCTCTTCGCCGACTCCGCGATGCCGTTCGCCGGGCTTTCGCCTGGCAGCGCATAGCTCGCTCCGAGAATCGCGCGGCAGCGCGCAAACTTCGGCGCGAGCTCCATGCATTTCGTCGCCATCCGCCGCGCCACCGCGATCGTTGCGCCGCTGACATCCTCGCCGTCGCGCGCCTTCGCCTGCAGACGAGCCGCAAGGCTGCGAGCGTAGTAGAACGACGGAATGAAATCGTTGCCGGCGATCTTGATCGACTTGTCGTACAACGTGTCGGCGACGTCCTGGCGTGCGCCGCCATCCGCGAGCATGGCGAGATCGGCAACCGCCGCGGCGCGATTCGGATTCAGCTCGATCGACGCATCGAGCAGTTCGCGGCCGTCGTGTTCCGTCGTATGGACGAGCAGATCGCCGAGCTGAAACAGTACCTCGTCGCGCGACATCGGCTGTGGTGCGGGGACGTCCCTGATCGCGCCGAGGTCGTCGAGCTTGTACTCGATGTAGTTGAACCGCGAGCCATTCAGGTAGCGGCGCACCTCGCCTTCGATCTGCTCGGGAGTGGCCTTGAATGCCGTCGCAAACGCGGCATCGAGCGACTGCCCCTGTTCGAGCGCCGCAAGCAACGCCGGCAGCTGCGCGCCGCGCGCCGGATTTCCAATCAGAAGGTAATGCGTGACGAGCCACGACTCTGCGTAATAGACGCCGCTGACGTCTTCGTTCCTGTAGTCGTCGGCGTCGAGCGTCTTCGTCATCAGCTCGCGAAGCGGCTGGAGTCCCATCGCGCGCAGGTATTTGAGAAAGTAATCGGGTGGCGTGCCGACGCGCACCGAGTTCCCGATGGCGACGAACGATGCGTAGAAGCCGGCCAGCCCTTCGTCGAGCCAGCGCGGGATTCCGGCGACGGTGTTGCGAACGAAGAAGTGCGTCAGCTCGTGGTAGAGGACGTCGTCGCGCGCGCTGCTCGCGTCGACCAGCGCGTAGTTTGCGTCGTCGGCCGGCATGAAGACTCCGCGGATGTTTTCGAAATCGCCGATGGTGGCGTTCCGATACGGAACGAAGGCCGCGTGCGTGCGGAAGAGAAATACTTTCGTCGGCACCGGCGACACGATCTGCAGCCGCGTCACGTGCGTGAGTGCTGCGCGCATCCGCAGCAACTCGAGAGCGCTCTCGCGGATCACACCATCGCGTGCGTTGCTGTAGATGATGACGTCGCCGGCGTCCAGGCGTTTCCAGACGTCGTTCGGCCGCGGCGCTTCGACCGCGCCGAACATCGGAAGCGCGCAAAAGAGCGCGAGAAGAAATAGTGATCGCGTGCGCATCGCGCTAACTCCCTCGATACGTCGAGTAGCCGAATGGCGAGAGCAGCAGCGGGACGTGATAGTGCTGCGCGGCGTCGCGCACGTCGAAGACGATCGACGTCTCCGGAAAAAAACCGTCGGGAAAATACGCGCGCGTGTCAAACGTAATCCGGTAGGTGCCGACGTCGATGTCGGGACCGGTCAGCGTCCGCAGCCGGCCGTCGGCGTCGGTGACGCCGCTGCCGATGTGCGTCCACGCTTCGCCGTTGCGGCGTTCGAGCGTGATCGGTACGCCGGCCGCCGGGCGTCCGTTGGCGGTGTCGAGAACGTGCGTCGTGATTCCGCTCATACGAGTTTCAACAGCCGCAGCCGCGTGATCTTCCGCTGCTCTTCCGCGGCGATGCGCAACTCATCATCGGCCGAGTTCGACATCCGCTCGCGCGCGAAGGAAAGCATCTCGCTCGCGCTCCGTCCGGTCGCGCACACGAGATAGACGTGCCCGTACTTCTCTTCATATTCGCGATTCACCGCGGCGAGCGCGGACATCGTCTCCGCGGATGCTGAGGCGGTGCCCGATTGCTCGCCGGTCGAGAAGCGATCCGCTTTTTTCTCGCCGATGCGCGGATGCGCAGAGAACGCTTCGAGCCACGCCTCGCGGCCGAGCTTCAGCCAGATGCGATCGGCGGTCTCGGCCAGCTGTTCCCACGATCCGAACGGCCGCGCCGCCGCCATCTGCTGCACCCATTCGTTCGACGCGCAGCAGTGACGCAGCTCGGCGAATGCGAGATCGTCGAGCAGCGTGTCGAGATGACGCGCGGCCGCGTCGCCGCGTCCGCGTTCCGTCGGCAGTGCGTGGACGCGCATCCGCGACACGCCGCCGTCCGGGAAGACATTCAGGCGAAGGTGTGTAACCGGACCAACCGGTTTCAGCTCATCGAGGAAGAGATGACGCGTGTCGGCGAGCAGCTTCGTGCGTGGCAGCAGCTCTTCCCATTCGCCGCCGCCGCGCTTTGCATCGATCGACGCGGTGTCGGGGAAGTTGCCTTTGAAGTGGCGCGTGTCGAGCTCGACGCGTTGCACCGTTGCATCGCAGGCGAGTTGCACGACGACCCAGTCGTGGCCGGGGCCGCGACGCCGTTTCGTCTCCCAGCCGTCGCTCATGTTGTGCGCGCGGCCGGGCATGATCAGGTTGTGCTTCGGTCCGAAAAACATATCGCTGCAGGTCAGCACTTCGCCGCCGTGCTCGACTGCGGCGAGATCCTGTTCGTGTCCGAGTCCGCCGCTCCGGCGCCAGTCGGGGACGACTTCGCCGTGTACGCGAAAGCGCGCCACGCCGCCATCGGGATAGATGTGCAGACGAAGATGCGTGAAGGCGAGCGGGCTCTCGATCTCGAACAGATTTTCGCCGTCGCCTTTCAGCGGCGACTTCGAGAGGATCTCGATCCAGTTCGCGGCGATCAGCGATTCGACGTCCGACTCCGGCCGCATCGACGTTCCTTCGATCGAGCAGTGGTCGGGATAGTTGCCGCGAAAAAATGCGGTATCGACGACGACGCCGCGAACGATGCCGGGCGCGCCGAGGCGGACGATGGCGAAGTCGTGGCCGGGAGTGCGCTTGCGGCGCGATTCCCAGCCGTCCATCCACTTCCCGCGGTCGGTGTATTCGTGTTCTTTCCAAACCGCTTTTGCCGGCTTGATGAGGTTCTCTTTTTCGGCGAAGAAGTCGTCGGTGGCGTACAGCACGGAGCCGCCGAGGCGTTCGGAGGCGAGGTCGATCCGCTCGCGAAAATCAGTCATCGGCGCACCCACTCTCCGATGTTCGGTCCCACATGCTCTCCATCCTTCCAGACGTTCTGGCCGCGAACGTACGTCTCGCGGACGACGCCGATCAGTTGCTCGCCGGCGTACGGCGTGACTTTGTGGCGATGCTCGACCATTCCCGGCTCGACGTGTAGCGGCGCCGTGTCATCGAAGATGATGAAGTCGGCGTCGCGGCCAGGCTCGAGCGCACCTTTGTGATGGTCGATGCCGGCGAGGATCGCCGGTCCGGCCGACATCAATCGTGCGATGTCGAGCAGCGTCATGCCGCGACGCGATGCGGCTGTCCAGACGATCGGCAGCGAGAACTGCAGCGATGAGATTCCGCCCCACGCATTCTCGACGTCGCCGTCGTCGAGCTTCTTCAGCTGCGGCGTACATGGCGAGTGATCGCTGACGATGGCGAGCAGCAGATCTTCTTCGATGCCGCGCCAGAGTTGTTCGCGATTTGCCGCATCGCGAATCGGCGGCGCGCATTTGTACTCAGGATGTCCGTCCGGAATCGACTCGGCATCGAACCAGAGGTAGTGCGGCGTCGTCTCCGCCGTCAGCGAGACGAATTCGGCCGACGCGCGGCGCAGCAGCTCGAGTCCGTGCGCCGATGAGAGATGGACGATGTGCGCGTGACCGTCCGTCCGCTTCGCGGTGTCGTAGACGAGTTGAATCGCTTCGTCCTCCGCTTCATGCGGACGCGACGCGACGTAGCGGCGATACGACGATGATGCGCCGGTGAGTTTCGCGCGCGCCGCATCGATCGGACCGGCCAGCTCCGCGTGTACGAGCAGCGGCGCCTGACTTTCGGCGAGGATCGCCAGCGCTTCTTCGAGCCCCTTCGCGTCGAGATTGCCGAACTCCGGCACACCCGAATCGACGAGGAAACATTTGAAGCCGAGCGCTCCTTCGTCGAGCATCGGCAACAGCTCCGATGCGTTGCCGGGAACCGCGCCGCCCCACAGTCCGGTGTCGACGCGCAGCTGGCCGGTCATCGCGCGGACTTTCTGCTGCAACGCATCGACGGAGGTCGTCGGCGGAATCGAATTCAGCGGCATGTCGATGATCGTCGTGACGCCGCCGGCCGCCGCCGCGCGCGTGGCGGTCGCGAAGCCTTCCCACTCGGTGCGCCCGGGCTCGTTTACGTGAACGTGTGAATCAACGATGCCGGGAAGAATGGCGAGCTCGCCGTAATCGACGCCGCCATCGTCATACGCGCCGATCCGCTCGATGCGACCGTTGCGAATGTGGATTGAGGCGGGACGGATTCCGTCAGGCGTGACGACGCGGCGGGAGCGAACGGCGAACATGCGGCGCGATGATAACGCGGCAAATCACAGATCCTTCTCCCTCCGGGAGAAGGTGCCGCGAAGCGGCGGATGAGGGGCGGGGAAGATACGAGAGCGTTCACCGTGCCCCTCACCCGGCCTTCGGCCACCCTCTCCCGGAGGGAGAGGGATTCGGGGGACATTACCTCGCGGGCGCGGCGGCTGCGGTCGCAGAGACTCCGCGTTTTCGCGCGTAGCCGGTCAGCCGCATCAGGATCTCTTCGCCGGTAGCCGGCGCGTGCAGTTTCGGGATCTCATTCGTCACGTAGCTGAGCGCGTTCTTCACCGCCATCCAGACCGAGATGCTCAGTACGAGCGGCGGCTCGCCGACCGCTTTGCTCGAACGGATGTTGAGCTGGTTCTGATCGTTTTTGATCCAGTCGACGTTGAAGACGTCCGGCACATCCTGAATGTTCGGGATCTTGTACGTCGTCGGCGAATGCGAGAGCAGCACGCCGTCGTCGGTGTAGCGCAGCTCCTCGTTGGTCAGCCAGCCCATCCCCTGAACGAACGCGCCTGTGATCTGGCCGCGATCGATGCCGGGATTGATCGACTCGCCGATGTCCATCAGCAGATCGCAGCGGCGGACGCGCATTGCGCCGGTGAAGCGATCGATCTCCACTTCCGAAACCGCGACGCCCTGCGTGAAGTAGAGGAACGGCGTGCCGACACCGCGCTCGGCGTCCCATTCGAGATTTTTCGTCGCATAGAAACCACGCTCACCGAGCGAGACGCGTTCGAGATACGACATCTTCACGAGTCCCTGCCACGGCAGGCGTTCGTGCGTGGCGCGATCGTCGAAGATCTCGCCGCCGTCGAAGACGATGTGGCTCACATCCGCTTCGATCTTCGCGACGCGCGCGAAGTAGTTCGCGGCGACGACCGCCATCCGCGCGCGAATTTTCGCCGCCGCATCAATGGCCGCGCCGCCGTTGAGATCGGCGCCGCTCGAAGCCGCGGTCGCTGAGGTGTTGTT
>JAOBAU010000178.1 GCA_025463165.1 Acidobacteriota bacterium | reverse complement strand
GCACGCGTTAACTTAACTTTTTAGATGTGACCCCCAACTTCACTTCTATTGGACGTGGAGGTTGTTGATGACGCGCGTGACGCCGCTGACGCTTTTCGCGGCGTCGACGATCTTCGAGATGTCGCCGCTGTTCGCGGCGTGGCCGCTCAGCGTGACGACGGCGTGGTTATCGACGGTCACTTCAACCGCAAACGTCTTCGACGGGACCGCTTCGGCGATCTTGCTGCGGACGTCCGCTTCCATTGCTTTCGCATCAACGTTGCTCGGCAACACGCGATTCATCGAGCCGCAGGCGAGACCAAACAGGACCAGGAACGCAGCGAGGTACGACAACTTTCGATTCATGACAAAATCTCCTTCGAAGCCGGGCCCGGTTCGAGATTCGTGCCAGTACCGTACGGCCGCGTTCGCTCTCGCAACGAGAAGTTATTGTCACGGAAATCGAAATACCGTACACTCCCTCTTCGTTAGTTACGAATAACAAATATTCGCGGTCACACGACAAAGGCAAACCTCCGGTGACGGGGGGACGCAAAGCCACGGATCTGACGCTTCACTCAGACCGCCGGGCTGCCGAACGTGCCCGAGAGAATCATCGCGGGTACGCCGTTTCGAACGGCAGCGTGATTTTCCCGGTCATCTCCCGAAAGGGCCTCGGCGACAACGTGATCGCTCGGAGGCCCGAGAGATGGTTCGTTTTCTTTCTGCTACCCGCATCGCCGCCGCCTGTTTCGTCCTGACCGGCTCCGCCAGCGCCGCGACGCTTTACGTCGCCACGACCGGCAGCGATACCAGCACCGGAACTTCCGTCTCCGCTCCGCTCGCCACGATCACTAAAGCGGCCGCGCTCGCCAAAGCGGGCGACGTCGTCCAGGTTCGCGGCGGCGTCTACAACCAGCTCGTAAAGATCGGCTCGACCGGCGCGGCCGGCTCGATGATCGTCTTCCAGCCGTACCCGGGCGAGAGCGCCGTTATCGACGGCAGCGGCACCACGGCAAGCGACCTCGTCACCATCACCGGCCAGTTCGTCGAGTTCAACGGCTTCGAAGTTCGCAACTCGAGCAAGATCGGTATCTGCGCCTGGGGCGCGCGCAACATCCGCATCGTCAACAACAACGTGCACCACGCCGTCAAAGGCGGCATCTACAGCGGCTACTCGACCTTCGGCACGGCCGCAGACGTGACGATCTCCGGCAACACCGTAACGAACACCGTGCTCGAGAACCAGTACCACACGACGAGCGGCGGCTGGTCGCAGACGATCGGCGTGCAGAACACCGACCGCGGCCGCGTCACCAACAACAAGGTCTACAACAACGACGGCGAAGGAATCGTCTTCGTCCTCAGCGACAACGGCGTCGCCACCGGCAACGAAGTCTTCGACAACTACAGCGTCGAGATGTATCTCGACAACGCGCGGTTCACGAAGCTCGACGGCAACCTGATCTACAGCACCGCCAACTCGCGCTACTACCGCAACGGTCTGCCGGCGCACGGCATCGGCATGGCCAACGAAGCGTACTCGACGTCGAACCCGCTGACCGACAACACGATCACGAACAACATCATCCTCAACAGCAACTTCGGCATCTACTACGGCAACTACGACCTCGGCGGCGGCATCAAAAACACGACGATCGCGAACAACACGATCTACGGCGCGTCGAAGCTGCTGAGCATCGAATCGTCGACGCACGCGAACAGCGTCGTGCAGAACAACATCTTCTTCGCGCCGGCCGGCGGCACGATGGCGTCGGTCGCCGGCGGCGGCGTGACGTATCGCAACAACAACTGGTACGGCGGCCCGGCGGGCTCGGCGGCGGGTGCAGGCGACGTGATCGCGAACCCGATGCTGGCGAACGCGGGCGGCACGCGCGCGATCGACTACAAGCTGACCACCGGCTCGCCGAACCTGCAGAAGGGTATCAGCGTGACCGGCGTTTCATCCGACTACTTCGGCACCGCGCGTCCGGCTCTCTTCGACATCGGCGCGCACCAGCTCAGCAGCGCGGTTCCGTCCGACACGCTCGCGCCGACCGTGCCGGCGAGCCTCAACGTCACGCACACGACGTCATCGATGACGCTGACGTGGACCGCGTCGTCCGACAACATCGGCGTCACCGGTTATCGCGTCTATCGCAATGGAGTGCTGCTCGCGACGTCGTCCGTGACTTCGTACCTTGACGGCGCCGTGACGGCGACCGGCGTCTACTCGTATCAGGTCAGCGCCGTCGACGCGGCCGGCAACGAATCAGCGGTCTCGGCGATCGCGTGGCCGAGCGCGGGCTCACCGGTCTCATCGGCGCCGGTCCCGATGCGCGGACGCGTGGCCGGACACTAATCGACGCAATCTGGCGACGGTTTTGCTCTGTGCCGCTGATGACATACGTCTTCAGCGAGTTACGGGCAGATGACCTCGACCACCTATCACTTTGAATATGAGCCGCTCGAACAGAGCGGCAGTCTTCATCGCCGCCGCCAGGCGAAGCTCATCCGTTCGCGCCGCGCGACCGGCATCGTCTTCCTCGATCAGGCCGGTCCCGGCGCCTACTTCTTCGATCTCCGCACGCGTCATCCGATCGGCGCTCGCGCGAAGCGAGCCATCGACATCCTGATGGCGATCATCTTCATCGTCCTGCTCTCGCCGGTGCTGATCGCCGTCGCGCTGGCCGTGAAACTGACGAGCAAAGGACCGCTGATCTTTCGGCAACGGCGCATCGGCTTCCGCTGCAATCAATTCGAGATGTACAAGTTCCGCTCGATGTACCACGGCTCGGAGCTGAAGGAAAAAGAGCTCGCCGAACAGTCGGGCGCGTCGTTCCTGAAACTGAAGAACGATCCGCGCATCACGCGCGTCGGCGCGTTCATCCGCAAGTACAGTCTCGATGAGCTGCCGCAGTTGTTCAACGTGCTCGAAGGGACGATGAGCATGGTCGGTCCGCGTCCGCTGCTAGTCTCCGATCTCGACAAGCTGCCGCGCCGCAATCAGCTTCGCCGTTTCGCCACGCCGCCCGGCATCACAGGACTGTGGCAGGTCAGCGGCCGCAGTAATTGCAGCGACATCAAACGGATGCAGCTCGATCGGCGTTACGTCGATCGCTGGAGTCTCGGACTCGATCTCCGCATTCTCCTCGAGACCGTCGAGGTGGTGCTGACGGCGAAGGGAGCGGTTTGACGAGCATGCCGGTGCCGACTGACGTCGCGACGGACAGCGCTGCAGAAGCCGTTCGCCGCATTCGCCACCGATGGCAGATCGTCGTCGTGGCAACCGTCGTGGTGACGCTGAGCGCGTGGGCGCTCGCGGAACTGCAGCCGAAGCGTTATCGCGCCGTTGCCATCGCCGCGCTGATGCCGAACGAAGCGCTGGCCACCGGCGATCTGCTGCGTACCGTCGACTCGCTCGAGCGCCGCAACATCATCGCCACGGTCGCCGTGCTGGCGACGACGCCGCTCACGCACGCTCAGGTCCTCGCGTCGCTGCCGCCGGAGTATTCGAAAGGCCAGTACGTCATCGATTCGCGAGTGATGCCGAACACGAATCTCTTCCGCATCGAAGTGGAAGGCGACGACGCCGCGCGCGCCGCCGAGCTCGCCAATCGCGTGCCGAAGATCATCGCCGCGCAGACGCTGCAGATGTACAAGGTCTACGGCATCACCACCGTCTCCGCGGCGACTCCGCCAACCGAGGCGTACACGCCGCGCGTCGGCCGCTCGATCGCTGCCGGCTTCGTTCTTGGTCTGCTGATCGGCGTGATGCTCGTGTGGGGCAGCGAGCGTTTCGGTCGTCGTCTCCGAACCGCCGGGTTCTGACGATGCGCGACGCTGCCGCAACGCTTGTCGTCGCGCCGGCTCCCGAGGTCGTCGTGAAGGCGCAGACGCTCCTCTTTATCGTGCTCTTCGCCGCGCTCGCGGCGATCGCGGTCGGTGTCGCGTGGCGATATCGCCATCGCGTGCCGATGTCGTTCGGTCTCGTCGCGCTCGTCGTCATCGTCTATGCGAACGCTTCCGATCTCGTCACGCGCGCGACCGGACTTCCATCGATGCTCCAGCCGCTCATCGGCCTGCTTGCGATCGTGATCTGGCTGCAGCGCCGGCGTCTGCAGCCGCTCTCCGCGATCGCCACGCCGCTGACGCTGCTCCTCTTTCTCTACTGCTATGTGCTCTTCACCAGCACGATCTGGGCGAAGGATATGTTCCTCGCCGACCAGCGCGTCGCCGAGGCGGGAAAAGGATTCGCGATCTATCTCCTTGTGGCGATGATCGCGTCGAGCTGGTCGTCGCTGCGGCAGGGGATGGGGGCGATCGTCTTCGTCGCCGGTGGTCTCGCGCTTCTCTCGCTTTTCCAAATCGCCACCGGCCGCTACGACCAGGATTTTTTCGGATTCGCATCCGTCCAGACCGGCACGATCTACAGCGACGTTTCCGGTGCGCGCATCTCCGGGCCACTAGGCGATCCGAACTTTTACGGGCAGATCCTGCTGATCGCGCTGCCGCTCGCGGTTGCCGGCGCGGTCGTCACCCGCAACTGGATCAGACGCGTGTCTTTCGCGCTCGCGGCGCTGCTCATCACCGCCATCACGCTGCTGACCTACTCGCGCGGCGCGATGCTCGCACTGGCGGTGATGACCGTGATTCTGCTCGTCTCACTTCGCGTGCGCGTGATGCACATCGCCGCCGCCGGCGTCGCCGCGCTGATGGTGCTCGTCGTGCTGCCGCCTGATGTCACAGCGCGCTTCGTCACCGTCGAAGAATTGCTGCCCGGCGGTAAGCAGGAGAGCGTCATTCGCGACGCGTCGCTCGAGAAACGCGCGCTCGTGCTGAACACCGCATGGCAGATGTTTCTCGATCATCCGTACCTCGGCGTCGGCGCCGCCAACTTCAGCACGCGCTACGACCGCTACTCCGCGATGGCCGGCTCCGCCGCGCCGCAATACGACGAGCCGGGCGTCGAGCAGTTCCCGCACACGCTCTACATGCAGATCGCCGCCGAGACCGGCATCGTCGGTTTCGCGCTGTTCATTGCCGCGATGACGGTCGCGTTCGTCTCGCTCTATCAATCGCGCAGCGTGCTCGAAGCGGAAGGGCGAACCGAGCTCGCCGTGATTGCCGCCGCCATCGCCGTCGCGCTCTCCGGTTACCTGCTGACGAGCGTCTTTCTGCACGGCGCCTATCAGCGCTATCTCTGGATCGTCCTCGGCTTCACCGCCGCGGTCGAACGCCTGCGCGGTCGTCGCGATGAAGAGGTGATCGCGTGACCGCCGGCGTCCAAACGCGCGAAGCAGCCGCGACCGATTCGCGTCCTCGCGTACGCGACGTCATCGGCGTCCTCGTCTCGCGCTTTCCCGTCCTCAACGAAACGTACATCCTCCGCGAGATCAACGAGCTGGAACGTCACGGACAGCCGGTCGTCCTCGTGCCGCTCATCCGTCATCACGACGGCGTCATGCACGAAGAAGCGAAGCCGTGGCTGCGGCGCGCGCTTTACACTCCGCTGCTCTCGACGTCGATCGCGATGGCGAACGTCCGCCGCTTCTTCGCCGATCCCGCCGCGTACGTGAAGCTGTTTTTCAAAGTCACCGCGCACTCGATTCTGCGGCCGTCGATTCTGCTGCGAACGATGGCGATGTTTCCGAAGTCGGTCTATCTCGCGGAGGAATTGCCGCGCGCCGGAGTGCGTCACGTACACGCGCACTTCGCGACGAACGCCGCGATGATGGCGTACATCATCTCGTCGCTCAGCGACATCACGTACAGCTTCACGGTGCACGGTCCCGACATCTTCGTGCAGCGTCTTTTTCTGCGCGAGAAACTGCGGCGCGCGAAGTTCGTCCGCGCCGTCTCCACCTTCAACAAAGCATTTCTGACCGGGCTCTATCCCGATGAGACGGCCGACAAAGTTGAAGTCGTGCACATCGGCGTGAACCCCGAAGTGTACGAAGAGGCGCAGGCGACGTCGCGGCATCAGCAGCCGCGGCCGCAGGTCATCACCGTCGCCACGCTCAGTCCGTTCAAAGGACTCTCGTATCTCGTCGATGCAGTGTCGCGGCTGAAAAAAGAAGGGGTCGACGTCGACTGCGCGATCGTCGGCAACGGTCCGCGGCGTCACGCGCTCGAGAAATGGATCGAGCGCCAGGGCGTCAGCGATCGCGTGAAGCTCCTCGGCGCGCGGCCGCAGCACGAAGTGGCGCGGCTGATCGGCGAGAGCGACGTCTTCGTGCTGCCGAGCGTCATCGCACGCGACGGGCAGATGGACGGCATTCCGATCTCGCTGATGGAAGCGATGGCGGCCGGCGTGCCGGTCATCGCGTCGGCGATCTCCGGAATCCCGGAGCTCGTGCGCAATGAGCTCAGCGGCATTCTCGTCGATGCCACCAACTCCGATCAGCTCGCGGTCTCCATCCGGCGGCTCATCGAGAATCCGGAATTGCGCACGGCGCTCGGCCGCGCCGGACAGGAAAGCGTGCGCAACGAATTCGACGTGCGCCGCTGCGTCGCCGAGCTGATCGAGCTCGTCGAGCGCCACAGCGAAGTGCCGAAAGAGAAAGCGGACGTGGTGATGTCGAGCGGCTGGCCGGAGCTGCAGCTGCGAACCGTCGGAGTCCGCTGTCTGCATCAGCGCCGCGACTCCGTCGTCGCCGAGATCACGGCGTCGGACGGCGTTGCGAATCGCGATCTGATCGTGAAACAGCAGCGCTCGCGGCGCGGCGAATCGGCGCCGGCCGTCGATCGTGCGCGGCACGAGTTTGACGTGTTGACGACGCTGCGGCTGCGGATGAACGCGATGGTCGCCGAGGCGACGGCGCAGGTCGGATATACGGTGCCGCGCGCGCTGCAGCTCGACCAGTCGAATGCCAGCGTGATCATGGACCGCGCGCGCGGCAAGCCGCTCGCCGAGCTGCTGCGTGAAGCGCGCAACCGCGGCGCGCTTCGCCGCGTTGCGACGCCGCTGCGCCGCGCCGGCACGTGGCTGCGCGTGATGCAGCAGGAGACGCCGGTCGAGGAAGATGGCCGGCATCTGCTGACGGCGATCGTCGTCCTCGCGCTGCAGGATCTGGAGCTCGTCTGCGCGGCCAGCCGTCGCATCCGTGGATTGCGGCGCTCGGTCATCGCGACGCTCAAGCAGCTCGAAGCGCGCGTTGCCGGCCGGCCGTGTCCTGTCGTCGGACATCACGGCGATTACTGGCCGGGCAACATCTACATCGGCGCGCGCGTCGTCGAAGTGATCGACTTCGAAGGATTTCGCGAAGGGCTGGCCATCGAAGATGCCGCCTATTTTCTCGTCCATCTGCGGCTCTGTTTCTCGTATCCGATTTTGCGCGGCGCGTTCGAAACGCTTTCCGCGCGATTCCTCGACGGCTATTTCGACGGCGCGCCGCGCGATGAAGAGGCGCTGCGTCTCTTCACGCTCGCGAAGTCGCTGCAGATCCTCGCGCGCGGCGCCGGCCAGCCGGGCGCGCGCGGATGGTGGCGGAGGCGCGTACTCGAAAACCTGATCGTCGGGAGTCTGCACGCGTGACCGCGGCGCCGCGCAAACGGATGGGACGCGCGACGGCGTCGGCGGCGATGTGGGCGTTCCTTTCCACCGCCGGCGCGAAGGTCGTCACGCTCGCCGGCATCAGCCTCCTCGCGCGCATTCTTGCGCCGCGCGAGTTCGGACTGCTGGCATTCGCGATGGCGTACATGACCTACGCGGAATCGATCGGCGACCTCGGCTCCGGCATGGCGCTCGTCTACTGGCCCGATCGCCGCGACGACGCCGCGCAGATCACGTTCGTCGTCAATCTCGCGGCCGGCATCTTCTGGTGCCTGATCACGCTCGTGCTCGCGCCGTTCGTGGCGGAGTTCTTCCACGCGCCGCAGGGGACGGCGATCGTCCGCGCGCTCGCGCTCAGCTTCATCATCAAGTTCCTCGGCACCACGCACGACGCGCTCGCGCAGAAAGACTTGCGATTCCGCGCCCGCGCCATTCCGGAGTTCGGGCTGGCTGCCGTCAAAGCGAGCGTCGCACTCGTCCTCGCGTATTTCGGATTCGGTGCCTGGAGTCTGGTGTGGGGACACATCGCCGGGCTGACGGTGTCGACGGTTTCGCTCTGGCTGATCGTGCCGTGGCGTCCGACGTGGAGCTTCCCGTCGGAGCTGCTGCGGCCGATGCTCGGCTACGGCCGCGGCATCATCATCGTCAACGTCATCAACGCCATCACGTCCGACGCCGATCTCACAGTCGTCGGCCGCTACCTCGGCATCACCGCGCTCGGCCTGTATCAAATGGCGTCGAAAATCCCCGAAGCGGGGGTGGTCGTCGCGCTCTACGCGCTGAGCAAAGTGCTCTTCCCCGCGTTCGCGAAAATCCATGCGGCGGGCGAGAGTTTGCGCACGCCGTTTCTGCGCGCGACGCGATATGTCTCGGCGCTCACGGTACCGGCATCGCTCGGACTCTTCTTCCTCGCGAAGCCGATCGTGCTGGCGTTCTTCGGACCGAAGTGGATCGATGCGACGCCGATTCTGCGCATGCTCGCGCTCTTCGTCGGCGTCGGATCGCTGTCGAACCACGTTGGCAACATTCTGAAAGCGACCGGCCGCGCGAAACTGCTCGCGGGACTGGCGGTGATCAAGTCATTGATGATCATCCCGGCGCTGATCTTCGCCGCGCGCTTCGGTGCGGTGGCGGTGGCGACGGCGCTGCTGCTGGTGACGACGCTGACCGTTTCGATGACGCTCGTCATTGGTGTGCGCCTCGTGCATTCGTCGATTGCGGAAGTGCTGAAAGCACTCGCGCCCAGCTTCATCGCCGGCGGCGTGATGTCGGCAGCGCTCTGGGCTTACGGACTGGTGAGCGGCGGCT
>JAOBAU010000173.1 GCA_025463165.1 Acidobacteriota bacterium | reverse complement strand
CCTTGACCTTCACGATGGTCCTCGCCCGCTCGCGAGGCACCGTGGTGCCGGTGACGACGGAGACGACGTAGTAATCATTCGCACCAACCGGCGCCAGAACGAAACGGCCGTTCTCATCCGTCGCGATCTCCTCGGTGCCGAGATAGTCCTGACTGTAGCGCAGCACCTGCTCGACTTTCACAAGTGCGCCGGCGACCGGCTTTTCGCCGGCGACAACCCGTCCCGCCACCGCCGCACCGGGAGTGATGCGCAACGTGCGCGGCTCGGACGGTCGCAGAAACCGATGAATGACCGGCGCGAAGTTGCGCGCGCGGATGCGCACGTCGCTCGCGAAGGCAACGTCGGGCAGCCGCAGCGCAAACTCGCCGTCCGCATCGGTGATCGAGAGTTTGTCGACGCCGGGGATCTCTCCGTAACCGATCCGGAAGTCGCCATGCTCATCACCAACGCGCACGCCGGCCGGCTCGACGATCGCGCCGACGACCGGCTTACCTGTCGGATCGACGACCGTTCCGCAGACGACGTGCGCGGCATCGGAAACCGCGCGTGGCTTGAGCGTGATCGTGACAGGTGTTCCGCCCGGAACGTAATCGGAGAATGCCGGCTCGTAGCCGCTGGCAACCGCGAGCAATCGAAAGCGCAACGTCGGGTCGAGCTCGCGCAAGCGAAACGCGCCATCCGCGGCGATCGACTCGTGCTTGCCGCAATCGCGATAGCACGATGGGCAAAGCGTATTCGGTCCGCTCCGCGGCAGCGCCATGTAGACGTAGACGTGCGCGGCACGCAGCGGCTGGCCGTCGGCGCTCACGACGCGTCCGGAAAGCTCGTCGGCATGCAGCGCCGGCGCGGCAGAGAGCACGAGAAGCGCGAACAGGAAAGAAGTTTTCATGTTCGATGCGACGCGCGGCGGCGCGCGGAAGTTTCGCGCTACGAATCGAACACGATGCGCACCGGACGTCCGCCCGCGGGACGCGATGCCGGATCGATGCGCGCATCGAGCAGCTCGCGCAGGTTCGTCAGCTCGAGGAACATATGACGATGGCGGATGCAGTGGACGGCGATCGCCAGGAAGAGCATCGCCAGCACCGCGAAGAAGACGAGCGATGCCGGACTGCGCGCGGGCAACATCGATGAGCTCGTACTGACGAACAACTCCTGCATGACGATCAGCAGGAAGAGCGGCAGCGGAAAAAACACCAGCGCCGACAACACGCGGCTCGCCTGAATGCGGAAGTACGGCCGCAGCGCGAGGAAACTGATCGACACGAAGTAGCCGAGCATCAGCACCGCGGCGAAATGCAGCTCGCCCGCCGCGCCGAAGCCCGCGCCGTGACGCGCGAGCGTCAGCATCCGCGTCTGCAGAAAGAGCAGCCAGATCAGCGACGTCACCGCCGCGCCGACGGAGAAGAGCGCGAGGAACGCGCCGAACAGATTGCGCGCGGCGAGCAGCGCTGCCATCCGCACGAGCAGCGCCGCGCAGGCGACGCCCGCCAGCAACGCGACGACGATCGCCCATCCTGCAGTCGCGGAGCTCGAGACGTGCGCTCCCTGCACCGCCACGAAAGCGATGTCGCTTCCCTGCAACTGCTGCACGGCGTCGGTCGCCGCGGAGAGTGCAAGAAAGAGGAAGAACGCCGTTCCGGCGTAGAAGAGAATGCGCGGCATCGGAGCAATGGTACTACTCGGTCGATTCTCGCAAGGAGATGATCTGATCGAGACGAATGTCGACCGGACCTGCGGGCGCCTCGAACTTCACGAATTCCGCGCCGTCAGCCGTGTAGACGTCGGCGATCCGTCCGCGCTCGCGCTGCGTCACTCCCTCCAGCTCGAACTCCAGCTCCACGTTCGTCTTGTGCATCGCCGCCGCTTCCAGCTGATCGTGATAGTCGCAGGAGACCGGCTCGTATGGTTCGTTCGACATCTCGTTTCCTCCACCGCCGTTGCCATTACACGATCGATGCCTTTTGCGGTAGGATCGCCGCGGTCCTCCCCTGACGATGAATTCACTGAGCTCCCTCTTTCAGATCGAGTCGCTTTCGACCGCGATGCCGGTCGCTTTCGCCGTCATCCTGCTGCTCATCCTCGTCGTCTCGTTCCGTTCACGCGCGGTCGTTTTCTGCCAGTACCTCGAGGCCATGACCGGCATCCGGCTCAAGCCGTCGGACGTTCGCCGCGTCTATCGCGAGCGCGGTCCGGATGGCGTGCGCGAGTTCTTCCTCGACCTGATCATTCGCGAGGATTTGAAAAGCGGACCGCTCTCGCCCGACGACGAAGCGTCGTAGGCTACATACAGTAGACACGCGCACGGTCGGCGACATACGCGGCATCGACCGGTTTCAGCAGTGTCTCGTCCGCGACTTTTCCCCACGTCCGCAGCTCCGGATCGGGCTCGCCGACGATGATGACGGACGTCGCTTTGCGGTCGCGATCGCGTAACGCTTCGAGCGCGGAGAGACCTCGCTTCGATTTCAGATCGACGCCGAGGAGCACGATGCGAAAGTTTCGTGTGCGGACGAGCTCGACGGCATCGGCGCCGTCGGCGGAGAACGTCACGGTGAAGTGGCGCTGATCGAGCGCGGCGATGAGCGATTTTCGGAACGTGTCGTCATCGTGAACGACGAGCGCGGGACAACTCGGAGCAACCATCAGAAGCCGGAGTCGGGCAAGAGGCGTTCCAGCGAACGGCGATGCGCCTCTTCGACCTCTTCGTTGAAGCAGACGAAGACCACGCGATCGATGCCGCCCTGTTCGCGCAGGAAGCGCACGACCTCGCCGATCGCGATCGCCGCCGCTTCCGCGATTGGATAGCCGAAGACGCCGGTGCTGATCGCCGGAAACGCGATCGTGTGCACGCCGTTCTCGACGGCCAGCGCGAGGCTGGAGCGATAGCACGACGCGAGCAGCGCCGGCTCGTTGCGCGTGCCGCCGCGCCACACCGGTCCGACGGTATGAATGACGTGACGCGCCGGCAGCCGATAGCCGCCGGTGATGCGCGCCTCGCCGGTCGGACAACCGCCGAGCTTGCGGCACTCCTCGAGCAACTCCGGTCCGGCCGCGCGATGAATGGCGCCGTCGACTCCGCCGCCGCCGAGCAGCGACTCGTTGGCCGCGTTCACGATGGCGTCGACGTCGAGCCTGGTGATGTCGCCGCGCAGGATCTGAATCGGCATGACGTTATCGGCGTCCCAGCTTCGCGACGATCTCGAACTCGCGCGCCGTGACCGGCTGAATCGAAAGCCGCGATCCTTTTTTCGTCACGACCATCTCTTCGAGTCCCTTCGTGTTCTTGAGCGTTTCGAGCGAAACGATCTCATCGAACTTTTCAACTAAGCGCAGCTCGACCGAGACCCATATCGGATCGTCTTTCGTCGCTTTTTCGTCGAAGTACTTATGCCCTTTCTTCAACGCGAAAGGATCGGGATACGCTGCGCGGCTGATCTCCGCGATGCCGGTGACACCCGACGGATCGGCGTTCGACGCGTAGAAGAGAACTTCGTCGCCGAGCTGCATGTCGCGCATAAAGTTGCGCGCCTGATAGTTGCGCACACCTTCCCAACTGGTGGTCTTGTCGCGCTTCAGGTCGTCGATCGTATAAGCCGCCGGCTCACACTTCATCAACCACCGGCGCCGGCGAGGCGCCGGTGCCTCGGTTGCCAAAGGCTCAGCGGACGGCTTCGCGGCGGATGATGGAGGCTTTGCGGATTTGCCGCGTGGCTTCATGGCGGGGATTCTAACTCGGCGTGGTTTCTGAAGTCGGCTACGTATACGTCGATCGCTTCATCGGGCGTGAAGATCCGCTGATCGCGAGGCGCGACCACGTAGTCGACGTCGTCGATCGTCACGTCGCTCGGTCCGAGCGCGAGCTCCGGGCAGGGAATCTCGAATGCCTCCGGCGCATCGATCACGACCGGTTTACACGGCTTCATGCGAACTCGGCCTGCAACCTTGCGATAGAAGATCACGTCGATGGCCATGACCCTGTCTTCGCCGTAGACCACCCACTTCCTGACCGCCGCATTGCTCCACTGTTCAATCGGCGTGTACAGGCCGTTCATGGTCGCGTAAACGTGTGGCGTGTCATCCGGTTGGTACTCGCCGAGATCGACGGCACAAGTGAGTTTCGTGATGACGTCGAGATATTCGGCGCGCGACAGCGACTGTTCCCGATCGAACTGCGCGTTCCTGTCCATCACCTGTACGCGCGGTTCCACATCGACTCGCAGCAATTCGCCGGATGCGTCAAACGCCGCGCAAGCCGCATATCGATCGCCGACCGCGTAGCAGTCCGGTTTGCCCTGGATGGCGGGACCGAGATTCCGAACGAACGCTTCGCCCCGCGCCGGCGCGGCCGCCATCGCCAGGACGAGAAGGATTGCGCTCATCACGTCGGGAACGGACCGGGATAACGTTCGAGCGCGGTGCGCAGCAGCTCGATCGACGTCCGCAGATCGTCTTCCTTCAGCACGTACGCGATTCTCACTTCGTTCGCGCCGAGGCCGGGCGTTGCGTAGAAGCCGTCGGCGGGAGCGACCATCACAGTTGCGCCATCGTGCTCGAAGTCGGTGAGCAGCCACACCGCGAAATCTTCCGCGCTGGCGACAGGCAGCTTCACGACGCAGTAGAACGCCCCTTCCGGTTTCGCGAGCTCGACGCCGGGAATCGACAGCAGCCCTTCGTAAAGAACGTCGCGGCGGCGCTGATATTCGTCCGTGATTCCGCGCGTGTATTCGTCGCCAAGTGAATCGGCTCCGATGGCGATGAACTGCGCGATGCCGGGCGGCGAGAGTCTTCCCTGCGCCATGCGCAGACAGGCGTCATAGACGTCGCCGTTGCGGGTGACGAGTGCGCCGAGACGGATGCCGCAGGCGCTGTAGCGTTTGGAAAGACTATCGACGACGATGGCCAGGTCGCGGAAGCCTTCCAGCTCGAGCGCGCTGATCGCTTTGCGTCCGTCGTAGACGAACTCGCGATAGACCTCGTCCGAGATCAGAAAGAGTCCGTGCTCGCGGCAGAAGCCGGCGATCATCTCGAGCTCTTCGCGCGAGTAGACGGTGCCGGTCGGATTGTTCGGATTGCAGATGATGATCGCGCGCGTGCGCGGGGTGAGTGAACGCTCGAAGACTTCGCGCGGCGGGAGATGGAAGCCGTCGTGCCCGCGGCTCGTGACCGGCACGATGTTGAGTCCGGCCATCGTCGCGAAGGCGCGATAGTTCGCATAGAACGGTTCGACGACCATCACGTCATCGCCCTGATCGGCGCACGCCATGAACGCGAAGAGAATCGCTTCGCTGCCGCCGGTCGTCGCGAGGATCTCGCGTACATGCAGCGTGATGCCGAGGCGACGCTGGTAGTAACGCTGGAGCGAATCGAGGAACGCCGGCGTTCCGGTGGACGGCGAATACTCGAGGACCTTGTCTTCGAGCTGGTGCAACCGTTCGCGCATGCACGCCGGCGTTTCGATGTCGGGCTGTCCGATGTTGAGGTGAAACACACGCGTACCGCGCGCTTTCGCGGCCTCGGCCAGCGGAGCCAGTTTTCGGATCGGCGATGCCGGCATCGCGAGCGCGCGGCGCGACAGCGCGAACCGCTGCGCTTCGATGTCGGATTCGATGACGGTCATTTCTTCTTTGCTTGCCGCGCGCCGGGAACCTGCGGAGCGTTCGCGGCCTCATGTTTCTTCGAATTCGCCAGCAGCGCCTTCTGGTCGGCATGGGTATCACCCTTGTCCGCCCCTTCCGTGTGCTCGCGTCCGCCGATGTTATAGAAGTTCGGATTGACGTTGTTGTGTTTGCTCATGCCCGATGGAAATTGCGAACGGCGTGCCGCAACGGGCAAAGAAAGGGGCGGCCGAAGCCGCCCCTTTCGCGAGTCGCTCAGTTCAAATTACGGTCCGCCGGTGCCGTCGGTCGGCGGCGGCTGGTTGTCCACCGTCGGATCGAGAACGGGCGGATTGCCGAGTGGTGTCGTCCCGGCGACGTCGTACTTGTAGCGGATCTCGTGGTCAGCGCCATTCGTGTTGTTGTTGGTCACTATCCACTCGTTTCCGGCCTGCCTCGGCTGCGGATTCGGCCAGTCGGCGTGAAACACGACGCCTGTGATCTGCGCGCCCTCAGTCGAGTCGCCGGCGACGCGCCAGATGAGCGGCGTGCGTCCTTGGTTCGCCTTGACACTCGGTTTATCAACGGTAATCTCCGTCGGAGTGATCGTGACCTGGACCACGATCGGATTGTTGTCGCTGGCCATCTTTTTCTCCTCGTGCGCGTGCAAGCTAATCCTGCTTGTTTTCTTTGCCCGGTTTGTCCTCGCCGCCCTCGTCGCCTCCGCCACCGGTCGGAGGCGGCTGGTTGTCGACGGTCGGATCGAGATCCGGCGGATTTCCGTTCGGAGTGGTCGCGGAGATGTTGTACTTGTAGCTGATCGGGTTCGGGCCGGGGTTGGTGTTGTTGTCACTCACCTTCCACTTCCCGCCGCCGATCGACGTTGGCTGCGGGTTCGGCCAGGCCGGCGTTCCCGAGAACCAGACGTTCGTGATCGCGGCGCCCGAGGTCGAACCGGTCGCCACAGCCCAGAAGATCGGAGTGTTTCCCTGGCTGGCGGCGAGGCCAGGCTGGTCGACCGTGATCGCGGTCGGAGTGATGGTGACGTTCACCGTGAGTGGATTGTTGTTGCTCGGCATGACGCTCCTCCTATGCGTTGCCCGTTATCCGGACAGACGCTCTCTTTCTCCGAAGTGAGTCGAGAGATGCATTGCGATAGCGCATCGCATCGAGCCGCTGAAGAACCGGCTGCGCCTCATCGTCGCGCTGAAGCAGCAGCAACAGCCGCGCATAGCGTCCCAGCGATCGGCCGTCCGTGATTCTGAGACCCGGCGGCCTGGCGACGACGAGCGCTTCTTCCCAGGATTTGCGCGCGGCGGCGCGGTCTCCGGCAATCTCCGCCAGTTCACCGCGGATCGTCAGCAGCTGGATCCTCGTGTTGGGGTCGAGAATGGCGACCGGAACCTCAGCCGCGCGCTCCAGCAGCAGCCGCGCGCCCGCAACGTCACCGGTCGTCAGTAACTCTCGCGCGTGATTGAGCTGTACGGCGGCGAGGTCGCGGTGCCAGCCCGTACGCTTTGGATCGCGAAGAATCAGCGCCAGCAGCATCTCTTCGGAACGCTTTGACGATGCGATGGACGACGGGTGATCGCCGCGGCTCGAGTACGCGCTCGCCACGTGCGAGAAGGAGACAGCGCGATTCCGTTCCCAGTCGGCGTTCGTCTTGTCGAATGCGCAAAGCTGATCGTTGATCGATCGCTCCGTCTGCAGATGATCGAGCGATGCGGGATCGCCGAGATCGACGAGGATCAGGCCGGCGAAGCCGTGCGCATTCGCCAGACGATTGCGCCAGAGCATCTGCGAAGGATCTTTAGCCAGCAACTTCTCGTAGATCGCGATCTCGCTCTCGAACTTCTGCCGCGCCTCGGCGAGCTCGCCGCTCTTCTGCATCGCCAGCCCGACCTTGTTCGTCGTGCGCGCAATCTCGCCCTGCAGTTCGGTGTCATTCGGCTGCCGCGCCGCCGCCGCGTTCTGAATGGCCAGCGCGACGTGGTAATGCGCCAGCGCTTCTTCGATGTTTCCCTGTCGTTCCAGCGCGACGCCGACGACAGATTCGCCATCAGCCCGCTCCAGCGCGTACTTTGCGTTCGCCGGATGCTGCGCCGACAGTTGTTCTGCGATCACGAGATACGTCCTCATGTGATCGAGCGCGGTCGGCACGTTGCCGTCCTGCAGCGCGTGGTTGCCGAGCCAGAAGTGCGTCGTGCCGAAGACCAGCCGCGCTTCCTCGTTTTTCGGATCGCGCCGTTGCGCGGCGTCGGCGAATCGGAGCGCGCGCTGAAAGACCGGCAGCGCCGCGGAAAGATTGCCCTGCCCCATCCGCACTTCGCCGAGCTGATTCAGCGCGCGCGCGTTGCGCACCAGTTCTGCCGGCGTCAGCTCGTCTTCATGCAGCGATCCGACGTATTGCAGCGCTTTCCCGGCGACGTCATCGAGCACGTCGAGCTTGCCGACCGGCTCGAGCTTCTTCCGAAGATCGCCGAGCATGAAGCTCATCAGATCTTCCGCCTGCGCGCGTCGTGCTCGTGCTTCCGTCTCCGCCGCGACCGCAGCCGCCCGCTCGCGGCGCAGGTCCGTCACGTACTTCCATGCGGACAGCACCACGATCAGGATCACGACCGCGGCGGTCAGTTCGCGCGCGAGACGCTTTGGCCGTTCGGCGATCCAGCGCAAACGGTCGAGTGCTTCGACGGCGGTTGGACGGTCGGTCGGGGCGAGTTGTTTGAGGCGCTCGATCAGCGCGGTGATGTCGCGAGTCGTTCCCTGCACCGGGAGCGATTCGCCGCGGCTGGCGGCGAGCATCACTTCGCGGCCGCTCATCGTCGCTTCGTACGGTTCGCGTCCGGTGAAGAGCGTCTGCATCACGAGGCCGAACGAATACATGTCGCTGGCCGGCGTCAGCGTTTCGCCGCGCGCCTGTTCGGGGCTCATATAGAGCGGCGTGCCCATCGTCACGCCGGCGGCGGTGAGCAGGCCGCGGTCGCGCTTCTTCTCCGGCGTCGGCAGCACCATCACGGTCGGCACGACCAGCGTGCTGTTGGTGTCGTCGAGCGGGAACCATTCCTCCTGCACCTTTTCGGAGACGTGCAGGAGTTGCGAGCGGATCGATTCCGCCGCCTTCACCGACGAGTCGTTGCCGGACGACACGTGCGTCTTTTCCGCCCAGCGCGCGAGCCCGAAGTCGAGGACCTTCACCTCGCCGGCGGGCGTCAGCATGACGTTCTCCGGTTTGAGGTCGCGGTGAATGATGCCGGCGCGGTGAGCGGCGACGAGCACGCGTGCGATCGCGTCGGCGATGCGCAGCTTTTCGGTCGGCGACAGCCCGTCCCGCAACGCGTCCTCGAGCGTCTTTCCTTCGATCAGCTCGAGCACGAGGAGATCGACTTCTTCTCCTTCGATGTAGTCGTAGATCCGGCAGATGTTCGGATGTTCGAGCGCCGACAGCGTGCGCGCTTCGCGAATGAGTCTGCTGCGCGCTTCCGCATCGAGTCGCTGTTCGGGCCGGATCGCTTTCAGCGCCACGCGCCGCTGCAGGGTCTCGTCGTACCCTGCGTAGACGTCGCCCATTCCACCCTGGCCGAGAATGTCGACAATGCGGATGTGGCCGAAACGGCTTCCGATGAGCTCCATGTTGTTGGGGAGAGCCGACCCACTCTCGAATGGGTATGTTACTACGCCGTTCGGGAGTGCCGGAACCACCGGACTCCACAGATTTGACACCGCGCGCGGCATGGCGTGTCTCACGATCTCCTCACATGTTGTGTGAGTCCCATGCTCGCGCCGTTTCCCCGTTCCGCACAGGGACAATATTTACGAGTGGCCGCAGAGGAACTGCGCGCTGACCGCCGCCGCGTAACGCAATTCCTTCGGCACGTGCACGAGCGGATGAATGGCGTTGTACGTGTGCGACGCATTTCCGATGACGACGTGCGCCGCATCGCGCGACCGCGACGCGATCTCGTACGACTCGGCGACCGGGACACTTTCATCGCGTCCGCCGTGAATCACCACGATCGGAACTTCGAGCTGCTCCGTCGCGCCGAGGATGTCGAGCTGATCGCGATTCGCCTCGTAGTCGTCGAGCATGCGCGTCGACATTCGCATCACCTGTTTCGTGCGCGCGTTGACCGCATCCATGAAACCGTCGCGACGCCATTGCTCTTTCGTCGCGTCATCCCAGCGATCGGCGCGTGCGATGGCGCTCCACGTCACGACACCGGCGAGATGCGGCACGTCACGCGCCGCGAGTAAAGCGATTCCGCCGCCGCGCGAATGGCCGAGGAGAAACGTTGGCGCGGGAACGTGCGCCTGCGCGTACGCGACGGCGTGAATCAGATCGCTGACCTGCTGCGAATAGGTGTCGTCCGCGAAGAGGTCGAGCCGCTCGAACGTTTCGGGATCGTCGCCGATCCCCGAGCGCGACATGTTGAAGCGGCAGACGGCCAGCCGATGTTCGGCCAGCGCTTCATCGAGCCACGGAAAGAATCCCCAGTCCTTGAATCCTTTGAAGCCGTGCACGACGACGACGAGCGCTCGCGCCCGCGACGGGATGTCGAGGTTTCCGCGAATCGGAAGATCTTCGCTCGACTGAATCGTGAACTGCATCTCAGACGTTGAATCGAAACAGAATCACGTCGCCATCCTGCACGACGTATTCCTTCCCCTCGCTGCGCATCTTTCCCGCCGCACGCGCGGCCTGCTCGTTGCCGCACGAAATGTAATCGGCGTACGCGATCGTCTCCGCGCGGATGAAGCCGCGCTCGAAATCGCTGTGAATCTTTCCCGCCGCCTGCGGCGCTTTCGAGCCGCGATGAATCGTCCACGCGCGCGCTTCCTTCGGCCCGGCGGTGAAGAACGTTTCGAGATCGAGGAGGTGATACGCGCTGCGCACGAGGACGTCGAGTCCTGCTTCCGGCAGGCCCATCTCGGCGAGAAAATCCTTCCGCTCGCCCGGCGGCAGCTGCGAGATCTGCGCTTCGAGCTCGCCGCAAATCACGACGACTTCGCCCTTTTTCGCCGCCGCGACTTCGCGCACTTTCGCGACCAGCGGACTCTCGCCCGCGAGATCGGATTCCGCGACGTTCGCCACGAACAGCACCGGCTTGCCGGTAATCAGATTCAGTTCATCGATGTGGCGATGTTCTTCCTCGGTGAATTCGATTGCGCGCAGCGGCGTCCCCTTCTCGACCGCCTGCACCGCTTTCGTGTACGCCTCCATCTGCGCCTGCGCGTCCTTCTGTCCGGCGCGCGCGAGACGGCTCACGCGATCGATCCGCTTCTGCAGCGCGTCGAGATCGGAGAGCAGCAACTCGGTCTCGATGATCTCGATGTCGCGCACCGGATCGACGCTGTTCTCGACGTGGATGACGTTCGGATCTTCGAAGCAGCGCACGACGTGCAGGATGGCTTCGGTCTCGCGAATGTTCGCGAGGAACTGATTGCCCAATCCCTCACCTTTCGACGCGCCGCGCACGAGGCCGGCGATGTCGACGATTTTCAGATCGGTGTAGACCGTCTCTTTGCTCGTCGCCAGCTGCGCGAGCTTGTCGAGACGCGGATCGATGACCGGCACGATGCCGACGTTCGGCTCGATCGTGCAGAACGGATAGTTTGCGCTCTGCGCACCAGCCGCGGTGAGCGCGTTGAAGATCGTCGATTTACCGACGTTCGGAAGGCCGACGATGCCGACGGAAAGACCCATGTTGGTGACTGCTCCTCATCGTGAATTGCGCGCGCCTCAACCGCGCGGCGCCGACGTCGATTCCGCCAGCCTCCGCGCATTCTCCGCGGCGCCGATCAATCCGACCTTCTCGTTCGTGATCAGATCGACCGGCATTTCCGCAAGCAGATCGGCGAATCGTCCCTTGCGGAGAAAGGACTGCATGAAGCGTCCGTCGGTGAATCGCGCGACGTGTTTCGCGGCGATGCCGCCTGCGAGAAACACGCCGCCTCTCGCCAGCACGCGCAGCGCCATGTTCCCCGCCTCGGCGCCATAAACGTCGACGAAGATCTCGAACGTCTGCGTCGCGATCGGATCGCCGCCCGCTTCGAGACGCGCGATCTCCGCGCCGTCAGCGGATCGGTCGCCGCCGAGGAACGTAAAGATGTTGACCAGTCCCATGCCTGAGAGAACGCGCTCCCAGCTGACGTGTCCGTAACGCGCCAGCAGCGAGAGACAGAGCTGCGTCTGCATTTCATCCTGCGGCCCGAAATCGGCGTGACCGCCTTCGGATGGCAGTACGTGCCACGCGCCGCTCGAAAACGTCACCATCGCTTCGCCGAGGCCGGTGCCGGCGCCAAGAATTCCGATCGGACCGCCGGCGACGCGCTTGCCGGCGTTGATCGAAAGAAGATCGCCGGCGCCGAGGAGCGGAACGCCGAGTGCGACCGCGTAGAAATCATTGATGAGAGAAACGCGGCCGAGCCTGAACGCGCTGGCGATCGCGGACGACTCCATCGTCCACGACAGGTTCGTCACTTCGGCGCGTTCGTCGAGGACGGGACCGGCCACCGCGAAGCAGGCAGCGTCGATCGGGCGTGGTGCGTGCTCGAGGAACGCGCCGAGGATCGCGTCGAACGTCGAGAAGCGACTGCTCTCGAAACGCTGCTCGGCGACGACCGTCGCGGGATCCGACGTGAAGTCGATCAGCCGCAGCAGCGTCTTCGTTCCGCCGATGTCGCCGGCGACGACTCTCACGATTCGAGCTGCTCCCGCAGTCGCGTTAACGCTTCGCTCCAGAGAGCTTTCTTCGCGGCGACGTCTTCCTTGTCGGCGAGCTTCGAGTGCTGCACGGCGACCTGCGACTTCGCGTCGCCCTTCGCGTAGAAGCCGGCTTCGACACTGGTGCCGTCGCTCCACGTGAGGCGAATCGATTTGTTCGGCGTCGATTTGCGAAGGGTGATCTTCGCCGCGCGCAGCCACGACTTCCGCCGCTTCGCGTCGATCCATGCATCGAACAGCTCATCGACCGGCACCGCGATGGTGCGGCTGACGCTCGCCTGAAAACCGGACGGCGTCTGATGCACTTCGCGCAGACCGCGCTCGCGTTCGTAAGTGACGGTGACCATCTGCGACCACCACGGCGGCGCGCCGAACTGTTCGCTGACGATCGTGGCGATCTCGCCGTGCACGAGTTTCTTCGCGCCCGCTTTGTCGAGCAGCTTCAGCCACTCCGTCCAGCCGCGTCCGGTCGCCTTCTTCACCGCTTCATCGCTGATCGGCATGGCCGTTATGATATCGCCGCGCCTGATGAGCAACAGCAAACTGGTGTGGACGAGCGATCCGGAGCAGGCCAAACAGCTCCGCTCAACGACGGTGTCGGCGAAGGACGCCGCGCCGTCGGCGCAGACGATCCGCGTCGGGATCGACAGGAAGCGCCGCGCGGGGAAAAGCGTGACGATGGCGATCGGCTTTCAGCATCCGCTCGAAGTGCTGACGAAGCTCGCGACCGAGTTGAAGAAGCGCTGCGGCTCTGGCGGAACGGCGAAAGCGGGCGAGATCGAGATTCAGGGCGATCACGTCGAGACGATCGCGGCGGAGTTGCGGAAGCGCGGCTATCGCGTGAAGTGATGCAGCAATCCCTCTCCC
>JAOBAU010000257.1 GCA_025463165.1 Acidobacteriota bacterium | reverse complement strand
TCGACGATCGCGTACGCGCGGCTGCCGTTCGTCGTCACGTCGACGACACCGCCGGCGAGCGACGCGGTTTGCACGAGCGTGCTGTTGCGCGGATCGAAGATCAGCGTTCGCTTTTCGCAGCCGCCGGTCAGGCAGCCTTTCGAGATCGTCACCCACACCGCGCCGTTCGCGGTGGCGATCGACAGCGGCTCGGCGTCGCTTCCTTCGTTGATCGTCGCCTGCGCGATGACGCTGCCGTCGATGCCGTGCGACGTCACGACGCCGCTGCTCGAGAGCGTGTAAACCGCGCCCGGCGCGGCGACGACATCGATCGTTCCGCCGGTGGCCATCGAGCCGGAGTAGTGCATCGACGTCGTGAAGATGTCGACGCCGCGCGAATCGAGCAGATAGATGCGATCGGCGTTCGCCGCGACCTTGCGGTAATACGCGTTGCCCGACGGCGCGGAAAGGGCGACCGGCAGCCGCGTCGTTGCATTCGTCGCCACCGTCGTGATGCCGTCGAACGTCGAGATGTCGGCGATCGACGAACTGCTCGCGACGTGCAGCTTCCCGCCGCCGCCCGGGATCGCAAACTCGCGGGTCATCGTTCCGCTCTGCGTGTTCCAAATCGCGAGTGTGCTGTCGGTGAGTGCGTAGAGCGTCGTGCCATCGAGCCGCAGCTGGCGTACGAGCGTCGCGTTCGAGCGCCGCAACACGGTTACGGCGCCCGAGAGAAGGTCGACGATGCTGATGCCGCGGAACGTGAACACCGCGGCGGTGCTGCCGGAGAGCGCGAGTGACGTCGCCAGCCCTTCCATGTCGGTGAGGATCGGCGTCGATGAGAGCAGACCGTTCGCGTAGTAACGAAGCGTCGTCCGTCCGGCGGCTGTCGCTTCCGCGAAGACGATCGCGGAGCCGGAGCGCGCGATGAACGTCTGCTTCGGAAGCGCCGACACCTGCGGCGTCGGCGATGTTTGCGAGACGTCCGCGGTTGCGACGGTGCCGTCGTCGAGCAGCACGGTGACGAGACCGTTATTGAGCACCGCCTGCGAGACCGCGCGCGAAAACGTTGCGACCGAAGCGGCGACCGGCGTGGTCGGCGCCGTGGTCCAGAACGTCACGCTCGAAGCGTTCGACGTGATCAGAAAGCCGTTCGTCGACGCGTCTTGAACGACGTCGAGTTTGTTGTCCCACGAGCGCGCGGCGGTCAGTCCGCCGGATCCATTCTGGATGTATTCGTTGATGCCGCTCGTGCCGTTGCCGGCGTAGACGCGATCGCCTGTCGAGAGGATCGAAGTCGGCGCGCCGATCGAGTAGCCGCGGACGGGGAACGGCGCCTGGAACGAGGCGGCGTCGAACGTGGCGAGCCCGAGGTCGCCGGCGGCGGCGTAGATTCGCCCGTTGGAGGTGGCGACGGAGAAGATGCGGTTGTTCGTGCCGCCGGTCGGCGAGAGCTCGGCGCGGAACAGCTCGATGGGTGAGCCGGCGGTGGTGAAGTCGAACGCGCGGAGATTGCGATCGCGTCCGGCGGCGACCGCTGCATCGCCGCCGAGCGGCGCGAGCGATGACGCGCCGAGCGACAGCGTCGAGAGCTTCGTCGCGCCGCTGGAGCTGATCGAGAAGATCTCCGTCTGCTGCGCGTTCGTGTCGGAAACGTAGAGACGTCCGTTGTTCGATTCGACGGTCGCGGAGTTTGGGAGCGAGCTGATCGCGGTGCGGTGTTGCGGGAGCGTCGGAACGGTGATGTCGAACGGCTCAATCGTCGAGTCGCCGTCCGCCGCGTAGAGAATCGCGCCGATGAGTGTCAGCGAGCGGACGTTCGGCGCGGTCGTGGTGAACGTGGCGGATGTTTTCGTCGGATTGACCGGATCGAGCAGGTCGTACTGCGCGAGACCGTTCGTCGTCGCGACGTAGAGGTTGGTCGTGGTGAGCAGGAGATCGTTGACGGTCGCGCCGGTATCGAATGTCTTGATGAGCTGCAGCGCGTGGCCGTTCTTCCGGACGATCTGAATCGACGAGCCGCTCGCCGCGTAGGCGATGCCGTTCGAGACGCGAACGAAACGTGTGATACCGGGAAGCGCGATCGATCCGGCGACCGCCGGCGGATCGACGGAGCGATCGAAGAGCTGGAGGCCGTAGGAGGTTGCGGTCCAGAGGTCGTTGCCATCGAGCGCGAGATCGAGCATCGACGCCCGGTACTGACCGGAGAAAACCGGCGAGTAGTTGCATTGGCCGAAGGAGACCGAGGGGAGAAGGAGAGAGAGAAGGAGGACCGCGCACCCACGCATGCGGGGATCTTACAATGCAGCCATGTGGGAACATGTGGGGGCGGGCGCTTCGCCCGCCCGGCGGCCGGAGCGACCGCCGCCACACCAGCATCCGCTCTGGCGTGGCGCGAAGCACCTCGCGATTCTCTACGTCGTCGTCTACTCGCTCGCGTTCGTTTGCGAAGGTGCGATGCGGCTTCGCTATCACATCGGTTCGCTCGCGCCGATCGAGCGGCTGGCCACGCGCGGTCTGCGCGCGAAGGCTGAGGTCGCGCGGCAGAAAGAGATCGAACGGATGGAAGCTGATCCGCTCTATCTCGCGTACGGCGGGACGATGCTGCTCGGCGCGCCGATCATGTTCATCGTGCTGCTCGTTGCCGACGCGCGTCTCATCTGGAAGCTGATGAATCGAGTCGATGCGCGGCTTCGCATCATCGCCATCGTCTGCGTCGGCATGTTCGCGAGCGGCTTCATGCTGATGGCCGGCGCCTATTTCGCCGCCTGTCAGTTTTACGATCGGAACAGTCCGGCGGAGCTGCTGGCGAAACTCTTCTGATCGGCGAGCGCCAACGCTTTCTTCACGTACGACGGATGCGGCACGCGCGACATCGACGCGGTATCGATCCACGCGTAGACATCCGAATCGGCGATCGCCGCGATCGTCGCGGTGAAGACCTCGAACGCGATCCGCCGGTTCGTCACCGTGTGCCGGAACGTTCCGACGTGCCTCGCGTCGCGGACCGGCAGCGGCGCGCCGTCGAGCAGCGTCGTGTCGCCGTGCGGCAGATGGAACATCGCGTTCATCAGCTTTCCGCGCTCGCGGCGCATCAGCACGAGCCCTTCGTCATTGCGTACGACGTAAAGCGCGATGCGCATCGCGCGCGTCTCTTCCGTCGCCGCTTTGCGCGGAAATTCATCGACGCGCTGCTGCTGAAAGGCGAGACAGTGAACGGTCAGCGGACATTCATCGCATCGCGGCTTCGATGGTTTGCAGATCAGCGCGCCGATCTCCATCAAGCCCTGATTGAAGTCGCGCGGATTGCGCGATTCGCTCACGAGCTCCTCCGCGTAGCGCCATGCTTCGCGCATCAGCGCCGGCGATTTCAGCGGCGCTTCGATCGCAAAGAGCCGCGCCAGAATTCGTGCGACGTTGCCATCGACGATCGGCGCTTTCACCTTGTGCGCGATCGACGCAACCGCGCCGGCGGTGTAACGGCCGATGCCGCCGATGGTCAGCAGCTCATCGACAGTCGCCGGTACCTTTCCGCGGAATCGCTCGACGACGTCGCGCGCGCCATCGCGCAACATCCGGGCTCGACGGTAGTAGCCGAGGCCGGACCAGGCGGACATGACTTCGTCGTCGGTGGCGGCGGCGAGCGCGGCGATGGTCGGGAAGCGATCGAGGAACTTCTCGTAGTATCCGAGCACCACTTCCATCCGCGTCTGCTGCAGCATCACCTCGGAGACCCAGACGTGATACGGCAGGTACGCCGCGCGCCAGGGGAGGAATCGCTGATGTTTGCGGAACCACGCCTCGACGATCGCGGCGCGTTGTGAAGGCATGTTGCTTGTATTGTATGCTTTGCATCGTTTTCCGCGAGGCCATTCAATGAGCGAGCAGGCGCAGGCCAGTCAGACTGAAGCCGAACACGGCAAATACGTTTACTGCATCATCAAAACCGAAGCGCCGAAAGATTTCGGTTCCGTCGGCATCGGCAATCGTGGCGACCGCGTCTACACCGTTCACTTCAACGAATTTGCCGCCGTGGTCTCGAATTGCCCGCTCGTCGTTTTCGATCCGACGCGCGAGAACGCGCTGGCGCACGAGCACGTCAACGAGCTCGTGATGAAAGACTTCACGGTGCTGCCGATGAGCTTCGGCACCGTCTTTCGCACCGAGAACGACATCCGCGAATTTCTCAAAGGGACGTACGAAGCGCTCAGCGACGTCCTCCAGAAAATGGAGGGAAAGATCGAGTTCGGTCTGAAGGTTAACTGGGACAAAGACTCGGTCGTGAAAGAGATCGAGAACGAGAACGAAGAGATCCGCCGGCTGAAGGAAGAGATCTCGTCGAACACGTCGACGTCGACCTACTTCTCGCGCATGCAGCTCGGACGCGTGGTCGAGTCGGCGCTGCAGGCGAAGGCCGATGCGTACGTCAGCGAGATTTACGAATCGCTGCGCGACGCCGCGATCGCGTCACGGTCGAACAAACCGATCGGCGACAAGATGATCATGAACGCCGCGTTTCTCGTGGAGCGGGAAAAGACGAAGGCGTTCGACGATCAAATCTCCGACATCGCGAAGAAGTACGAGAACAAGCTGTCGTTCATTTACACGGGGCCGTGGCCGCCGTACAACTTCGTCAATATTCGTTTGAAGCTGGAGCGCGCCGAGCGCTGACGCCGGTGTTCCTTCTCGACGACATCCTGATGCTGCCGTTGAAACTGCCGGTGGCAGGTTTCAACTGGATCATGAAGCAGGTCCAGACGATGGCGAACGAGGAACTGCTCAACGATCAGCCGTGGAAAGAGCGGCTCATCGAGCTGCAGATGATGCTCGAGGTCGGCGACATCAACGAAGAGGATTACACGCGCGAAGAGGCGGTCGTCTTCCAGGCGCTGCGCGACATTCGCGCGCGCAAGGAGCAGATGGCGCGCGATGCGGCGGCGGCGCGCGGCGTCGAAGAGCCGGAGAGCGGCATCGGCATCTACACCGGCTATGGAGAGCGGTGAGCGCGCCGCGTTCGACCGGCTCGCATCACGACACGTAATCCTTTTCGGCGGAAAGGGAGGCGTCGGCAAGACGACGATGTCGTCACACGCCGCGATTCATTTCGCCGCCACCCGTCCGACGATTCTCTTCACCACCGATCCCGCCTCCAACCTCGGCGACGTTTTCGCGGAACCGGTCAACAACCTGACCATCGAATCACTCGATGCCGACGCGCTCTACACGCGCTTCCTCGGCGAGAACCTCGACAGTTTCCTGGAGCTCGGCGATCGCGGGACGTATCTCGATCGCGACGAGTTGCGGCGTTTCTTCGAGCTGTCGCTGCCGGGAGTCGATGAGCTGATGGCGTGGATGCGAATCGGCGAGCTCGCCGAGGAGCATCCGGAGTCGATGTTGATCGTCGACACGGCGCCGACCGGTCACACGCTGCGGATGCTTGGCGCGTCGGATCACTTCGCGCAGCTGGCGTCGGCGCTCGATTCGATGCAGGCCAAACATCGCGGGATGGTGCGGCAGTTCACGCGGCGCGATGTCCGCGATGCGATGGATGCGTTCATCGAACAGTTCGACGCACGCGCGGAGCGTCGTCGTGAGTTGCTGACGGATGCCGCGCGGACGGCGTTCGTGCCGGTGATGTTGTCGGAACCGTGGGTGGTCGAGCAGACGTTGCGGTTGATCGCGGAACTGCCGCTCGATGTGCCGTTCGTGATTCTGAATCGCGCCGCACCGCATGAGGATGATGCGCGGTGTGTGGCGCTGGGCTTGCGCGATGCCGCGGCGCGGGAACGCGTGGCGCCGCGCGAAGTGGTAGAAGTGAAGCGAATGTGTGAAATCCCTCTCCCTCCGGGAGAGGGTGCCCGAAGGGCGGGTGAGGGGCGTGGCGCAAACGAACTCCCGAATACGCCGCGCCCCTCCCCCGACGCTTCGCGCCACCCTCTCCCGAAGGGAGAGGGATTGAGGCTGCTGTTCCTTGCGGGGAAGGGTGGCGTCGGCAAGACCACCTCCGCGGCGTCGATCGCCCTCCAGCTTGCAAGCCAACAACCCGACAAGCGCTTCGTCGTCATCTCCGTCGATCCGGCGCATACGCTGCGCGATGTCTTCGCGCATGAGAAGCCGCCCGACAATCTCACCGTCGAAACGATCGACACGCGCGCGAAGTGGCGCACCTTTCGCGACTCGCTCGGCGCCGAGATCGATCGCGTCATCGACGGGCTCGCGCCGAAGGGACTCTCGGTCGCGTACGACGGCGAGGCGATGAAGAAGCTGGTCGAGATCGCGCCGCCGGGCGCCGACGAGCTGTTCGCGATCACGCGACTCGCCGATCTGATCGCCGACGAAACGATCGAGCGGATCGTCGTCGACACCGCGCCGACCGGACATTTCCTCCGCCTCATCGATCTGCCGAAGAGCGCCGGCGAATGGGTGCGCGAGTTCATGCGCATTCTGTTGCGCTATCGCGAGCTCGTGCCGCCCGGCTCGCTCGGCGAGGAGTTGATCCGCGCGTCGCGCGCGCTGACGTCGCTGTCGGAAACGCTGCGATCGGATAACGCAAGCGTCATCGCCGTCACGCGGCCGGAGCCGATCGTCATCGCGGAAACGAAGCGGCTCATCGCCGCGGTGGAAGAGCGCGGCATGCGCGTCGGCGCGATCATCGCGAATTACATGACGCCGGAAACCGACTGCCCGTGCGATCGCGATGCGCGCGCACAGGAGCTCGCGGTGCTCGCATCGCTCGACCGCGACGTCGTCACGATCGAGCGCGCCGATGCGCCGGTGACGTCGCTCGCCGCGCTGGCGACGCTCGTGCCGCTGGCGACGTAGATGAGCGCGATGCGACGGATCGCCGACTGGCTGCTGCTCGCGATCGCGCTGCTCGCCGGCGCGTGGCTGCGTTTGCGCAAGCTCGACGCGACGAGCCTCTGGCTCGACGAGATCATCGACTACGACATCGCCACGCGGTTCGCCGCGCATCCGACGTGGCGATGGTGGAACGTCAGCAAAGAACACGGTCCGCTCTTCTTCGTGAGCGAGCTCGCCGGTCGCGTGACGCATTCGATCGAGCTGGCGGCGCGGACTCCTCCGGCGATTCTCGGCATCGCGGCAATCGTGCTCGGGTGGGCGTTCGTGCGGCGGCAGTTCCCGTTTGGGACGGCCGCGGTGTTCGCGCTGCTGCTGGCCATTTCGCCGCTGCACGTTTATTACAGCGGCGAAGCGCGGCCGTATTCGCTGCTGATGCTGCTTGCGATCGCGTTGCTGGCGTTACTGCTGCGCAGGGGCTCGCCAGGGTTGATGGCGGTGACGCTGCTCGCCGCCGCGCTGACGTCGGCGACCGCAGCGCCGCTGATCATGTCGGTGCTGATCATCGCGGCGCTCATTTATCTCTTCGATCGCGAGCATCGCCGCTTCGCGACTCACACGATGGTCGCGGCAGGACTCTGTCTCCTCGCAATCCCGCTGCTCTACGTCGGCAACAGCGATCCGACCGCCGTCACCGCGCCGGCTGTTTCGCTCACGCGGCTCGTGCAGTCGTTTTCGATGTCGGCGCTCGACTCGACCGCGCCGCGCGCGGCCGGTTACCTCGTCGCGCTGGCGGCGATCATCGGCAGCGTCGTCGCGATTCGCCGCGATCGCATCAGCGGCACGATCATCACCGGCATGGCGGTGTTGCCGATCGTCATCGCCATCGTCGCACTGTGGACGATGTCGCACTGGTACTCGGTTCGTTACGTCGCGGCAGCGCTACCGGCGTATCTGCTGCTCGCGGCGATCGGCATCGTCGCTTCCGCGCGGCCGGTGCTGGCGATCGTCATCGCTGCCGCGATCGCGCGCGAAGCCTGGCCGGCCGCGAGCGCCGAACCGCTGCAGCGTCTCGACTGGCGCGTCGTCGCGACGACGATTCGCCAGCACGCGCATGACGACGATCTCGTCATCGCCATGAACGCGTGGTCCTACGTTTCGCTCGAGTTCTATCTGCGCGGCCAGCGATTGCGAATGATCAGCGCGCTCGAATCGACCGCCGGCGCAACGCATCTCGTGGCGATGAACACGCCGGCGTGGATCGTCAGCGCCGGCGAAACGCGCGGAATGACGCGCGAGTGGACGTGCCGCTATCCGATCGTGCTCGCGTTGCCGCTCGAATCGTTCCGTCTCCACTACGCACCGTCGTTCGGCCATCTCTTGTTGAATCGCGCGACCGACGCCGATCGTCGCGCGTTCGCAACGCGCTTCGCTGCACCGCTGACGCTCGGCCTTGGTCCCGAATCGGATCTCTTTCTCACGCACGGTTTCGGCGATGCCGAAGGAACGAATGGCGACTACGCGCGCTGGGTCGTCGGCACGAGCGCGTCGCTGATCGTTCCTCGCGGCCAACGCATCACGATTCGCGCGCTGCCGCTGCTGCGACGCGATGCGCCGCCGCAACAGATGACGGTGACGTTGAACGGCACGCCGCTCGCGCAGCTGGCGATGGCAAACGAATGGCGCGACTACACGATTGACGTGCCGCCATCGCTCCGCCGCGACGTCAACGAGCTGACGCTGACGTTCGGGTGGTCGGCCGTTCCCGGCGGCAACGATGCGCGCTCGCTCAGCGCGATGCTCGATCACGTCGCCATCGGCGCCGTCACCGCGCCACTGCCGAAAGAGCTGACTGCGCTGACACACATCAACAGCGCCGGTTTTCTCCGCGAGCATCCGGTCGAACGGCATCAACGCGAGTCGTTCGTTGCGCGCGATCGCGCCGCGCTGACAGCGCTCCTCACGCGACTTGGATTCGATCCGCTCACGACGATGCCGGCACTCGATCGTGGTGACGTGCGCCTCGACGAGCTTGCGAACGTCATCGCATGCGAATCGGAATGCCGCGGCGACGCGGAGTTCATCGCCGTCGCCTACGCGGTGCTCGTCGATCGCCGCGTCGAAGGAACGGCCGCGCAGTACTTCCTCGCGCAACTGCGGCGCGGCGTTCCGCGAAGCGAGATCATCCGCAAGATCGTCGCGTCGGGTGCGATGCGCGCGAAGCTTCACGCTGTGGCAGACTGACGGCGATGTCGCCGACCGGCTTTTACGTCTATGCGATCGCTCGCACCGGACATCCGCTTCCGCAGCGGGTGGAAGGGGTCGACGGCTCGACGAACGTCGCGTCGCTCGAAGCGGGCGGGCTGGCGGCGATTTACACGCCGGTCGATCTCGTCGAGTTCTCGCAGCCGGTCATCGACGCGCGCTCGAAAGACGTCGAGTGGCTCGGCGGAATCGGTTATCGCCATCAGGCGGTGATGGCCGCGCTGATGCACGGCGGCACCATCGTTCCGCTGCGCGCGTTCACGCTTTTCTCCACCGCCGACGCGCTGCGCGCGCATCTCATCCACGACGCGGTGCAGTTCGAGGAGATCCTTTCGCGCGTCGACGGCAAGCAGGAGTGGACGTTACGCATTGAATTCGACGCGCAGCGCTGGAACGACGCGCTGGCGAGTCGCGTCGAGTCGCTCCGCTCGCTCGTCGAAGAGATTGGACGCGCGACCACCGGCAGGGCGTTTCTGCTGCGCAAGAAACTCGATGACGAAAAGAAACGCGCGTCGCGCGAAGCCGAGCAGCAGGTGGTCGCTGAGATCGAATCGGCCGTGTTGGCGAAGCTGAACTGCGCGACCGTCGCCGAGTCGCGCCAGCAGCGCGGCGGCGCGTTCCCGCAGCTGAACGTGTTGCTGGAGCGCGATGAAGAAGCAGTGCTCCAGGAATTGCAGTCGGAGCTCGGCGCGCGCTACGAATCGGAAGGAATCACTCTTGCGCTGACCGGTCCGTGGCCGCCGTATACGTTTGCGGTGCGAGGCACCGATGGCTGACAACGACGAAGAGCTTTCCCTCCTCGAAGCGCTCGATCATCTGCTCGATCGCGGCGTCGTCATCTCCGGCGAAGCCGTCATCTCCATCGGCGACGTCGATCTCCTCTACCTCGGCCTCAACATCGTTCTCGCCAACGTCGACGCGATCATCCGCACGGCGAACAAGCGATGAGAGCGGTCGTCATCGGTGCGCATCGGCATCGCGACGACATCCGTGATGACGCGATTGCGATTCCGCTCGCCGACCTTTTTTTGAGCGGCGTTGAGATCGCAGAACAACAACCGGTCAGCGACCGCCAGCTGCTCGTGCGCGTGTCGCGAATCCGCGCACAACTCCTCGAGCGCGCGACGTTCATCGCCATTCGCTACGGCTTCGTCATCGCGAACGAAAGCGATGCGATGGCGAAGTGCGGCGCGCAGGTCGAGCGCTGGCGGCGACTGCTCGATGAGCATCGCGATGAAGTCGAGCTGACGCTGAAGGTCGCCGCCGCAGCGCCGCTGCCGCGTCCGAATCGAACGGACTTCGGGAGCGGCGCTGATTACCTTCGCGCGCTGCACGCGGCGACGCAGGGAGCGGCGATCGACGAATCATTTCGCGCCGCCGTCGACGCGCAACTGGTGCCGCTCGCGAATCAACATCGCTGGATTCATCGCGATAACGCATCGATGGAACTGGCGCTGCTCGTGGCGCGCGAGCGAGTGGCCGACGTCAACGTCGCCGGCGCGAAGTTGAAATCGTTCGACGTACCGTTTCTTTTTTCAGGACCGTGGCCGCTGGAGGTGTTCATCGATGATCACGAATGACGAAGAGCAGCTTCTTCGGCAGCTGTCGTTCACCGAGTCGATGATCCCCGAGCGCATCTCTGCCGATCCGGAAGTCGTCGAGAACGGCCTGGCGCGGCTCGTCCTTTCGATCATCGAGCTCGTGCGGCGGCTGCTCGAAAAGCAGGCGTTGCGGAGGATGGATGCCGGCAATCTGAGCGACGAAGAGATCGAGCGGCTTGGCAACGCGCTGATGAAGCTCGAAGAAAAGATGTCGGAGATGAAAGGCGTCTTCGGTCTCGCCGATGACGATCTCAATCTGAAGCTGGGTCCGGTAAAGACGCTCGATTGATATTGACGCGCGCGGCGCGCTAACACTACTGTTCCCACGCACATGGCAATCGAACAACGGCAGCCGCAGGGCCTGGTCGACATCCTCGACAAGATTCTCGACAAAGGTCTGGTGGTGGCGGGCGACATCAAAGTGTCGCTGGCGAACGTCGAGCTGCTGACGATCCAGCTCCGGCTCGTGATCTGTTCGATTGATAAAGCGGAGGCCATCGGCATCAACTGGTGGCGCGCGGACCGTTTCTACTCAAGCGATGCGGCGCTCGGTCAGAACGCTGATTACGACGCGCTGAAAGCGCGCGTGAATGAGCTCGAACAGCAATTGAACGCACGAGGGCTTGCCGAGGGGCAGTCCGAGCAGAGGAAAGGCAGGTAAGACATGGCAGTCGAACGCGCACCAGGCGGCACAAGTCTCATTGACGTCCTCGATCGGATCCTCGACAAAGGCATCGTCGTCGACGCATGGGTTCGCATCTCCCTCGTCGGCATCGACCTGATCACGGTCGAGGCACGCGTCGTCATCGCATCGATCGACACGTACCTGAAGTACGCGGAAGCGGTCGGTATCACCTCGACCGTCGCGCGTCCGACACTCGGACCGGGCGAAGGCGCGGGAGCGCCGGCCGCGGCGCCGGTTGGAACGAGAACCGTCTGAAACCGGTGCTGAGTGCAGAGTGCTGAGTGCTGAGTCGGGGAACCGACAGCCTCAGTTTTTCTCTCTGCACTCAGCACTCAGCACTCAGCACTCTGCACTAGGGTTTCAGGTACTGATCGAACCAATCCCCAACGACGGAATACCAGAGCTTCGAGTTCTGCGGTTTCAGGATCCAGTGTCCTTCGTCGGGGAAGTAGACGAGCTTTGACGGGATGCCGCGCTTCTGCAGTGCGGTGAAGAGCTCGAGTCCCTGATTGATCGGGACGCGGAAATCGAGCTCGCCGTGCGTGACGAGCGTCGGCGTCGCGAAGTTCTTCACGAACTTGTTCGGCGACCATTTCTCGTACAGCTCCGGGTTGTCCCACGGATTGCCGGCGAACTCCCACTCCGGAAACCAGAGCTCTTCGGTGACGCCGTACATCGACTCGAGGTTGTAGACGCCGGCGTGTGAGACGAGCGCTTTGAAGCGCGTCGAGTGGCCGAGGATCCAGTCCACCATGTAGCCGCCGTAGGAACCGCCCGCGGCACCGAGACGATTGGCGTCGACGTAGGGAAGCGCGGCGAGCTTGTCGACGCCGTTCATCAGATCGACGTAAACCTTCCCGCCCCAGTCGCGCGAGATCTCTTCGACGAACTTCTGGCCGTAGCCGGTCGAGCCGCGCGGATTCGGCATCAGCACGACGTAGCCGCGCGCGGCGAAAAGCTGCGGGTTCCAGCGATACGACCACGCCTGCGCCCAGTTCCCCTGCGGTCCGCCGTGAATGAGAACGATGGCCGGATATTTTTTCGTCGCGTCGTAGTTCGGCGGCGTGACGAGCAACGCCTGGACCTGCGCGTTGTCGGCGCCGGTATACCAGAGGTCGGACGTCGCGCCCATGGCGATCGACTGCAGCAGCGCATCGTTGTGCGTCGTCAGTTTGTGCGGCGCGCCGGTGCGCGACATCGCCCAGACGTCGGACGGCGTTTCGAGCGATGAGCGGGTGAAGACGATCGTTTTTCCGTCGCGCGAAATCGAGAGCGCGTCGGCCGAGCCGTCGTTCCACACCTGACGCGCGCTGCCGTCTTTCAGCGTGATCTCGTAGATCGGATGACGCGCTTTCTCCGCGGTGGTGATGAAGATGGAGCGGCTGTCGGGCGCCCACGTCATCGACTCGACATTGTTCGGGAACGTCTCGGCGACGCGGTGCGATGTTCCTGCCGCGCGATCGTAAAGCCACAGCTCGAACTGATCTGATTCGTAGCCGGCGCGCGACTGCGAACGCCACGCGATGTACTTCCCGTCAGGCGAATATTTCGGCGCGGTGTCGGCGCCGGTGCGCGTGGTGATCCGTTTCGCGGTTCCGTCGGTCAGTGCGACGAGGAAGAGATCAGAGTTCGTCGACGTCTCAGGATTCTTCTGCGTGTCGCTGGCGTAGACGAGCTCTTTGCCATCGGGAGAGATGTCGAACTCATCGCCGCCGCCGAGCGAGAAGGGCGGCGCGCTGAAGGCGCCGGGCGTCAGGTCGCGCGTTGCCGCGGTCGACGTGAACGGTGCGAAGATGATGTGCGTTCGCGTCGGATCCTGCCACGACTTCCAGTGGCGATAGAGCAGACTCGTAATGACGCGCGCGCCCGACGGCTTGCTCGCATCAGCATCGGCGTGCGATTTGTGGCAGGCCGGATCGACGCCGCATTCCGGATAAACGTCGGAAGTGACGAGCCAGCCGCTGCCATCCGGCAGCCACGTGAAGGAGCCCGCGCCGCCGGAAAGCGACGTGACCTTCCGGCTCTTCGCTGTCGCGATGTCATACACATAGATCTGCTTCGGATCGCTCTCGCGATTCGAAACGTACGCGATCGATTTCCCATCCGGCGACCACGAAGGCGATTCATCCTGCTTCACGCCATCAGTGATCCGCCGCGCCTCGCCGCCCGCGGCCGGCACCAGCCAGATCGCCGCCGTCCGTTTGTTCCCGCCGAGATCGATCGACGAGAGGTCGTACGCGACCCACAACCCGTCAGGCGAAACGCGGGGAGTGCCGACGCGTTTGATGGCGGCGAGGTCGGTAAAAGACATCGGGTGCTGTTGTGCGGAGGCTGCTGCTGCAAACAAGAGGGTTAACAGTGCGAGGGTTTTGCGCATCGAAGCTCCTTTGTCAGTGCTGAGTGCAGAGTGCTGAGTCGCTTCGCTCGGAGTGCCTATACGCAGCACTCAGCACTCAGCACTCAGCACCAGGTTTTACCGTAAATAACACAGCGATTTCAGCGATTCGTAGTATTCCTCATCAACCTTCA
>JAOBAU010000162.1 GCA_025463165.1 Acidobacteriota bacterium | reverse complement strand
CTGAATGACGGGTCGCCGAACCGGCGACGCCTGTGCGCCAACCGCCGCGAGCAGCAGCGACAAGCCGATGAGTGATCTCCTGATGTTCATGGGGAACCTCCTGCTGCGTTGGATGCAGCAGGAGGTCGGGAGGAAACCGCGGCGCTCCGGACAACCGCAAACACCGCCATGCGAACTGCAACAGCCTCGCTTTGATGCGCAGCTGAAACAGGAAGGCGACAAGGTGCCGTCGCAGCAACGCAACCCGCCGGTTGGCTGTGGTTGCGGCTGCGGTTGTGGTTGGGGCAAGTGTCAGCGTATCGGCGCCCGTACGCTGCGCCGTTTAACCGAGCGCGAACGAGCCGTTCGCGTTTCCGCCAGGCGTAGCGATCGGATTGCCCGATGTCGACCGCACCGTCCACGACGTCGCGTTGATCACGAACACATTCAGCGTCGCTGTTTGTCCCTGCACGAGCGAAGACGGCCCGCTCAGCGTAGCGGACGATTTGAGCGAGACCGGCAGGGCACCGCCGTTTCCGGGCCGCGACCGCAGGTCGACGTCGCGTGCGCGGTGAAATACCGCGACTCGTTCGCGATGACGTTCCGCGTGCCGCTCGCCGGCAAACTGGTCGCGACGCCATCGACGACCACGATCGCGCGGGATCCGAAGCCTGCCACGCCACGCTCACGAGCTCTCCGGCGCAGGCTGACGCTTTCGATACCGTGAGATCCACGGATGGAACGTTGCACGCCTGCGGACTCGCACTTCTCCGGCGTTTCGGCGCGGCAACCGGATGCTCCGTGCCGAACGTGACATCGATGATCGGCGCGAGCCGAAAACCGTTCAACGCGTCACCCGCATCACGACCGATTCGCTCGAAGAAACCGACTCCTGTCAGCGTCCCGTCGATGGCCACCGCCTTCGTGCCGGCCAACTTTCCGAATCGTTCATCGAGCCGCGCGCGCGCCATCGCTGATCACCAGGTGATAGCTCGTGTCTTCATCGTGACGCACTGACGTCAGCAGCGCGCTGACGCTGTAGATCGTCAGCTCGACCGACGATGCGCGCCGGTCCTGCGACAGTCGTCGCACAGCGGCAACGGCGCCAAGTGTGACGATCGACGACGGAATCGGACGCCCGCCCCCACACTTACTTCCGCCAGGCGCGGACGCGTTCCGCTACCTTCTCCGGCGTAAACCCAAGGTGCTCAGCGATCTGTTCGGCGGGCGCGCTGGCGCCGAAACGATCGATGCCGATCACCAGCGCGTCGTGATTCACGTACTTGTACCAGCCGTCGCTGCGGCCGGCTTCGATGGCGACGATGCGGCTGCGATCACCGAGCACCGAATTCTGATAGTCAACATCCTGACGATCGAAGAGATCGAGACTTGGGGCCGACACGACGCGTGACGCGACCCCATCCGCTTTCAGCAGATCCGCGGCTTTCACGGCCAGCGGCACTTCCGAACCGGTCGCAATGAAGGTGATGTCGCCTTCTTTGTATCCATCGAGCAGATACGCGCCGCGCCACACTTCGTGCGGATCGGACTCACCGCGCGCGAGCGGATCAAGTTTCTGTCGCGTGAAGACGAGCACGCACGGCCCATGACTCTTCCCCACCGCCCACGCCCACGCCATCGCGGTCTCGACGCCATCCGCGGGACGGAAGAGCGTCATGTTCGGGATGAGGCGCAGCGAGAAGAGCTGCTCGATCGGTTGGTGCGTGGGCCCGTCTTCTCCGAGGAAAACGGAATCGTGCGTGTAGACAAAGATCGACGGGATGTTCATCAGACAGGCGATGCGCACCGACGCGCGCATGTAGTCGCTGAAGATGAGGAACGTCGCGCCGAACGCGCTGAATGAGCCGTACAACGTGAGGCCGTTCACGATCGCGCCCATCGCATGCTCGCGAATTCCGAAGTGCAGATTGCGGCCCCTGAACAAATCCTCGGCCGGCGGTTTCGTCTCGCTGTCTTTCGGACGCTCGATGCTGCCCGCGTCCTTCATCAGTGTCGACGTCGACGGCGCGAGATCGGCGGAGCCGCCGACGACGAACGGCGCAATCGATGCGAGCTTCTGGATGACCTGTCCTGACAGCGCACGCGTCGCCAGACCTTTGTCCGACTTGCCCGCTTCGACGAGCTGCATCGCGAAATCAGCAGGCAGCGAGTGATTCCAGTACGCCTCGTACTCCGTCGCTTTCTGCCCTTCGCGCGTCTTCCACTCGCCGTACGCCTTCTCCCAGACCTTGCGCGCGCGCGACTGCTTCTTCGTCTTGCGGCGGAACTCCTCGCGCACTTCGTCGGGCACATAGAACGTCGGTTCCTCGGGCCAGCCGAGCGCCGTTTTCGTCGCTTTCACTTCGTCGGTGCCGAGCGGCTCGCCATGCGCGCGCGCGGTGCCGTGATACTTCGGCGAGCCCCAGCCGATGATCGTCCGGCAGATGATCATCGATGGCTTGTCCGTCACCTTCTGCGCTTTTTTGATGGCCTTGCGAATGGCGTCGCGATCGTGGCCGTCGATCGTCTGCACATGCCAGTGTGCCGATTCAAAACGCTTCTTCACATCCTCGGAAAACGACAGCCGCGTGTCGCCTTCGATCGAGATCTTGTTGTCATCGTAGAGATAGATGAGATTGCCGAGCCCGAGGTGACCGGCGAGTGAGGCGGCCTCGGAACTGATTCCTTCTTCGAGATCACCGTCCGAACAGATGCAATAGATGTAGTGATCGACCGGCTTGAACGTCGCGTCGCCGGGGAAGCGCGCCGCGAGCATTTTCTGCGCGAGTCCCATTCCGACCGCGTGCGCGAATCCCTGTCCGAGCGGACCGGTCGTCACTTCGATTCCCGACGCGTGGCCGTACTCCGGATGGCCGGCGGTGCGCGATCCCCACTGGCGGAAATTGCGCAGCTCATCGAGCGTCATGTCGGGATAGCCGGTCAGATGCAGCATCGAATAGAGCAGCATCGACGCGTGGCCGGCGGAGAGGACGAAGCGATCGCGATTCTTCCAGTGTGGATCGGCCGGATCGTGGCGAAGAAACTCCGTCCAGATGACGAAGGCCATGTCGGCCATCCCCATCGGCGTGCCGGGATGACCGGACTTCGCCTTCTCGACGCCGTCGACCGCGAGGAAGCGGATCGTGTTCACGCAAAGCTCTTCGAGCTTGTCCTTCGCTCCGAGCTTTGGTTCGTTGCTCGCTTCCGCCGCTTCGATGACGTTGCTCCCCTCGGTCATACAGCCTCCTCGCGTGAGGAGCGGGATTATACTCGGCGCAATCCGAGTGAATTTTTCGTGTGAGTGAGGGGCGCAATGGCCGTCGACGAGAGCGTTACCGTCAAAGGTTCTCCGGTCCGCAGTCTGCAGAAATTCATCGACTCCGAACTGACGCCGGAGCAGCGAACGGCCGCGCTCGGATCACTTCCGCCTGAGTACGCCGCAAGGCTGCAGCGAATCATTCTCGCCACCGAAACCATTCCGGTTCACGCGCTCAATCTCTTCACGGAAGCGGCGGCGAAAGCGCGCAACGAACCGGTGGAAGCGTTCGCGCGCCGCGCGGGGCGCGAAGCGGCGTCCGATGCGGTGAAAGGCATCTACAAATTCTTCGCGCGCGTGCTGACGCCGGCGGCGTTGATGTCGAAGGCGTCGCAGATGTGGAGCTCGCTCTACAACCGCGGCGAGTTGCAGGTGCTCGAGCAATCCGATCGCGGCGCGCGCATCCGGCTGTCGGATTTTCCATCGGAGATCGCGGGATGTTCGCGGCTCACCGGATGGATCGAGCGAATGGCGGAACTGACCGGCGCCAAATCGGTCGATGCGCAGCAGACACATTGCTACGCTAAGGGCGGTCCGTACTGCGAGTGGACCGTTCGCTGGCAGTAACATGAGCGCCGCATGAACAAACTGTTTGCGCTGCAGTCCGATCATCCGCTGTTCCGTTACTTCACCGACGAAGAGCGGCAGCACATCGAAAAGATCGGCGAGCTCGTCACGATCGTCGAAGGCGATTATCTGATCGGCCAGGCGGAAGAAGATTCGCGCCTCTTCGCGGTCGATGAGGGGATTCTCGAGATCATCGCAAGCCGCGGCGGCGCGGAGACGGTCGTCGCAACCGTCGGCGGCGGCGACGTCCTCGGCGAAGTGTCATTCATCGATGACTCGCCGCGCTCGACGTCAGTGCGCGCCGCCGAGAAGACGATCGTCCGCGCGTGGGACAAGAAGACGCTGTCAGAAGCGCTGGCGTTCGATCCGCAACTCCTCGCGAAATTCTCCGTCGCGATGTGCGAGCTGTTAGTGGAGCGGCTGCGCGACACCGCGCGAAGAGTGTGAACGTCGACGGGTTTCGCGTCGCGCGGCTGACGGTCGATGACGCGTCGGAATTGCAGGATATCTTCGAGCGCGCGGCGGATTTCTTCGAGCTCTGCGAAGGCGGACCGCCGCGAGCTGATGCGGCGTTGACGGAACTGACGCACGTTCCGGAAGGCTTCGCCTTCGATGACCTGGTCTTATTCGGATTCTGGCGCGAGCGCCTGGAGGGAGTGGTGCAGCTCTTACGCGACCCGCGCAAAGAAGCAACGTGGTGGATCGGACTGCTGCTGCTCGATCCCGCCGCGCGCAACGGCGGAGCCGGTACGCGGATTTTCGAAGCAACGCGCGAGTGGCTCGCGTCGTGCGCTGCACAGACGATCTACATCGGCGTCGTTGTCCACAATGAATTCGCGCGCCGCTTCTGGCTCGCCCGCGGATTCAGGGAGATTGACGTGCAGAAGTACACCACGACGCATGGGTTTACAACTGACGTTGTGGTGATGCGGCGCGCGGTTCAGTAATTTTTCTACGGGGTAGAGAAAAGTTCCGTTCGGTCTCCCCTAATATTGCGGAGACATGGATGGAATGACACTGACACGAGCCATCTCCGCGGCGCTCCCGGCAATTGTCGCCCTGATGAGCGTTCATCCCGCCAATGCCGGAGAACTCGTTCACGACTCGCTTCGCAAATTCGCATATTGATGCTCTGGACCGTTCAATTGGAACACTTCATCAACCAGCATCCGGAGCTCGACCACGAGCAGCGCTCCGTCGTATACGAGGCACTCGGTTTGCTCGCTGCCGGCACCATGGAAGGTAATGCGACCAGCGAAGACTTCACGGCCCAAACGCGCGAACTCCAGCAACGCGCGGCTCCCGTCTTTCCACCGAGCTGGATCGCGGCCGTATTCGTGAAGTTGGGCGAGCCGGAAACAACGATGACGCTGCTCCGGAGCGGCGGCGTCGAACAGATTCCCACCACGGAACTCCCATTGCGGCACATTTCCTGGCTCTGTGGCTGCAATACTGATCCTCAACAGGATTTCTGCGGCGGCCTTACCGGCCCCGAACACTGCAACGGCAGCAACGGTTATTGCTCGGGCTAATCAGCTAAACGGAGGACTTCATGAGCGAGGCGAATTCTTCACGTAATCCCGCGATGGCGATCGGCGTTAATGTACTGGCACTGGCGATCTTCTGGATCGTCGGATTTATTCTCGTGCGGTTTCTTACGCCGGTCGCGGTGCCGGGAACGGTTTGGCAACTCGTGGCGGCATCATAGGAGTCATCGTTGCATTGCGACTGCGGGCGAGACCGGCGGCGTATTTGCTCGGCGCGGTCATCGCCGTTATGGCGTCTGAGACACTGATCGCGCTCTATTACGGCCGCGGCGCACTGCAGGGAGCGGCGACGCACTTCGCGACATTGGGTGCAGGATTCATCGGCGTTGCGCTGGGTGCGTGGCTGGTTGCGAAATATCCCCTTTCCACTCCAGCGCGAACCTGACTCTCTCCCCCAGCGGCGGGTGCGAGTAACGCCAGTACTTCATCAGCGGCGTCGGCCACGGATTCACTTTCGAATCCTCGGCTAATTTCACGAATGAGCTGGCGGCGGCGTGGTTGTCGTTCGTCAATTGCAGGCTGAAGACGTCCGCCTCATGTTCCGTGTAACGCGAAAATCCGCTGATCGCGGGCGATAAGAGGAACGTCACCGCGGACACCACCGCCAGTAATAGCGGCAGTGCGGCGGGATCACCGCGCTCGGTAGCAAGGTTCCATCGAATTATGCCGCGCTCGAAAAAGAATTGTGCGCACCATGACGTGATCAGCGCAATGAAGATCGCGAACGACAAACCTTTCCAGAGGTGATTCAACACGTAGTGGCCCATTTCGTGGCCCATCACCGCGAGAATTTCGCCGTCGTCCATTTTCGCCAGCAGCGTGTCCCACAAGACGATTCGCTTGCTCGGACCGATGCCGGTCACGTACGCGTTCATTTCGTTCGTCTGCTTCGATTTGTCGACTTCGTAAACGCGCCCGTCTTCAATTCCGGCGTGCTGCGCTTCCGTGAGCAGCAACTCGCGCAAATGCGCGTCCTGCAGCGGCACGAATTTGTTGAAGAGCGGGTCGATGAACAGCGGCCAGATCACGACACCGACGATCATCAGCGGGATCGAGCCGAGCCAGATGGCGATCCACCAGCGTTTGAACATCCGCATTGCCAGCGTGACGAGAATCGACAACATGATGCCGATCGCGAGATCGACGCCGAGTCCTTTCGCGAGATCGCCGAGCCACGCCGGAAACGTCTGATGCGTCAGGCCGAATTGATGCGGAACGATGTAGCCGGCGTAATACCAGATCGGGAAATAGAGCAGCGTCGTCGTCAGTGAAAAAAGAGTGAACCAGAGCGGCACTCGCGCGTAACGCCACGGCACCAGCCTCGCGGCGATGTTGCGCAATTTCGCGGACCAGCCGGTGGCGAGAATGGCGCCGAGCACGAGCAACTCGTAAACGGTCCAGACGCCGTACAACGTGTCGCCGATGCGGCTGTGGCGCCGCATCTCGTCCGTAACCTGAATCGTGTAGCGCCGTTCATTCGGCGTCGGACGCTTCGGCGGCGCCGCGTGCAAAGCAGCGGCAACAGCGATGAACAGCAACGCGGCGAGGAGCAGTTTACGCACGCGCCGGAGGGTATCATTCGCCGCCTATGACCTTCGCGATTCGCAATGCGACGCCGGACGACGTCGCGCTCATCTTCCGCTTCATCGTCGAGCTGGCGCGCTACGAAAAACTCGAGGATCGCGTCGTCGCAACCGAAGAACGAATCCGCGAAACGCTGTTCGGCGTCAAGCCGGCCGCCGAGGTGTTGATCGGTGAAGAAGACGGCAGGCCGGTGGGGTTCGCGCTCTTCTTTCACAACTACTCGACCTTCCTCGCGCGGCCCGGCATCTACCTCGAAGATCTCTTCGTCGATCCGGCAATGCGCGGCCGCGGCTACGGCAAAGCTTTGCTGGCGCGGCTCGCGCAGATCGCCATCGAGCGTGAGTGCGGACGGGTGGAATGGGCCGTGCTCGACTGGAACACGCCGGCCATCGACTTCTACAAATCGCTCGGCGCGAATGCGGTCGACGAGTGGACGATCTTCCGTCTCACCGGCCCCGCACTTGGCGCGCTCGCTTCGTCGTACGATGTGCCGTCGCAGGAGGAATGACGATGGATTTCGATAAACAGAAGGTCGTCGAGGCGCTTAACCGGATCCTCGAAGCGGAGCTGGCCGGCGCGGTTCGCTACACGCATTACTCGCTGATGATCTTCGGCTACAACCGCATTCCGATCGTGTCGTGGCTGCGCGAGCAGGCCAACGAATCGATGGCGCACGCAACGCAGGCCGGCGAGATCGTTACGGCGCTCGGCGAACATCCATCGCTCGGCATCGGACCGCTCCTCGAAACGCACAAGCACGACGTCGGCGACATCCTGCGCGAAGCGCTCGAGAACGAACGCACCGGAATCCGCATGTACAAAGAGCTGCTCGAGCTCGTGGCCGGCAAGAGCGTCTGGCTCGAAGAATACGCGCGCCAGATGATCCATCAGGAAGAGATGCACGCGTTCGAAGTCGACAAGATGCTGCGCCGTCCCGGCGACATCAAAAGCGTGATCTGACGCGCTACTCCGGACGATACGTCGTGATCAGTTGCGTGGCGTTGTTCGTCACCGACACGAATGCCCACGCGTGCGCGGTGCCGCGTGCCTGAATGTTGACGCGCACGCGTCCCGCGGTGAGTGACGGGAACGCCGCGCGCAGATCGGCGAGCTGCGCAAACGTCGCGAACGGCGGCACGACCATGGCGTTCGTCGTCGCGGCGCGCGGCACCGGCAGCTGCATCGTGACGGTCGTCGATCCGAGCAGTGCGCCGGTCGTCATCGAATAGACCGAGACGTCGGCGAAGATCCCATTGTGGGAATCGGGATCGTAGACGCGCAGCGCGGCGCGTGAAACGTCATCGATCGGAACGTTGAGGATGTCGAATTCGGGGCCGCGGAAGTCGTGCTCGCGCACGACGCCGAGCTCCGTGCCTGCGTTCTCTTTCGATCGCGATACGTCCGCGACGTGCAGCGAGAAGCTGACGTCATTCGCATACGTCTTCTGCAGGTAATAGACAAACGCCACGCCGCCGCCGGCGTCGAGCGGCTCGACTTTCGTCACGCTCTTCGGCGCCAGTTGCGGATACGGCGGATCGGCGACGAGGAACTGCGGACAAACGACCGTGCACGAAACGTCGTTGAAGAGATCGACTGAAAACTCGCTCCGGTTGCTGACCCACATTTCCGTCGTCCACTGCGAGCCGAACGCTCCCGGCACGATGCGTCCCGCCGGCAGTGCGAGCGGAACCAGGATCCGCTCGTAGTTCGACTGCGAGATCGGACCGCCCCAGCCCGCGAACGTGAATTGCGCGGTGCCGTACGGAACGTCCGCGGAGGACACTGCGACGGCGACGGTTCCCGCGGCGTGCGGCGGCGTGACCGCGAAGATCGTGTTGCCGAATCCTGATACGAGGCGCGCCGGCACGCCGCCGAACGTCACCGCCGCGAGCACAACCGGCGGCGAGCAGATTTGACACGAATGCAGCGGCGTATCGACCGTAATCACGATCGTATCGCCGCCGCTGACGGTGCCGGCCGGCGGCGAGATCGACGTAATCGCGGCCGCGGAAACATTGAGCGAAAGGAACGCGATCGCCAGCGCGAGGAAGATTCGTTTCATGAAGTCAGAGTACGGAGCGCCGCGGCACAGCGTCCAGCTCATCAGAAACAGTCACGCAAACGCCGCAGCCCTTCGTCGATTCGCGACGTCGCAATCGCGCCGTAGCCGAGGACGAGACCAGGCTGACCGCGGCCAGTCGTGCAGTAAGCGGAGAGCCGATCGAAGCCGACTCCGTTCGCGAACGCGCGCTCGGCGAGCTCACGCTCGAGGCGAATGCCGCCGCGACGCAATCTTGCGGCGAGGTGCATGCCGGTCACTGATGGCACGGGCGTCAGCCACTTCGCGAAGTCGGTGAGGAGCGTTTGCAGGATGCGGTCGTGGCGCTCGGCGTAGACGCGGCGCATTTTTCGGACGTGCCGCGCGAGCAGTCCTTCATCGATGAACGATGCGAGTGCGAGTTGCGCCGGCCATTGCGCGTACCAGCCGGCGACGTAACTCGCGGCGCGCAACGGCGCGAGGAGCGAGGGCGGCGCGATGAGGAAGCCGAGGCGGAGGGATGGGAGGAGAGATTTCGAAAAGGAGCCGACGTAGATCACGCGGCCGGCGCGATCCATCGCCTGCAGCGTTTCGAGCGGCCGCCCGCCGAAGCGGAACTCGCTGTCGTAGTCATCCTCGACGATCACCGCGTTGCGCCGCTCCGCCCACGCCAGCAGCGCGGCGCGGCGCGCGGGCGACATCGGTAAACCGAGCGGGAACTGATGCGATGGCGTGACGTAGACGAGACGCGTGTCGTTCGGCAGCGCGTCGACGTCGAGCCCTTCGTCATCGACGGCGATCGCAGCGACGCGCGCGCCGAGCGATGCGAAGAGTTGCCGCGGCGGCGGATAGCCTGGCTCTTCGACGGCGACTCGCATTCCCGGCTCGAGCAGCACGCGCGCGATGAGATCGAACGCCTGCTGCGCGCCGTTCGTGACGATCACGTCGTCCGCGCTCGCATTTACGCCGCGGCTCACCGCGACGTAGCGCGCGATCCCGGCGCGCAGCTTCGGATGTCCGGCCGCATCGCCGTACTCCGCGTTCAGCTTCGACGCACGAATCTGACGCGCGAGCAGACGGCGCCACGTTTCGTACGGGAAGAGCGCGGCGTCCGGCATGCCGACGCCGAAGTCGTAGCGCGGCGCCTGTTCGCGAAGCGGCGGCGCGTCGATCGAATCCCACACCGCGCGATGGCGGATTGGAACGCCGGCGCGAGGCCGTGACGCGCGCGCCACCGGATCGCTCTCCACAAAACTTCCCGCCCCACTCCTGCCCGACAGCAATCCCTCGGCGACCAGCCATTCGTACGCGAGGCTCACCGTGTTGCGCGAGACGGCCAGCCGTCGCGCCAGCTCGCGCGTTGGCGGCAACTTCTCGCCGCGCGCGACACGGCCGCTGAGAATCGCCGCGCGCAGTTGCTGATAGATCTGCCGCGCGAGCTCGTCGCGTCCTTCGAGATGAACGTGCAGCTCCATCGCCCGTCAGTGAAACTTGGCCCGGTGAAGTTTGTCAATTGTGGATCTTTGTCAGAGCCGCTTTCGGAGCGATCATGCGTTTCGAAAAGGAGATGTCATGAACGTACCGGCAAACTACAACTCACAGGCGCTCGACAGCGAATCGATTCCGTGGATCCCGCTCGGTCCCGGCGAGTCGTTCAAACCACTGCGCTTCTTCCCGAACGATCGCGGCCGCGTCCTCCTCCTTCGCCTCGAGCCGGGCACGATCGCGCCGCGCCATCGCCATCTCGGCGACGTGCACGGCTTCAATCTCTCCGGCTCGCGACAACTCCTCGAGACCGGCGAGATCGTCGGACCGGGCGCGTACGTTTTCGAGCCGGCCGGCAACGTCGATTCCTGGATGGCGGTCGGCGACGAGCCGGTGATCGTCCACATCACCTCCTTCGGCGCGATGGAGTACCTCGGCGACAACGATGAGGTGCTGCGCCGCGACACCGCATCATCGCTGCGCGACATTTACGTGCGCTACTGCGAAGAGCACAACCTCGCGCCGCGGAACCTGCAATGAAGGGCCGGTGGATGGCGATCCGCTACGCGCGGCTCGCACTCGGCGCCGCGTTCCTCTCCGCGGTCGCGGCGCGATTCGGACTGTGCTTCGATCGCGGCCCGCATCCATTCGCGGAGTTCATCCGCTACACGGGCGAGGTGAACTCGTTCCTGCCGCCGGCGACATATCCATTCCTCGCCGTGGCCGCGACCACCGCCGAGACGCTCATCGGCATCGCGCTCATCGTGGGATTTCGCGTGCGTCAAACCGCGCTCGCCGCCGCGATCCTCCTCGCGATCTTCGGCACCGCGATGGCGCTTTCTGCAGGGATCAAATCGCCGCTCGATGCCTCGGTGTTCTCGGCGTCCGCGTGCGCGTGGCTGCTGGCTCAATCCTTCGCCGGCGCCGCGAGCATGCCGAACAGCCGCGCGAAGATCGCGGAGTCGACGAAGAACGCCAGCTGATGTTTGGTGCGCCAGTTCTGCACGCCGTCGCGCGTCGTTTGCGGACTCCAGATCAGGTGCACGTTCACTTCCGTCTTCGGGTCGTGCCAGTACGCTTCGATGGCGGGATTGATGACGTTCACGCCATCGCGGCCGCGGCCGGAAACGGCGGCGACGGTGAGCGTCGGACGGAGAAGAATCGCGCGCAGCGAGAGGACGGGAAAGCGAGCGACGTACGCGACTGCCGTTTGTGCGCGGTCGTCGGTCGTGCCATTGCGAGTCGTGCGGGAGACGATGAGCGAACCGAAAA
>JAOBAU010000160.1 GCA_025463165.1 Acidobacteriota bacterium | reverse complement strand
GACAACAGCCGCATCCAGTATCTCTACGCACGCAATCAGGTGCTGCCGCAGTTCGACATCGTCGGTGGCTACAACCTCAGCGGCTCGGCGGGACGGGTCATCAACTCGGCTGGCCAGGAAGTATCGAGCACCAATTTCGGCAACGCGGTCGAACAGGTTTTCCGCAGAGACCTTCCCGGATGGAACCTCGGCGTCAACGTCGGAATCCCGGTCTTCAACATCGCCGCGCGCGCGGAAGCAAGGCGCAGCGAGCTGGAAGTGCAACGCGTCCGGCTGCAGGGAACGCAGACGAGGCAGAACATCGCCATCGACGTTCGTGCAACCGCGCGCGCGATCGACACCGCCGCGAAGGAAATCTCCGCGTCGCGTGCAGCGCGTGAAGCGGCCGAGCAGAACCTCGACGCGGAGCGCAAACGCTACGAGAACGGCATGACCACGAACTTCCAGGTGCTGCAGGTACAGCAGCAGCTTTCGGACGCGCGAGCGCGCGAGCTGCAGGCGCTGGTCAGCTACAACCAGGCGCTCGCCGCGTATCACCGCGCGGTCGGCGATCTGCTTGAAGTCCGTCACATTGCGACCGAAGATCCGGAGCAGGTTGAAGAGCCGGTGTTTTTCCCGCGCTTCGACAAGTACAAGTCGCTGACGTACGCGGCGCATGACAAAGAGGCGACGCCCGAGGATAAGAAACAGTGAGTGAGATGGCGGAAGCGCCTCCGGCCGCGATTCCGCCGGAACCGGAACCGAGCTCTTTTCAGCGAATCGTCGGGGTGCTCACAGCCCCCGACGAAACGTTTAAGAGCATCGTGCGGCGTCCCGACTGGCTCGTGCCGCTGCTGATCATGGTCGTGCTTTCGATCGGCAGCGTTGTGTTGCTCGGCTCGCGACTCGATTTCGCCGCGAGCATGCGCGAGGCGATGGAAGCGCAGGGACGTCCTATCGACGCGCAGGCGATGAAGTTCGCCGTCGCAATCACGAAAGCGGTGTTCTACGTGGCTCCGCTGCTGGGAATCCTGGTCCTCGTAATCATGGCCATGCTGCTGCTCGTCGCGTTCCGGATCTTCGGCGGCGACGGAGAGTTTCCGCAGGCGTTCTCGATCGTGTTGTATTCGTGGATGCCGCAACTGATTCGCTCGGTCATCGCGCTCGTCGTCCTGTCCATGCGGCCGACGATCACGCTCATGGACATGCAGGAGCCAATCCGTTCAAACCTCGGATTCTTGTTCAGCATGAAGACGCAGCCGTTGCTGTTCGCGCTCGTCAGCTCTTTCGACGTCTTCACGTTCTGGACGTTGTTCCTGCTCGTGGTCGGGTTCGCGCGCATGTCGAATTTCTCGAAAGCGAAGTCGGCGGCGATCGTCCTGACGATGTGGGTGCTCGGCACGCTGGTGAAGCTGGTCGGACCGGCCATCGGGCAGATGAGAGTGGGGTCTGGTTCGTGAATCGGCGTGCAGTCGCCGGCATTGCAATCGCCGTCGCTCTGATCCTCATCATCGTCTTCAGCATCCGCGGCAACGCTCCGAAAGGAGTGGACGTCTATGCCGAACCGGCGAAGGTGCAACAGATCGAGGCGGTGGTCACGGCGCCGGGCGAGATCGATCCGCGCTTCAAGGTGAACATCAGCGCGCACGTGATCGGCAAGATCGATCATCTCTACTTCAACGAGGGCGACCTCGTGAAAAAGGGACAGAAGCTCGTCGAGCTGGAGAAGCCGGCGTATCTCGCACAGCGTGATGCGCGACGCGCCGACGTGGCGAACCGGCGGATCGAAGTGATCCGCGCCCGCGCCGCGATGGCGAACGCCGAGGCGTCGTATGGACGCGCGATGAACATGCGCCGGCAGGGGATTCAGGCGCAGGAGATCTTCGATCGCGCGCGGCTTGACCTCGACAACGCGCGCGCCGCATACGGCTCGGCGGAAGAAGGCGTGCGCCAGGCGCAGGCCGGACTGCTGCAGGCGGAGACCGATCTCTCGCACACGACGCTGCTCTCGCCGATCGACGGCAAGGTCGTGGAACTCAACGCGCGCGAAGGGGAAGTGGTCATCACCGGGACGATGAACAATCCCGGCTCGGTGATCGCCGTGATCGCCGACCTCTCGGAGATTCTCGTCGTCGCGGAGGTGAATGAGACAGAAGTCGTCGGCATCCGCGGCGGCCAGGCTGCGAAGGTTCATGTCGATGCGGTGAGCGATCACGATTACCGCGGACACGTCAGTGAGATCGGCAGCTCGGCGGCGGTCCGGCAGAACGGCGGCACCGGCATCCGGTACTTTCGCGTGAAGGTGCAGATCGACGATCCCGACGAGCGGCTGCGGCCGGGAATGACGTCGCAGGTGTCGATCGTGACGAGCAGCGTGGCGAACTCGATCGCGGTGCCGATCCAGTCAGTGGTCGAGCGGGTGCCGGGCGCGAAGCCTGACGATCTCGATTCAGAGAACCTGCCGAAGAAGAAATACGTATTTGTGGTGGCGAACGACAAAGTGAAGCAGACGGAAGTGACGACCGGGATCAGCGACGCAACGCGCGTCGTGATCGCGACCGGCATCAAAGCCGGCGAGCAGATCGTCACCGGACCGTTCCGAATTCTGAAAAAGCTGCGCGACGGCGACGCGGTGAAGATCGTCAAAGAAACGAAGTCGTCCGACAAAGACGAGAAAGAGAAAGACAAATGAGCGCGATCCCCGTCGAACAGCACGCCGCAGCGCACCTCATCGAGATGCATGAGCTGACGCGCGTTTATCAACTCGGACCGCAGGAGATCTACGCGCTGCGCGGCGTGAACCTGACCATCGATCCAGGCGAATACGTCGCGATCATGGGACCGTCCGGCTCCGGTAAATCGACGCTGATGAACATCATCGGCTGCCTCGACACCCCAAGCGCCGGCCGCTATTTCCTGGATGGCATCGCCGTAGAAACAATGAACGACGACGAGCTGGCAGCCGTCCGCAACAAGAAGATCGGCTTCGTCTTCCAGACGTTCAACCTCCTGGCGCGAACGACCGCTCTGCAGAACGTCGAGCTCCCGCTGATCTACGCCAAAATCCCCCGCGCCGAGCGCCGCCAGATGGCCGAGGAAGCGCTCGTTGCAGTCGGACTGGGCGACCGGATGACCCACCAGCCGAACGAACTGTCCGGCGGACAGCGACAGCGCGTAGCGATCGCGCGAGCGCTGGTAAACAAACCGTCGCTGCTTCTTGCCGACGAGCCGACCGGAAACCTGGATTCGCAAACGGGACGGGAGATTCTCGATTTGTTCCGCGAACTGAGCTCACGCGGCAACTCGATCATTATGGTTACGCATGAAGACGATGTTGCGAAGGAAGCGCGGCGCGTTGTCCACATTCGTGACGGTCGTATCGCTGATTGATACGCCGGTGCTGAGTGCTGAGTGCAGAGTGCTGAGTCGGGGAACGATGAGTATTCGATGAGTAAGACCGCAACGCGATTCGAGGAGCTTGTCGCCTGGCAGAAGGCGCGTGCACTCGTGCGAGAGGTTTATCGCTTGTCAGCCCAGCGCGCGTTCTCCTCGGACTTCGCTCTGCGCGATCAGATTCGGCGCGCGGCGATCAGCGTTCCGTCCAACATTGCCGAGGGATTTGAGCGGTGGCATCGCACTGAGTTCCGTCGTTTCCTGACGATTGCTCGCGCTTCATGCGCGGAACTGCGCACGCAGCTCTACATCGCGAACGACGTTGGCTACATTTCCGATAAAGCGCTGACCACTGCGCTCGCCGAGGCGGAAGAAGTCGCGCGCATCATCGGCAAGCTGCACGGCGCGCTTGGGCGCACCGCGTCCCCGACTCAGCACTCAGCACTCAGCACTCAGCACCTCTGAAATGCTCATAGAAAACTTAAGGATCGCCGTCAGAGCCATCTTCGCCAACAAGATGCGGTCCGTGTTAACCGTGCTTGGCGTAATGGTCGGCGTAGCCGCCGTAATCGCCGTCGTCTCGCTCGTCCAGGGGTTGCAGTACCAGATCTCCCAGCAACTCGAGAACGTCGGGTCGACCTTCATCCGTGTCATTCCCGACTTTTCTGCTTCTCAGCGGAATCCGTTTATTGCGGCGCCTACATTGACTTACGACGATGCGGTGGCGGTGCGGCGGGGGGCGACTGCGGTTAAGGAATTCACTCCGCTGTTTATCTCCAACGGGTCGCTCAAGTATGGCGACGTGCATCACGACACATCTCTTTTTGGCGTCAGTCAGAGTTACCAGGAAGTGGTGAATCAGTGGGTGGGGCATGGGCGGTTTTTTACGCCGCTTGATGAAGAGACGAAGAAGCGGGTTTGTGTCGTTGGCGCGGAGGTCGCGCGTCTTCTTCGGCTGCCGCAGGGCGGGGCGCCGATGATTCAGATCGATGGGACGACGTTCACGGTCGTCGGGCAGATGGAGAAGCGGGGAGGGTCGATCGGGAACGATCCCGACGACGTCATCTACATTCCGTTCGCGACGGCCGCCGCGATTTACGGGACCGATCGAATGCAACGGTTGCCGCTGCTGCTCCAGACGCACAATCGCGACGACATCGATCTCGCCAAAGATCAGGTTCGCGAGATTCTTCGGGCGCGCCATCATCTGAAGAAAGATCAGGCTGACGACTTTCAGATCACGACGCAGGAAGAGCTGATGAAGACGATCTCGACCGTGCTGATGACGACCTCCGGCGTGCTGGCGGCCGTCGTCGGCGTGGCGCTGCTCGTCGGCGGCATCGGGATCATGAACATCATGCTCGTCTCCGTCACCGAGCGAACGCGCGAGATCGGTATTCGCAAATCGATGGGTGCGCGACGCCGCGACGTCCTGCTGCAGTTCCTCATCGAAGCGATCGCACTTTCCGCGCTCGGCGGAATCGTCGGCATCATCGGTGGCTACCTGCTGGCCAATATCGCGCGTTTCGCGCTGAAGCGATTCTTCGAATTGCCCCCCGTCCACACACCAATCTGGGCAGTCCTCATCGCGGTCGGTTTCTGTTCCGTCCTCGGCGTCATCTTCGGCATTCTCCCGGCCGCAAAGGCGTCGAAACTCAATCCGATCGAAGCACTTCGCTATGAGTAACGTTCCGCGGATGTGACATCCGCGCGCGCACGCCTCATGCACACTACGCCCGCGGGAATTTGGCCCCTGTCGATGATTCGAAATGCCATCATGAAGCACCGTGTTGGACCAAGCGTGCATACCTCACAGCGAAATCTGCGTGTCCTCTTCGTTCTCGCTTTGTCGCTAACGGCTGCGCTCGTTTCAGCCGCGACCATGCCTCTCTCCCAGGTGAAGAAAGGGATGAAGGGTTACGGCACGACCGTCTTCGAAGGGACGAAGCTCGAGCGCTTCGACGTCGAGATCCTCGGCGTGCTGAACAACATCGGCCCCGGACAGGACCTCATCCTCGCGCGCGTCGACGGTCCCGTCATTCAGCGCGCGGGCGTCATCGCCGGCATGAGCGGCTCGCCGATCTATATCGATGACAAAGTCATCGGCGCGCTTTCGTACTCGTGGCAGTTTTCGAAAGAGCCGATCGCCGGCATCACGCCGATCGACGAGATGCTGAAGATCGCCGACGCCACCGGCGGCAAGACGACGATGTACACCGCCGCGATGCCGCGCATGACCGGCGCCGAATTCCTCGACGCAATCACCAATCACAAGACGAGCGAGCTGTTCGAGAAGATGACGAGCGCCAATGGCGCGACTCCGATCTCGACGGAATTCGGCGGCGCGCGTCCGATCGCCGTTCCGCTTTCGCTCTCCAGCTTCTCGCCCGAAACCATCGCGCGCTTCGGCAGGTACTTCGATGCACTCGGATTCATGGCCGTGCCGAGCGGCGCGTCATCCGGCAGCGCGAAAGTGACGCCGGACGCCGATCTGAAGAAACCGTTCGTTCCCGGCGACGCGGTCGGCGCCGTGCTCCTCAATGGCGACTTCACCGTCGCCGCGACCGGCACCGTGACCTACACGGACGGCAATCGCATCTACGCATTCGGGCATCCGTTCCTCGACATGGGAGAGATCAGCTTCCCGATGGCGAAGTCGGAGATCGTCACCGTCCTGCCAAACCTCGCGTCGTCGTTCAAGTTCGCGAACACCGGCTCGGTCGTCGGCGCGCTGCGCCAGGATCGCTCGGTCGGCATCATGGGCGAAGTCGGCGCATCGGCCGACACGATCCCGGTCGAGCTGACCGTTGAAGGCGCCGGCCCGGCGAAGAACTATCACGTCAACATGATTCGCCATCCGCAGCTCTCGCCGCTGATCCTCGCGATGGCGGCCGACACGGTCGTCGCCAGCGGACAGCGCGCCGCCGGCGAGCGGACGGTCGTCCTCGATTCCGAGATCAAAGTGAAAGGCTTCGAGCCGATTCATCTTCGCGAAGGATGGGCGGGCGCGCAGGCGCGTCAGGCCATTCCGGCATATCTCGCCGTGATCTCTGCATACGTGATGTCGAACGAGTTCCGCGACGCGACGATCGAGAGCGTGAAGATTCATCTTCGGCATGACGATGAGCTGAAGACCGCGAAGCTCCTCGAAGCATCGCTCGTTTCGTCGGACAAGCGCCGCATCAATCCCGGCGACACCGTGAAGATCCGCACCGTGCTCAAGCCGTTCCGCGGCGAGCCGTTCGTGGAGATGTTCGACGTAAAAGTGCCGGACGATCAGACGCCCGGCGCCGCCTACCTCATCATCGGCAGCGGCTCGATGATCAACTCCGTCGACTTCTCGCTCGTGCCGCCCGATCCGCGCACGCTCGAACAGGTCATCGGCGTCCTCGAACGTCTGCGCCCGTCGACCGACCTGACCGTCGGCTTCTACTCATCATCCGACGGCGCCGTCACCGCCGGCGTCTATCTCCCGAATCTCCCGCCCTCAATCCGGGCGGTCGTCAACAACGACACATCAAACGGCGCGCAGGCGCCGGTGAAATACCACGCATCCGAACACCTCACCCGCCCCCTCGGCTACATCGTCGACGGCTCGGTGAAAATCGACCTGGACATACGTCCGCAAATCTAAATGCAGTGCTGAGTGCTGAGTGCAGAGTGCTGAGTAAAGGCAAGGACCGACTCAGCACTCTGCACTCAGCACTCAGC
>JAOBAU010000140.1 GCA_025463165.1 Acidobacteriota bacterium | reverse complement strand
ATGACGTCGCGCGACCGTCTGTCGACCGCGAGCTGGTGGCGCGCAACGCGCCCTCGTTTGCGGATGGCTGCTTCGTGGTGCCGAAAGTCATCGGCGGCGAATAGCGAAAACGGCTGAGGTCGTTGGCCATACAATCGCGAACATGCCTGACCGCGTGATCGTTCGTATTGGTGGTCTCTCTCTGATCGTCGGCGCGCTGGCATTCATCGGCGTCTTTTCGTTTCTCGCCGCGCGCTTCAACTATCCGGCGGTGCTCGATGGTCACGCGGCTGAAGTGCTGCCGGCGCTTCTCGCGACGGGCGACTCGGGGCGCGCCGTATGGGCGATCTATGCGCTGCTTCCGCTGATCTGGATTCCGGCCGCCGTCGGCGCGTTTCACGCGCTCCGCGCGAAGAGCGAAGGAGCGATGCGAACGGCGATGCTGTTCGCGGTCGTCTCGTCGCTGGCGATGATCCTCGGACTGATGCGTTGGCCGAGTTTTCACTGGGAGCTTGCACGCGCGTGGGCGGCCGATCCGAGCGCTCGCCCTGCGCTCGACGCCCTCTTCAACGCGACCAATCGCTATCTCGGGAACTTCATCGGCGAGTTCCTTGGCGAGCTGGCCATCAGCATCTTTTTCCTGCTGTCGGCCGGCGCAATGTTGAAACAGGGGAGCGGCTTTGCGCGGTGGATCGGCTGGTTCGGCGTTGTCGCATCTGTAGCAGGGCTGATCGCAATGTTTCGCAACACGTTGACCGTTGTGGCGCCGGTGGCGGAAGTGAACAACTACCTCCTGCCGCTCTGGATGATCGTGTTCGGCGTGAGTCTCTATCGCTCTGTCCGCTAAAAAGCACACGCTGCCCTCCGAACGGGGCAGTGATCGCGCGTCAATTTCGAGGCTCTCTCTGCGGGCGCATGGCAGACGCATTGCGATGAGCCCGCTGCATGAAACACTTTTACGCGCCGCTCGCACTCGCCCTTCTGCTCGCCGCCTGCTCCTCGACGAAACCTGCGCCACAGGCCAACGTTGATCCTTCCACCGATCCGACCGTCGTCGGCGCCGTCGATGAAGCGGCGCGCGAAGCCGGTATCCAGGCGGAGGCCGCCGCGGAGACCGGTCATCGCATCGGAATCGCCGCGGGCGTCGTCGCCGCCGTACTCGGCGGACCGGGGAGAGAATCGGTCGATGACGTCATCGATCGCTATCGCGAAACGCACGATGCCGTTGTCGTGACGGCGGCGCTGATCGGCGCATCGAAAGGGGCGACGGCCGGCGCGAAGCGCGGCTTCGTGCTCGCCAGCAGTTCGCCGACCTGCACAAGATCGAAGGAGTCGAAGTCTTCCGCCCGCAGCCCGATCAGATCGACGTCTACTTTTCGAGCTCACCGAATCCACAGATGCTTGCGTCAATCGCGGCTGTGTTTCCCGGACGCGAAGAGCGCGCGCTCGACATCAAAGCGCCCGGCGACGCCGCGCTCGAGATCCGCGAATCGCTGATCGAGCTCGGCGTTCCGTCAGCGGACATCAGCGCGCATCGGAACAATGAGCTCGATCGCGCCGTGCTTCGCATCCGTTATCGCGATTGACGCGCGGCGCATAACTTCGTGAGGGGGCGCGTCGTCTGACGAGTGGAGGTCAGCACCGATGCGCTCTCTCATTCTGCTCGCAATCCTCTCCGCCACTTCGCTCGCCGCCGCCGTTTCGAACGATGTGGTGGCGACGCGCGCCGTCGCCGGCGATGCGGCCGCCATCGCACAGTTGCGCGCGCAGGGACAGCGCGGTGTCGATCGTCTCGTCGCGCTGCACGAACGAGCGAAGCTCGACGAGAAGGCCTATCGCAACGCCATCGATCGCGTCTGCCGCCAGCGCGACTGTGCGTGGTCGCAGCTCTACTGGTACACCGATCTCAACGCCGCAACCGCGGCCGCCCGCGCGCAGCATCGCCCCATCCTCTCGCTCCGTCTCCTCGGCAATCTCGACGACGACATGAGCTGCGCGAACAGCCGCTTCTTCCGGACCATCCTCTATTCGAATCGCGAGATCGCCGATTACCTGCGCGCGAACTTCATCCTGCACTGGTCGTCGGAACGGCCTGTGCCGAAAGTGACGATCGACTTCGGCGACGGCCGCGTGTTGCATCGGACGCTCACCGGCAACAGCGTTCACTATCTGCTCGATCAGAACGGCGCGCCGCTCGATGCGCTGCCCGGTCTCTATGCGCCGATCGCGTTCCTCGCGAACGTTCGCGACATGCACAATCTGTTCGACGACGTGCAGACGTGGCAACCGGCCGAGCGCGGGATCCATCTCAAGCTCTACCATCGCGCCAGAATGAACAGCACGGCGCGCGGCCAGCGCGTCTCCCGGCTGCTCTCTCCGGCGACGGCGTGGGACGCATCTCCGAGCGCCGTCACCAAACAGGGAACCGAGTTCGCGATTCTGACGCGCGTTTCGTTCGGCACGAGCGCGGGCCGGTATCTTCGACGGGTCGTGACGTCGGCGACCAGCGGCAAATCGGATCTGATGAAACTCGATGAGAGCTCGCTCGACCTGATTCGAACGAAACGTGGCCGAAGCGCCGACCCCTCGTTTGAACTCGCGCTGAGCACCCTGCGGCAGGCGCTCGCCGCCGACACGCTGCGCAACGAGTACGAGCTGCGCAATCAGATTCACTCCTGGTTCGCCAACGACGAGAACGTGTCGTTCGCGAAGCTGAACGCATTTGTTTATGACGAAGTCTTTCTCACGCCGCGCGGCGATCAGTGGCTTGGTCTTCTGCCGGAGGACACCTTCACGGCGATCGAAGCCGAAGGGATCGAGGTCGCTGGTACGATGCGCCGGTGAGCGAGCTTCTCGATCTTCCATGGCATGAAGCGCAGGCGCAGGCGTCGCCGCGCGAGCTGGTCGACGCCTCGCTGCGCGCCATCGAAACGCGCGACGAAAGCGTCCACGCATTCCTTCACGTGAACGCCGACGCCCGCGGCGACGGCATGCCGCTGGCGATCAAAGACAACATCGTCACCACCGACATGCCGACGACGTGCGGCTCGCGAATCCTCTCGAACTTCACCTCGCCATTCGACGCGACAGCAATCGCGCGGCTGCGCGCGAACGGCGCGTCGTTCGTCGGGAAGACGAACCTCGATGAGTTCGCGATGGGCTCATCGACCGAGCACTCGGCGTTCGGTCCGACGCGCAATCCGTGGGATCTCAGTCGCGTTCCCGGCGGCTCGTCCGGCGGTTCCGCGGCGGCGGTCGCGGCACGCATGGTGCCGGCGGCGCTCGGCTCGGAAACCGGCGGCTCGGTGCGCCAGCCGGCGGCGTTCTGCGGCGTCGTCGGACTCAAACCGACCTACGGCCGCATCAGCCGTTCCGGTCTCGTCGCATTCGCATCGAGTCTCGATCAGATCGGCATCGTCACGAAAACCGTTCGCGAATGTGCCGAGCTCCTCGGCGTCATCGCCGGCGCCGATCCGCTCGACTCGACATCGAGCACGCAGCCTGTCGATGACTACGCGGCCGATCTCGCGAGCGGCGTTCGCGGACTCCGCTTCGGTGTCGTGCGCGAAGCGGTCGAGCGGCTCGAAGGCGAAGTGCGCGCGAACTTCGACGAAGCGCTGAACGTTCTTCGCGGCGGCGGCGCGATCATCGAAGACGCGAGGGTGCCTGCGATCTCATACGCGATCGCCATCTACTACATCGTCGCGAACGCCGAGGCGAGCGCGAACCTGTCGCGGTTTGATGGTGTGCGATTTGGGCATCGCAGCGAGCGCTCAAAAACACTCGACGATCTCTACTTCCATTCGCGCGGCGAAGGATTCGGCGCCGAAGTGAAACGCCGCATCATGCTCGGCACGTTCGCGCTTTCGTCCGGCTACTACGATGCGTATTACGGCCGCGCGCAGGCGGTGCGCGCCACGCTGCGCGGCCAGTTCGCCGATGCGTTCGCGCGCTTCGATTTTCTGCTGACGCCAACTACGCCCGAGCCGGCGTTCAAAATCGGCGCGAAGACCGACGATCCGCTGTCGATGTACCTCAGCGACATCTTCACCGCACCGGCGAACCTCGTCGGCATCCCGGCCATCGCGGTGCCGTCCGGCTTCAGCGCCGAAGGGTTGCCGCTCTCGCTGCAGCTGATGGCGCCGCATTTCGGCGAACGGGCGCTGTTCCGCGCCGCCGCATTTTTCGAACGCGAGACCGAGTACTGGAAACGAAAGCCGCGCTGAACGACTGCCACCACACCCTGCTACACTTCTTTTCGTGACTCGGGTGGGTGTGATGGTGGCGGTTGTCATGCAGGCGGCGATCCTCTGCGCGCAGCCTGTCGCGACCGCCCGGATCACTCGCGAAGTTCGCGCCACCCTCGGGCGCGATTACGTCATCGACGTCATCGTCACTCCGCATGAAGGCGACGCCTGGTCGCGACTCGCGAAGCGCGTCACCGGCGACGGCGAAAACTGGAAGTCCATCGCCGCATTCAACAAAGCCGGCGACGTGCTGACCACCGAACAAAAAGTGCGCGTGCCGTTCTCGCTGCTCCGCGCCGATCTGCAGCGCGAGATCGTCTCGACCCTCTTCCCGAATGACAAGCGAGTCGGCGGCGCGTGGCGGCATGTCGTCGTCGGTTCCGCCGGCGTCGAAGGCGAATCGCTCTGGAACATCGCCGAGTGGTTCACCGGCAACGGCGCGAACTACATCTCCATCCGCAAAGCCAATCCAGCCCAGGGACTTTCGACCCGCAAAGGCGACGTGATCATCGTTCCCAAAGAGTTGCTCGTGACCGCATTCCGCGGCCGCGAAACGGAGGGTAAGGATGCACCGAAGACAGCAGAGGTTCGGAAAGCGGCAGACGATCCGGTTGAGCGTGCGGCAGCGAATGTTGATGCTCCGGAGGCGGCCGTGGAGGCCGTTGCCGCAGGACAGCAGCCGTCGCTGAGCTATGACCGGAGCGCTCCCGAACCGTACGCGGTCTACCGGCTGCAAAAAGGGGAAGCGCTCTATTCATCGGTGGCCATCCGGTTCACCGGCCGTGTCTATTCGAAAGACGTCGGCGACGTCCTCGATCGCATCGTGAAGTTCAACGAGATCGGGGACGTCGCAAAGATGCGCGTCGGATACGCGGTAAAGATTCCGATGGAACTGCTCCTCCCCGAATATCTCCCCGCCGACGATCCGGAGCGACTCGCTCGCGAAACGTCGCAGCGCGAAAGCGCCAGACTCGCAAAGCGGACGCGCGCGCGCGGACTCTCCGGCGTGCAGGTCATTCTCGACGCCGGCCACGGCGGACGCGACGTCGGCACGACGCACGACGGCGTATTCGAATCGACGTACGTCTACGACGTGATGTGCCGACTCAAGCAGACGATCGAAGCAAAGTCGGCGGCGAAGGTTTACGTCACGACGAAGTCGAAGAAAGCCGGTTACGAAGTGGCCGACAAAGACGTCGTCGATCCGCACAGCGATCACGTCGTCCTCACGTCGCCGAAGTACATGCTCGAAGATCCGGTGGTCGGCGTGAACCTGCGCTGGTACCTCGCGAACTCGATCTTCAATCGCGCCATGAAAAGCGGCACCGCGCGCGAGAAGGTCGTCTTCATCTCCATCCACGCCGATTCGCTCCATCCATCGCTGCGCGGCGCGATGGCGTACATCCCGGGCGAGCGTTACGTGACCGGTTCGTATCGCAAGAGCGAACAGGTCTATCTCGCGCGCGCCGAAGTGCGCGAATGCCCGGTCGTGACGCATTCCGAAAAGGAATCGCTCGAAGCCGAAGGACTCTCACGCGATCTCGCCGAGTCGATTGTCGACTCGCTGGAGACGAAGGGACTGAAGGTGCATCCGTTCAATCCCATCCGCGACAACGTCGTCCGCGACGAGCGCGAATGGGTGCCGGCCGTCATCCGCTACAACCTCGTCCCCACGCGCCTCCTCCTCGAAGTCTGCAACCTCGGCAACGAGAAAGATCGCTCGCTGATCAAGACGAAACGCTATCGCCAGCAACTCGCCCAGGCGATCTACGACGGCCTCCTGCATTTCTTTGAGGAGCAGGACAGCGAACCGTCGATGCTCGCCGCGAAGACGACGAAGTAGCGCGATGCCAAAGCTGATTTACTCGGCGATCTTGTCGCTTGATGGCTACGTCGCGGACGAGAACGGCAGGTTCGACTGGGCCGCGCCCGACGAAGAAGTTCATGCCTTCGTCAACGACCTCGAGCGATCGATCGGCACGTATCTTTACGGACGCCGCATGTACGAAACGATGGTGGCGTGGGAGTCGCCGGAAATTGTTCGCGGCCAGTCAGCGGTCATGCGCGATTTCGCGGAGATATGGAAGGCGGCTGACAAAGTCGTCTACTCCCGAACGCTCGACAAAGTATCCAGCGCGAAGACGCGGCTCGAGCGCGATCTCAATCCTGAGGCGGTTCGGCGGATGAAGGCTCAGGCCGCGCGCGACCTCTCCATCGGTGGACCCGAGCTCGCGTCTCACGCAATCAAAGCCGGATTGGTCGATGAATGTCATCTCCTCCTCGCGCCGATCGTGGTGGGCGGCGGCAATCCCGCACTCCCGCGCAACGCTCGCTTCGAGCTGGAGCTGCTGAATGAACGCCGTTTTCGCAGCGGCTTCATTCATCTTCACTATCGACTTGGTAGATAATCCGCCCCCGTTATGCCGCGCTCTTTCGAAGGTGACCTCAATGCCGATGGCCTGCGCTTCGGCGTCATCGCCAGCCGTTTCAACGACGAGATCGTCGCGGGACTGCTGAGCGGCGCGCTCGATTGTCTCGTGCGCCACGGCGCGGCGGACGACTCCATCGACCTCTTCCGCTGTCCGGGCGCGTTCGAGATTCCGGCGCTGACGCGCGTGCTCGCCGAGCGCTACGACGCCATCATCGCCATCGGCTGTCTGCTGCGCGGCGATACTCCTCATTTCGAATTCATCGCCGCGCAGGTCACGAGCGACCTCTCGCGCGTCGCCGTCGACACGCGGCAGCCGGTCGCGTTCGGCGTCATTACATGCAACACATACGAGCAGGCGGTCGCGCGTTCATCGCCCGGCGCCGGCAACAAAGGATGGGAAGCGGCGCTTGCCGCGATCGAAATGGCCAATCTGTGGCGCGTGCTTCGCACGGAGAAAAAGTAGATGGGCGCTCGCAGAAAAGCGCGCGAGCTCGCGCTGCAAATGCTCTTTCAGTACGACATGTCCGGCAATCCGCCCGACATGGTCATCGCCACGTTCGAAGACCTCGAGAAATCGAAGGCGAACACGCGCGACTTCGCGACGAAGATCTTCCGCGGCACCGTCGATCACATGCCGAAGATCGACGAGATGATTCAGGCTCAGGCCGACAACTGGCGCCTGTCGCGAATGGCGGTCGTCGATCGCAACATCATCCGGATGTCGATCTACGAATTCCTGCACGAAGACGACACTCCGAAGCTCGTCATCATCGACGAAGCGATCGAGATCGCGAAGAAGTTCGGGACGCAGAAGTCGTCCCAGTTCATCAACGGCATCCTCGACGGCATCCTGAAACGCTACAATCTCGCCTCGTGAGTTTGCTGGGGCGGCTCGAGGATCTCTCCCTCACCGATATCGTCCAAATTGTCTTCCTGAGCCGCCGCACCGGCGTGCTGGAGATCGTCGACGAGAAAGGACGGCACACCGTGCTGTTCCGGCAGGGCCTCGTCGTCAATGCGTCGTCGCCCGAACATCCCGATCTCGTGGCGTGGTTCGAGGCCAACAAGCTCATTCCTCCCGACTCCGGAAAAATGCTCCGGCAGATGGAAGAGAACGGCATCCCGTATGGCACGGCCGCGGTCGAGCTGAACCTGATGTCGAATGAAGATCTGTCGAATGCCGTTCGCGATCGGATCATCGACGTCGTGTCGCCGCTGCTCCATTCGCGCGAGGGCGAGTTCAACTTCATCCTCAGCGATCAGGTCAATCCGCTCGACATCGAATACGACGCCGACGCGCTCTTCAAAGAGGGCGGTTTCGCTCCCGGCAAAATCCTCGGCGCCGCCGACGGCGAAAAGATCAAGCCGCTCAAAGGACTTGAGGAATCGCTCAAAGCAGGGAAGGCGCTGCTGCGCGGCACCGCGTCCGCGGAGACAACTCCCGCCTCGCTGAATCTGGGTCTCGGTCAGCCGCTCGCACCTCCGGCGCCGTCGCGACTTCCCGGCACCGCGGAGAACGCGACGGACAACGTGCTGCCGTTCCCCGCGCGTGAAGATGAAGATGCGCCGTTCGGTGAAACGGCAGCGCCGCCGCCGGCGGTTCCGCCGGCCGAAGAAGATCCGTTCGGCGGAGGACCGGCGGCGGTGCAGACTTTGACGCCTCCCGAGAAGGCCGAAGCGCCCGTCTCCACAACGGCTGCTCCGCAGAAACTCACCTATCCGCCGCCGGACGCGATGCGCGGCGCGGAACCGATCACGGGCGACGTGCCGCGGCAGCGCAGCGGACAGTTCAAAGTCGCCGGCGGTCTGTTCGAAGTCGAGTCGCCCGATCAGGCGTATCGCAACGTCGTCCTCTTCGAGCGCAACCCGCTGATTCGTGTCGCCGCGCGGCGCGCCTTCGGCAAGAGGGGCGTGAAGATCGTGCAGTACGGATCGCTCGACGACGTGCGCGGCGCGATCACGGAGCTGATGCGCTCGAACAGTTTCTTCGTCACATTCCTCGAGCTGACCGAAGCCGATCTCCATCCCGACGCGGCCGGACCTTCCGTGCAGACGATGATGCGTTTGAAGAAACGCAACCCGCGGCTGCCGATCGTCGTCATCGACAACGAAGCCGATCTGCGGCGGCGTCATGCGCTGCTGCGCGCCGGCGCCGATCTCTATCTGACCAAGCCATCGCCGGCGCGACTGCAGCCGGGGCTCGCCGAGGAAGAGCTCGCGCTTTTCGCCGACGAGCTGGTGCTGTTCGCCGAGCGCGCGTTCGAGCAGTGGGAGCAATTCACCGGCGGTTTCGATCCCGACGCCGGCAAGCGCTTCTACGACATGGCGGAGAAAGAGAGTCTCGATCGGAGCTTCTCCGTCCTCAAGCAATTGATCAATGAGTTGTCGAATCCGAACGACATCGGCCAGGTCGCGGCGACGATCCTTCGTCTGTCCGCCGAGTACCTCGACCGTGGCGCGATCTTCATGGTCGGCGAAGCGCAGTTCACGGGACTCGGCGGCTTCGGCATCACGGGCGACGAAGAAGAGATGGACAGCCGCGTGAAGGCGATTCGCATTCCGCGCAAGATGCCGTCGCTGCTGAGTGAAGTCGTCGACGGAAACGAAGCGAAGCGCGGGAAGATGCGGAAGACCGCGGTGAACGTCGAGCTGATTGAAAAGCTCGGTGGCGTGCTGCCGACCGAGGTCGTGGCGCTGCCGATCATGCACGGCGGTCGGACCATTGGTATCCTGTACGGCGACAACGCGGAACATCGCGCTTCCATCGACAACACCACCGGACTCGAGATTTTCCTTTCTCAGGCGGGCTACGCGTTCGGCAATGCCGTATTCGCGGCGGAGAAGGCGGGAGGGCGCTGACCTGACATGAAGATCCTGGTCGTCGAAGATTCGACATCGATGCGCGCCTATCTCACCACGGTGATCGAGGGTGGGACGGAGGCGTACGACCTCGATATCGTCGAGGCGGCCAGCGGTTTCGAAGCGCTGAAGACGCTCCCGCATCACACCTTCGACGCCATCCTCACCGACATCAACATGCCCGACATCAACGGGCT
>JAOBAU010000254.1 GCA_025463165.1 Acidobacteriota bacterium | reverse complement strand
CTCGCGCGCCAGCGCGTGACCGATTCCGGATGAAGCGCCGGTGATGATCGCGCGCTTCGAGCTCTCCGTTAACGCCATGTCACTCCCATGAGATCGGCTTTTTATCAGGAACGCGCACCAGATATTCGACGCCGTCGAGCGAGAAGCCGATGACCGCCGTCGGTACCGCTTCTTCCTTCAACACCTTCGAGCTGATGATCTCGAACTTCGTGAAGCCTTTGTTGTACAGCTCCTTTTCCCTTCGCCATTTGTCGAAGTTATCGGACGCGTACCCCATCTCATTGTTGTCGAGAACCTTCACGTTGCGCTGCCAGAGGCAGATCGCGAACTGCATCTCTTCGCCGCGGCCGCTTTTCATTTCGTCAAGCATGTGATGCACGCGCGCTCTGGCGATCTTCTCGTAACTCGGCGGCTGCAACATCAACATCAGCATCGCCACCCCGCCGACGATCGTTCCCCATACGATGATCTTGCCGATGATGCCGGACGATTTGCGCGCCGAGATCGGCGCCGCTTTCGATGACGCCAGCACCGTCTGGCCGAGCAGCACGTTGGCCGCGGTCGCGACCTGCGCGTCGGCGACGTCGAGCTCGAACGAATCGTCGATGCGCCGTACGACGTACGAATAGCCGGCCACGGTGATGAAGCGCTCATCTTCATCGGATCCGAGAGGCTTCGCGGCAACGCGCCCGTCGACCCGAATGACATCTTTCCCTGCTTCGCTGCGCTCGACCGTGACGGTATGCGTCGCCCCGTCGAGGTCGATCTCCCATGATGCGCTCATGCGGTTTGCCCCTTGAATTGTGAGTGATTGAAGGATCGATCGTAGCAGATCGGATCACTCCCGCTTCGGCAGCCGCACGTCGGGATGATTGACGAAATCGAGCTCGATCGGCGACGAGTAGATCTCGTCACCTTTCGGCGGCAGATACGCGATGCGCAGCGTCAGTCCGCGAGCGCCGGGCAACCGAAAGCCTTCCTCGGACGGGACGTCGAACGCCTGCGCTCCGTCGCCGAGCACGAAACGATACTGCCCGCCTTCGTACGGTCCGAGCTTCCAGTGCAACACGCCGTCGTCGTAGCGAAAGTGTGCGGAGAATGGAGCGGGATGTTGCGCGCGATCGCAGATGGCAGCGCTCGATTGACGAACCGGCAGCGTAACGTCGCGAATTGTGTTCGATGCTTCTTCGAACTCTCGGATCGACGTTGCGCTGGCCGAACAAAGAAAGATGTCGTCGTAGAACCAACGCGCACCGGCTGCGCGTCCGGAGATCGATTTCAGCCAGACGAGCTCCCCCATCGCCGCCGGCGGAATCGCAGGCCGGCGCAAGAGCGCATCAGCATTCGCCGCCATGAACCAGCGACCTTCGACACTCATCCGCTCCGCGATCGCCATCGTCGTTCGCCACTCCAGACGATTCGCGGCAAGCGTTGCAACGATCGCGATCGCCAGCAGCGACAGCCGCGGCCAGCTCCGTTCGATGGCGCTCGCGCCGGCGACGATCGTCACCGCGACGACGAGCCAGAGCGCGAACGCGTAACGCGCTTCGAACGCCTTCATCACGGGAATCACCGGCCCCAGCGCCAGCAGCGCCAGCCCCGCGATCGTCAGCGGCGCGAACTTCTTCCGCCGCGCGAGGACAACGATCGCGATGACGATGATCGCGATGAGCACCACGGCCAACGACGGCGTAACGAACATCCGTTTCGCCAGCTCTCGCGGCATTCGCCGCGCCAGCTCCGGCAGATCGCGCGCCTCCATCGCCCAGCCATAGCCGCCGCCGAACGTGCCGAGCGCGAGCCGCCGCAATGCGAGATAGACGAGCAGCGCGACGCCCTGCGGAATCGCCGCGCGCACGCGCCGCGGCCAGGTTCCTTCCGGCAGCGCGAGCAACGCGAACGGCAGCGGGACGTAGATCTCTTTCGCAAACGCGGCGAGCAGGTACGCGCACGCTGCCGCGATCATCAGCGCAACGCTGTTTCGTCGCAGCGCCTGCACGTACAACAACACGGTCACGCCGGCGAAGACGAAGCCCTCGACGTAATGACGCAGCATCAACTCCTGCACGATCGTGCAGAGCGGCGCGCCGGCGATGATCAGCACCGATCCCGCAAACGAAACGAGCGGCGACAGCCACTGCCGGAAGACCGCGTACGCGACGATCGCGCCGATGCCGAGCGCGATCAGTTGATGAAGGTGGAACGCCGCCGGCTCGAGTCCCGCCAGCCGCTCATCCGCGTCCAGCGAGATGAAGAGCAACGGCGTGAAGAGATCGAACGGCAGCTGATCGAACGCATCGCGTTTCAGATACGCGAAGCCGGGATGATCGTGCAGGAAGTGGAGATGGAAGACGTCATCGAGCAGCCACCAGAGCGAGACGACGTTTCGGTAAAGCGTCACGGTGAGCGCCAGCAGCGCCACCACCGACGCAACGTCCGCTCGCCGAACAGCTCTCGTCATCTCATTCCAGTTTCGGCAGCCGCGCCTTCTCTTTGAACACCGCTTCGAACAGATCGCCGATCTTCGCCAGGCGATTCGGCATCGTCCGCAGATTGAACTTCAGCGGGTCGAGCTTCTTCGTGATCTCACTCCACTTCAGCGGCGCCGACACCGGCGCGCCATCGATCGCGCGCAGCGAATACGGCGCGACCATCGTCTTGCCGTAACCGTTTTGCATGCAATCAAGGTAGAGCCGTCCGCGCCGGCTGGCGATACTTCGCTCCACCGTCATATACGGCACCTCGGCGCTCACCGCCGCCGCGATCGAGCACGCAAAGTTCGCCGCGTCCTCGTGCGAGTAGCCAGCCTGCAGCGGGACGAAGACGTGAATGCCGCGCTTCCCCGACGTCTTCGGCACGCTCGGCAGCTCGAGATTCTCGAGCAGTCCGCGCATCACGATCGCGGCATCGATGGCCTGCGCGATTCCTTTTCCTTTCGCCGGATCGAGATCGAAGACGAGCCAGTCCGGCTCTTCGAGACTCACGCCGCGCGACGACCACATATGAATCGTCAGCACCGACATCTGCGCCAGCCACTGCAGCGTCTCCGGTTTATCGACGACGAGATGCCGCACCGTCTTGCGGCTGGCGACGCGCGTCGGCGTTTCAATCACGTTCGCCCAGGACGGCGCTTCCTTCCCGACGTTCTGATGAAACCACGACGGCTGATCGATGCCGGAGTTCCAGTGCTCGAGCGCGAGCGGCCGATCCTTCAGCGTTCGGATCATCGCGTCCGACACGGCCGCGTAGTAATCGGCGACGTCCTGCTTCGTGATCTTGTCCTTCGGATAAAGCACGCGCTCCGGATGCGTGAGCGTGACCGTGGCACTTTGTTTCTTCGACGTCGTTTTCTTTTTTGCCGGTGCAGCAGCGGGCTCGGGTCGTTCGCGCACGGTTTCCTCCGGTGATTTGTCGTCGCGTAAGCCGAGGAAGGACGGGTGGCGCAGCTTGTTGTCGGACGTCCATTCGGTGAAGGCCACCTGCGCGACGAGACGCGGCTTCACCCACGTCGCCACGCGCTCGCGCGGCGCATCCTTCACCGGCGTCTGCGCGATCGCATCCTTCGACAGTTGTTCCTTCAGCCAGATGCGCAGCTTGTACGAGAAGCCGGTGCCGACTTTTCCCGCGTAGTGCAGCGCGCCGTCATCGCCCATCACCGCGAGATGCAGCGATCCGATCTCACGATCGGAATGCGTCGACGGATTGAAGCCGACGATGGCCAGCTCCTGCATGTTCAGCGCTTTGATCTTCAGCCACGCTTTCGAGCGGCGCGGCTCGTAGATCGAATCGTTGCGCTTCGCGATCAGCCCTTCCCATCCTTCCTGAGCGGCTTCCGCCAGCGCCTCGGGTGCCGAGCCTTCGACGACGTGCGACAGCTCGATCGCCGCCGGCGAGCGCGCCACCACCTTCTTCAGTAATTCGCGCCGCTCGAGATACGTCAGTCCGCGAACGTCTTTGCCGTGCAGCCAGAGCAGATCGAAGACGACGTAGCGCTCGCGGACATTGCCCTGCTGCAGCAACTCGAACTTCGGAACGCCTTCATCGTTCAGCGCGACGATCTCGCCGTCAACGACGATCTCGTCGGCCTTCCACTTTTCCAGCGCCGCGACGATCTTCGGAAACCGCGCGCCGAGATCGAGCTCGTTGCGCGACCAGAGCGCCAGCTCGCCGCCGCTCTTCGCGCAGACGCCGCGAAAGCCGTCGTACTTCAGCTCGAACGTCCAGTTCGCGTCGTCGGACGGCGGCGCGTCCGTCAACGTCGCCAGCATCGGCGGGAAAAGTTTGCGAAGCAGGTTCTGCGGAGTCATTGCGTGGTCGCGTCTGCAAACGGAGTGCACTGGATGACCCGCACCTCGTCGAATCCTTCCTCGATTGCCGGTGCGACGAGCTTTTTCGCGGTCGTGAAGATCGCCACGTCAGGCACGCGTTCCTTACCTTCGCGGTTGCGATTGCGCATCACGCACGCGCGGATCGGACAGTCGAAAAAGTATCCGACCACGCGCGCATCGTGTCGCCGTCCGATGGCGATCAGCGGCGCGCGAACCGCGATCGTCGGATTGGTGTTGTCGACGACGACCGAGCGTCCGGCCGCGAGCTCCAGCTCGACGAGCCGCTGCTGCTTCTCATCGCGTCGCGCGGCATTCGGCATCAGGTCTTTGCTGACGTGCGCGTGGGTCGACGCGAAGTGCTCGCGGTAGTACGTCGACTTTCCGGCAGCCGGGAGACCAGCGAAGATCACGAGCTCCACGGGAACATGATGCGCGCGTTACGCGAGTCTTCCGCGAATCCGCAGATAGCAGTCATCGCGCAGCACCACATCGACCGCTCCCTTTTTCTCCCACTCTCGGAAGCGTTCCTGCACGCGCGGATGCTGCAGCGGATCGTCGCCGCCGAAGACGTCGGCGAGCAGCGACTTCGGCACGTCCGTCACGCCGCGGCTGCGGAAACGTTCCATCCCGACCTGCAACGCGTCGAGGCGGAACTCCACATCCTGGTCGAGTTGCGCGCGGCCGTCGGCGATGGCCGCGGTCATGCCGAGGAAACTTTCGAACGGCATCGGCAGAAACTCTTTCACGCCGCGCGTGCGCAGATCCTCTTCGGGCAAATCGTCGGCGAGCGTGAGGCCGGGCATCTCGGTGCCGACGCCGTCGACTTCCCAGCCGATCCATCGCTCCTTGCCGAGGAGGGAGATTTTCTGGATGTAGCGCGCCATCACGTTTTGGATTTATCCCCCGAAGCACGAAGGATGCGCGTGATCGCTCTCACACCGATAATGGTCAATCGTTCACCGTTTCGTAACAGGATTCTTCCCGGCTCGTCGCTCCCATACTGCGGGAACTGATTCGGGCGGGCCGCGACCTTATCCCCCGCGGTTTGGTTCGAACGAGGGACGCGGTTCCCGGCAAACGGCGAGCTCAGGCTCGCCGTTCGTCTTTTTTGCGCCTGGCACCAATAAGGAAAACGACTGCGCGTCTCCCCTCCGACACGAGTAGAGATGCCGGTTCCCGCACGGCTTGCTCTGTTCCGTTGCCGCGAAGTTCTTTGTAGCATGTGCCTGGATGTCGCGCCCCATACCAAAATCGCCCGGTCCCTTACATGTTTGAGACTGTCCGTCGCTCGTCAGCGAGTCGTAATCGATGGCTGCGCTTTGAGACGCTGCCGGTGTCGATTGCGCTGCACATCCTCGCCATCGCGGCGGCGATCATCATCTCGAATACGGAAGTCTCGTTCCCGAATCACTACCCGCGGCTGAGCGCGACCTACGCGCTCACGACGCCGCCACCTCCGCCGCCGCCCCCGCCACCGCCGCCGCCCGCCGCCTCGAAAGCGACGCCGACGGAAGTGATCGTCACGAAGCAGATCGTCGCGCCGACCGTCATTCCCGACGAGATTCTGCCGGCGTCCGCGCAACCGCCATCATCCGATCCGGCCGGCGTCGTCGGCGGTGAAGAAGGTGGCGTCGACGGCGGCGTGGTCGGCGGCATCGTCGGCGGTTCCATCGGCGGAATCCTCGGCGGCAAAGTCGACGGCGCGCCGCCACTCCCTCCGCCACCGCCTCCTCCGCCGCCACCACCGTCCGATGGACGCGTACACATCGCGCGCGACAAGCCGCTCGGGATGTTCCCGCTGTCGCAGACGTGGCCGCAATATCCGGAAGACATGCGCGTGGCGATGAAGGAAGACAGTCTCCTCATCCGCTACATCATCGGAAAAGACGGACGCGTGAAAAGCGTCGAGATCCTCGCGCACGCGCAGTTCAAGAAGTTCGATGACGCGACGATGCGCGCCGTTCGTTTCTGGCGCTTCAAACCGATGATCAAGGATGGGCAGCCGGTTGAAGTCGTGCATGAACTAACAGTGAATTTCAAACTGGAAGGCGATTGACGCACCGCCCCAACTGATACATTCCGGACATCCCGGCATGTTCGAGACCGTCGCTACCGCTTCCGTGTCGCGCAGCAGGCGACTGCTGTACGAGACGCTGCCGGTCTCGATCGTGCTGCATCTGATCGCGGTCGGTGTTGCGGTCGGCGCGTCGCTCTGGAAGGTGGAGTTTCCGCGGCAGTCGCCGCGCTTCGTGACGATGTACAGCCTGACCGCGATTCCCGATCCGCCGCCGCCTCCTCCACCTCCGCCTCCGCCGAAACCGGCGCAGCAACAGCCGCCCCCGGCAACGCATGAAGTGGCGCTCGTCGCGCGGCCGCAGGTGCCGGTCGAAGAGATCGTCGCGCCGACCGTGATCCCCGACGAGATCCCGCTTGTTTCGAATTCGATCGCGCAGCTGGCGACGACCGCGATCGCGGTGGGGGGAGTTGCGACCGGCATTCCGGGCGGAGAGAAGGACGGCCAGGCGGGAGGCGAGATCGGCGGCAAGCTGCACGGCATTACCGGCGGCATTCAGTTTCCGGATGATGGACGCGTACACATCGAGCGCGGCAAACCGCTGCCGCTGCTGGCGCTGTCGCAGGAGTATCCGAGCTATCCGCCGGAGATGAAGAAGAAGCGGATCGAAGACAGCGTGATCGTTCGCTACGTCATCGGCACCGACGGCCGGATGAAAGACGTGCAGGTGATCGATCCGGCGAAGCAGGCGGTCTTCAACGAAGTGACCGTGAGCGCGATTCGCCGCTGGCGCTTCCGTCCGATGATCAAAGACGGCAAACCGACCGAGGTCGTGCACGAGCTGCTGGTCAACTTCGAGCTGGTGCCGGGAGGATAGCGGCCCGCAACGCGTCGCGCTCCTCGCGCGTCAGCAGCGGTTTTTCACCCGCGCGCAGATTCTCGCGAAGATGCTCGACGCTGCCGGTCGCCGGAATCGCGCAGGTCACTTCTTCGTGCGCGATGATCCAGCGAAGAAAGAGCTCGCCCCACGATTCGCTGCCGAGCTCGCGCGCGAGCGGCGGCAGCTCGCCGCGACGAAAGAGTGAGCCGCCTTCGAATGGACGATTGACGAGCACCGCGATGCCGCGCTCGGCGGCGAGCGGCAGCAGGCGCCGCTCGGCGTCGGGCAGCGCGATCGACATCGGCAGCTGGACGAAGTCGAGCTCTTCGCCGCGCATGATCGATTCGAGCTCGCCAAACGCCGAGGTCACGTAATGCGTGATGCCGATATAGCGAACGCGGCCGGCATCTTTCAACCGCCGCAGCGTGCGGAGATGCGTGCGCCAGTCGAGCAGATTGTGAATTTGTATGAGGTCGATCGGATCGGCGCGCAGCAATCGCATCGATCGCTCGATCTCCCGCTCACCCTCTTCGCGTCCGCGCGTCCAGACCTTCGTCGCGACGAACGCGTTCGGGACGTGCGCGCGCAATTCGCCAACGACCTCTTCCGCACGGCCATACATCGGAGAGGAATCGATGAGACGTCCGCCGCCGGCCGCGAAGACGTCGAGCACGGAGCCGAGCCCCACTTTCTCAGCGGATGCCGAGACATCAAACGTCTGCCACGTCCCCATCCCGATGACGGGAACGAGCTCAGATGAAGAAGCAATCACGCGTGTATGCATTTCGACTCAGCACTCTGCACTCAGCACTCAGCACCTCTCCAGTCGTGATTCTTGCAAACGCCACTCCCTACAGACATGCCGGTTACTCACGACGAACGTTTCCCCTACACATCCGAGCTCGAGCTCCCGGTCATCGGCCTCGAAGCGGAGTTCAAAGTCTTTGTCGACGATGTCGAGATCGTCCCTGAAGAAAAGTGGCGCACGCCGGCGGGATTCATCGACCGGCCACTCATCAGGCGAACGAACAAATCGATGCAGCTGCCGACCGGCGGCGCACTCTACTTCGACGGCGGCGTGATCGAAGTCGTGACGCCGGTGATCGAGATCGCGCCGCAATGCACGGCGCGCGTCGTGCGCAGTTTGTGGGAGCAGATCGGTTTCGTCCGCGAGCAGTTCGATCGCTGGGAACTGAAGACGACCGAGCACGTTCGCCTGCAGGCATTCAGCTGTCATGTCAACATCTCGTTCGAGCTCGCGCGCGACGAGCGGAGCGCCGACCGCACCGTGCAGAAGCTCGCCGTGCTGCTCGCGCATCTTCTTCCCATTCCGGCCATTCTGCTCGGCGCGAACCGGCGCTCGACAGGATTCGGCGTTCGTCCGCGGCGCGAGCGGATCGAGCTCACGATGGACTTCACGCCCGATCCCGGACTGATGTCGGCGGCGGTCGCGCTGATCGTCGGCATCGTGCGCGCGGTGATCGCATGGCCGTCGTATCGGCTGGCCGAGCTCGACGCGCGCGGCATTCCGCGCCTCGCCGGCGTCGAGCCGGGCAAGCATCCGTCGCGCAAGGGATGGATCACGAAGGACTATCACTTTCCGCGCAGTCCGTTCACGAGCGACGTTGATGAGCGAGTGTGGCGAACGACCAGCGGTGATGCGATCTCGCTGCGCGAGCTCGCCCTCGCCATCGCGACGTATTTCGAACCATCGATCGCCGAGTGCGCCGATTCATTCAGCGTGCGGTTGCTCTTCTCCGTGCTGCGCGGCGAAACGCCGTCGCTGCTCGATCTTCCCGATCGTCCGCCGGCATACGACGACGTCGGCAGCGCCGCGAAGTGGGGCGCCGTCATTCCCGAGCTGGAGAACTTCACGTCGCTGATGGAGAGCGAGTCGCTGCGCGAGCACGTCGCCGCGCGCGAGGCGCGACGTGCTCGTCATGTTGAAGAGATCGAGCGCGCACCACGCCGGCGACGAAGCGACGTCGAGCTGCTCGCGCCGCCGTGGGCCGGCGAATCGACCGACCGCCGCACCAGTCAGCGCGTGACGCTCGAGCGTCGCAGCACGCCGCCGCTGCTGTCGCCAACGCTCAGCCGCTCCGCGTACGAGCGCGTGTTTCTGAATCTGGGAAATGGAAGACGTCTCCGCATCGGCGACGACATCCTCACGCCGGTGAAAGTGAAAGGGTGGTACCACTCGATCTTCACCACGACGAACGGCGAGGAACGAATGCTGTCGATCGATCAGCTCCTCGCCTGCAGCGGCGAGTGGATCTGAGCTGGCATCGAACGCGCAAATACCGACTCGCAGCCCGCTGGCGAGTAGTCAGAGCGCGCCGATAATCCCAGAAGGGGTCGGCGCGTTTCGTTTTTTTACGTGATCCCTCTCCCGCCGGGAGAGGGTGGCCGCAGGCCGGGTGAGGGGCTGCGCGTATCCGCCACTCCCCTCATCCGCCGCTTTCGCGGCACCTTCTCCCGCCAGGGAGAAGGATGTCAGCGCGCGCGGCCGTTCATGGCGTGCAGCGTCTTGACCAGCACCGCGATCCGCGAGCGCACGATCATCGACGCCAGGCGCGGCGCGAGCGTCGACACGAGCTGCGACGGCCGGTCGCCAAAGAGATCGTTCCCGCCGATCGACAGCACGATCACGTCCGCCGACGCGACCACCGCCCGCACCGTTTGTGTGCGCAGTCGCGCGAAGACATCCCATGTTCGCGAGCCATTCACGGCCGCGTTCACCGCCGGCGCATGCGCGACGCCGCGCGCGTCGAGCTCGCCATCGAGATTGCCGGCAATGCCGCGTCCGCTCTCATCTCCGGCACCGTGCGCGACCGAGTCGCCGAGGATCACGATGCGCAGAAGAGCGGCTTCGGCTGGAGCAGCTGACAGGAGAAGAACCACCAGTACCGTTTTCACATCATTTCGTTACGGAGCGGCGCCGCGAAAGTTCGATATCCTTCGCGCACATGACGGACAAACTGGCGCAGTTCTATCCCGATCACATCGCGACGCTCATTGCACGCCACGACCGCGCGCTGGCCGACGAAGGCTTCGACCATCTCCTCATCTTCGCCGGCTCGCAGCGGATGATGTTCCTCGATGACATGCCGTACCCGTTCAAGGTGAACCCGCACTTCAAGTACTGGGTTCCGGTCATCGACAATCCGCACTGCTTCCTCGTCTACACGCCGGGCGCGAAACCGCGGCTCGTCTTTCATCAACCTGTTGACTACTGGCACAAGCCGGCCGAAACGCCGAACGGTTACTGGACCGAGCAGTTCGAGATCTCGATGATCGCGACGCCGGAGGAAGCGAAACAGTTCTTCCCGAAAACGGGGAAGACCGCGTTCATCGGCGAGACCGACGATCCGCACGGCGAAGTGAATCCGGAGCCGCTGATGCACCGGCTGCACTTCGAGCGCTCGTGGAAAACCGACTACGAGATCGAGTGCATGCGCCTCGCGAACGAACGCGGCGCGCGCGGCCATCGCGCGGCGGAGAAAGCGTTCCGCGCCGGCGCCAGCGAATACGAGATCCACATCGAGTATCTGCGCGCCGCCGATTCCACCGAGGAGGAGCTGCCGTACGGAAACATCATCGCGCTCAACGAGCATGCGGCGGTGCTTCATTACTATCAGCACGAGCGCGTCAAACTGAGCGAACGCGATCGGCATTCGTTCCTCATCGACGCCGGCGCGAGCGTCAACGGTTACGCATCCGACATCACCCGCACCTACTCCGCGCGCAACGACGAATTCCGCCAGCTGGTCGGCGAGATGGACCGCGCGCAGCAGGAGATTTGCGCGCAGGTGAAACCGGGCGTGAACTATCCCGACCTGCACATGCTTGCGCACCGCAAAGTCGCCGAACTGCTGCGCGAATTCGGTTTCGTCCGCAGCCTCGACGCGGACGGCATCGTCGAGCGGCGCATCAGCAGCACCTTCCTTCCGCATGGCGTCGGCCACTTCATCGGCCTGCAGGTCCACGATGTCGCCGGCTTCGCGGCCGACGCGCGCGGCACCACGATTCCGAAACCGGAAGGGCATCCGTACCTTCGCCTGACGCGCGTCATCGAAGAGCGGCAGGTCTTCACGATCGAGCCCGGCTTCTACTTCATCCCGTCGCTGCTGAAGGAGCTGAAGGATGGCGCGAACGCGAAGTACGTCGACTGGGAGAAGGTCGAGTCGTTCCGCAAATTCGGGGGCATCCGCATCGAGGACGACGTCGTCGTCACGGCCAACGGCCACGAGAACCTGACGCGCAAAGCATTCGCGGGCGTCAGCGGCTGAACGTCGCGCGCCACGCCGGATGCTTCGCGATCAGCTGCAGCGATCGCTCGAGCAGCGCCGCGTTCTCGCGTTTGTTGAGCCACGTTGAGCGGCCCGACGGGTGCGGCAGCACGACGACGTCGGCGCGATGTCCGGCGCGCTCGATGTGATGCACGACGCCGACCGCATCTTTCAGCTGCGCGATGCCGGTCAGCTGGATCGATGCAAGCGTGCCGACGGCGATGATCAGCTGCGGACGAAGCAGCGCAATCTCTCGATCGAGATGTTTCCCGCAGGCGGCGATCTCGTCGGCGTCCGGCACGCGATCTCCGCCGGCTTTCGGATCGCGGCCCGGAAAGCAGCGGATCACCGCGCCGATGTGAACGCGCTCCCGAAAGTCCGCTTCGTCGACGCCGAGCCGATCGCGAAACCAGCCGAACAGCCGCTTGCCCGCGGTGTACGCGAACGGACGCCGCTCGTCCTCTTCATGCGGACCGGGCGCCTGACCGACGAGCATCACCTTCGCGTCGCGCACGGCGCCGGTGATCGGCACGCCGGCAACGTTCGGGCAGGCTCGACAGGCGAACAACAGCGCGAGATGTTCATCGAACGACATCGCCGGGAGCACAACGTGTCGGGCTCGCGGCGACTTCCTGCTACCATCGGCCCGGTTCGATGAAACGCCTTCTCCTCACCACGCTCGTGCTGCTGCTCCCGGCCGTTGCCGGTGCGTGGACGCACGCGTCCGATCAGCGCATCGCGAAGAAGTCGGCCGCGCTCGCGCCGCCCGATCTTCGTCTGCTGCTGGAGCGTTACAGCGCCGAATACGAGCGCGGGATCTCGCGCGCGCAGGCGGAGGAAGGAACGGACGCGCATCGATACTTCGTCGTCAGCCGCACCGGCCGGCTGAAGGAACAGATCGAAAGCGAGACGGCGATCACGATCGCCGCCATCCGCGGCAACAAGCCGATGTCCGAAATCATCGAGCGCCTCGGCCGCCTCGCCCATCTCGTCTCCGACGCCAACAATCCCTTCCACGTTTCCAACGGCGACGCGCGGCTCAGCCTCGTGCACGATGATTTCGAGCAGTACTTCGAGCGCCGCATGTCGAAGTTCGCGACCGTCTTCTACGGACTCGACCAGCACTTCACGATGCACTCGTACTTCGACAAGACGTTCGCGCGAAGTGCGCGTTTCTATCCGCTGATCGGCGAAGAGTATTTCGGCCGCGGCGAACGGACGTCGTCGCAGTTCGACGATCGCTCGACCGCATTCGGCGTCGCGGCGGTGTCGTACTCACACGCCGTCACCGACCTCGTCAATCTCTACTACTACATCTGGCGCGAAGCAGGCGGCGACGTTCGTTCGGCGTCCGTCATGCGCAGCGGCAATCTGATGGTGCAGTGATCGAACGCGCAATCCTTTCCGTCTCCGACAAGACCGGCATCGTCGAGCTCGCCCGCGCGCTGCGCGCGAAGAACGTCGAGATCCTTTCGACCGGCGGCACCGCGAAGCATCTCGCCGACAACGGCATCGACGTCACTCCGATCTCGCAATGGTCGGGCGCTCCCGAAATCCTCGGCGGGCGCGTGAAGACGCTCACGCCGAAAGTCTTCGGCGCGATCCTTCACGACCGCGACAACTCGTCGCACATCGACGACGTCACGCGCCTCGGCATCCCGGCGATCGATCTCGTCGTCGTGAATCTCTATCCGTTCGAGCAGACGATCGCGAAAGGCGGCGTCGAGCTGAGCGAAGCGATCGAACAGATCGACGTCGGCGGTCCGTCGATGCTGCGCGCCGCGGCGAAGAACCATCGTCACGTCCTGCCGCTTTGCCGTCCGGAGATGTACGAAGATTTCCTCGCCGAATTCGAGAGCGGCACGATCAGCGATGACTTCCGGCTGCAGGCGGCGGTCGCCGTCTTCGCTACGACCGCTCAGTACGATGCGGCCATCGCGCACTACCTGATGGATCAGATCGGCGCCGATGAAGAGCCGCACGACGATGGCTCGCTCATCCTCGAGCTCGAGAAGTTTCAGGACCTGCGTTACGGAGAGAACCCGGCCCAGAGCGCGGCGTTTTACGTCGCGCCGGGCGAGCGGCCGTTCGAGCAGCTTCACGGGAAAGAGCTGTCGTACAACAACCTCCTCGATCTCGACGCCGCGATCAAACTCGCGAACGCATTCGAGCAGCCGGCCATCGCCATCATCAAGCATACGAATCCGTGCGGCGTGGCGCGACGCGAGCAACTCGTCGACGCGCTGCGTGCCGCGATCGAAGCCGATCCGGTCTCCGCATTCGGCGGGATCATCGGCGCGAACCGCGAGTTCGACGGCGACTGCGCGCGCGCCGTCGGCGAGATGTTCCTCGAGGTGATCGTCGCGCCGTCGTTCTCCGAGGAAGCGCGCGAGCTGCTCGGACGAAAGAAAAATCTGCGGCTCGTCACGACGATCGCCGAGCTGCCGCGGCTCGAGATTCGGAGCGCCGCCGGCGGCTATCTCGCGCAGGCGCCCGACCGCGTTTCTGGACGCGACGGGTGGAAAGTCGTGACCGAACGCCAGCCGACGGCGGAAGAGCTCGACGGTCTCGAGTTCGCGTGGATCGTCTGCGCGAATGTGAAGTCGAATGCGATCGTGCTGACCGGCGAATCGCAGTCGATCGGAATCGGCGCGGGACAGATGAGCCGCATCGACGCCGCGAAAGTCGCGATCATGAAAGCGATTCTGCCGCCGGCCGGATCGTTCGCCGCGTCAGATGCGTTCTTCCCGTTTCGCGACGGGCTCGACATCCTCGCCGACGCCGGCGTCCGCGCGGTGATTCAGCCGGGAGGATCGGTGCGCGATCCCGAAGTGATCGCGGCCGCGAATGAACGCGGCATGGCGATGGTGTTCACGGGCGAGCGGCACTTCCGGCATTAGCGCGCCGGCACCGCCACCTTCCCCGCCACCCGCTCGTACTCGATGTGACCGCTTCCTTTGCGGTCGACACGGAAGTCGCCGCCGACGTCCGTCACGGTCACCGATCCGGAGCCTTTCTCCGCGATCGTCACGTTGCGCTTCACGGTTTGAATGTCGACGGAGCCGGAACCGTCGGAGTCGATCGTCACGCTGCCGGCGCGGGCGATGTCGATGCTGCCCGAGCCGTCGGTGACGCGCACGTCGCCGGTCACGTCGCGGACGTCGATCGAGCCGGAGCCGTCGCGGATGGCAACGTTGCCGTTGACGTTCGTCACCGTCAATTCACCCGAACCGTCCGTCACGTCGAGCGACGCGGTGTTCACGATCTCCAGCGAGCCGCTGCCGTCTTCGACGAACACCGGCACGTTGTTCGGCAGCGTCACCGTGAAGTCGAGCGACGCTTCTTCCATGATGAGATTGTCCGGAACCTCTGCTTCGATGCGCACCTCGCCGCCGGAGCGGGTCGCGCGCAGCTGAACCTCGTTCAGCAGCGAGCTGCTCGACGCGCATGCCGTTCCCGAGCCGCGCACTTCGCCGACACCTGCGCGACCCTCGACCTTCAGCGTTCCGGCGCGGCCGACGACGACGATCCGCGTCGCGCCGCCGGCCGGCGCGCTGACGTTGCGCGCCGCCTTCTGGTCGCAGTCGCTGAAGATTCCGGCGCCGGCGGTCGTGGCGGCGAGAGCGAGAGTAGCGAAGAGTGCGGTTCTCATGAGCGAGTGTACGGAGGCCGCCGTGCGCGGTTTCACGTGGCGCGCAAAACGATCGCTTCGAGCGAAGCGCCGGGCATGCCGAGTTGTGCGCCGAGTTCCTCGACGCTGCCGTCGCCGACGATCGCGCCGTCGCGCATCAGGATGAAGCGCTGCGCGATGGTGACGACGAAGTCGAGCTGGTGCGTCGAGACGAGCGTTGCTCGCGGTGCGCGCTCCGATTGCAGATAGCGCTTCAGCGTTGCGACGCGATGCGTGTCGAGCGCGTTCGTCGGTTCATCGAGCAGCAGCGCGGCCGGACGATGGATCATCGCCGCGGCGAGCGTCACCAGCCGCCGCTGTCCCTGCGACAACGCGCCGCAGCGCGAGTCGAGCAATCCGCCGATCTCCAGCTCATCGGCGATGCGCGTCACCTCGCCTCGCGCGAGGCCGCGCGCGGCGGCGACGAAGTTGAGCAACTCGCGGGGGCGCATGCGCGGATGAAGATCGGGATGCTCGGGCTGATAGCCGAGCTCCCGTTTCGCGGCCACCGGATCGGATGCGAGGTCATGTCCGGCGATGTGCACGCTGCCAAGCGACGGCTTCCAGATGCCGGTCAGCAGGCGCATGAGCGTCGTCTTGCCGGCGCCGTTGCGCCCGAGGAGCGCGACGATGCCGGAAGGTATCGAGATCGTCACGTTGTTGACGATCGGCCGGCCACCGATGAGCTTCGCAACGCGGTCGGTCTCGATCATGCCGCCGCCTCGCCGCGGATGACGCGCAGATCGCGCGTCGCGTCGGTGATGACGGCGCGTCGCCACGCAAACGGCAGCATGGCGATGACGATGACGATCGCTACGCGCGCATCGAGTGCGCCGCCAACTGCCGCGACGACCGCGATCGCCATCACCACCGATTCACCGCGAGCCTCGCCGATCAACAACAACAGCGCGAACGAGAACGCTCCGTACAACAACGCGCCGAGTGAGAAGCGAAGCAACGCAACAGCTGCGAGCGGCGCGAGCATCAACGGCAACGACGTCACGAGCAGCGCGTTGATGCGCGCCGCGGACGAAACCGGCACGAGCGATTCACTGACGCGATACGGCCGCGCCAGATTGCGCGCCGCACTGATCGCCGAAGCGAGCAGTCCCGCCGCGAATGCCACGAACGCACTCTCGATTCGCAGCACCGCCAGCGGCGCCACGACATCATTGTTCCGAATGGCGAGCCACGAAGCCGCCGCCGCAAGCGTCGAAGTCAGAAGCGCGAACAAAATCCGCTCCTCACCGACCCGCAACAACCACCCCCACTCCCACCCATATCCTTCTCCCTCCGGGAGAAGGTGCCGCGAAGCGGCGGATGAGGGGCGCGAAACCGCCCGAATCCTCTTCCCCCCAAAACCCGCCGCAAGAACAAAAGCAAACACCGGCGAAGCACTCCCGCAAACAGCAACACAAGCCACCAGCGGCGGCGCCAAAAACATCAGCGTACTGAAATAATCAATCGCAGATCGCTGCGCACGATTCAGCGGCAACACGTCCAGCTGCTCCGCCCCCCACGCACCGACCGACGACGCGAACATCGAACGCGCAACGAGTCCGAACAGCAGCGCCACGCCGCCGTCGAGCAGCAACCGCCGCGGAAACGGCGTCGCCATCCACGCGCGTCCCCACGCCACCAGCGGCGGCGCCGCATGCAAACCTTCCGCGACCGCGAAGCCGACGAGCAACGCTCCCCATATGCTCATCGCGGCCCGCAGACCGTTTGCGAATCGATAACGAACGCCGGCGACGAGCATTGCCCGCGAAGCGTAACGGGACGGTTTCCCTTCGGCAACGCGCCGCGTCTCATCCTGTAAGAACAAGGAGGACCTCATGCGCACCATTCGCGTCGCGGCATTCGTTGTGTCCCTCATCCTTCCCGCCCTGCTCATCGCGGGCGACTCCACGGTCACGATTCCTCTCACCGATTTCGAGAAGATCCGCGAAGGTCAGGAATCGGTCTCCGCGGTCGTCATCGATACGATGGAGCTCGGCGGCAGTTTCCGCGACGCGAAACTTTCCATCGCTTTCAGCGGACGCGCGATCGGCAATCGCGCCGCCTCGCGCGTCGTCGACGGCGCCGCTGCGATCACGATCTCCGGCTGCAGCGGCGACGCGCTGATCACCCGCTCCGCACAGGGGGCGTTCGATCTGATCCCGCTCGCGCAATCGTTCCGCGCGCAATGCGAGCTGCGCGTGAGCGGCAGCGATCGACTGCAACTGCACGCCGCGTCCTCGGTCCTCTCCGTCCGTTCGACCGTGAGCGATGGAGAGCTGCTGGCCGGCGATGAAGATGCCCAGGGTGGACGCGCATGGACGCTCGTTCGTCAGGCGTCCGTCTCGTCGGAAACGCTCGCGGTCACCGCGACCGGCCGTTATCTCGTGACGTTCCTCCCCGATGCAACCCGCTTCCGTTACGCGATCGACGTCCACAATCCGAATCGCGCAACGGCGTCGCTGCCGCTGAAGATCGCATCGGGCGAGCACGTTCAGGAGATCAAATCACAGTCCTCGTACGACCTGCGCGACGGCGCGTATCTCTTCGCCATCGCACCCGGCGATTCATCGATCGTCATCACCGGCGAGCTGCGTGGCGATTCGTTCGCGGTGCCACTCGACGCCACGCTGCAATACCTCGTGATTGAAAATCATCCGCTGCTGCGTCCCGCCGCGACCGGCGCCGCGAAGCGCGTCAGCGTCGCCGAGACCGGAGTCACTCCGACGTATCGCGGCGCGCAGGCGTTCGAACTTTCCGGCCGCGAGCGCGTGTCGTGGAAGGTGACGCGTCTCGAAGCGCTGCACACCATCAGCTACGCAATCGACGGCGCACGCCACACCTTCTTCCTCGGCGGCGACGGCGACATCCTCGGCGAGACCATCTTTCGCATCAACAACCAGGGAGCGCCGGACGTCACGCTGCCGAAGGAACCGGCGCCGACGTACGCCGCGCTCGAAGACGAGCCGCTGCTGATGACGGCCGGCAAAGACGGACGCGTGAGCGTGCCGCTCTCCGCCGGCGAACAGTCGCTCTTCCTCCAGCACAAGCAGACGTTTCGCTCGTTCGCCGGCTTCGGCCTCGCTACGATCGCGGTGCCGCGGCTGCCGGTGGCGTCGAGCGGAACGATGGTCGAGATCGGCTATCCGCGGCAGTGGACGCCGCTCGTGGAAACGTTCGCGTCGCGCGTGAAGCTCGGCACGCCGGAAGCGTCGACGATGATCGTGTTTCTGATTCTCGCGCTCTGGTTCGAGCGATTGCTGGCGCGCTTCGCCGTGACGATCAAACGTCGCGTCGCGCTCGCAATCACGCTTGCCCTGGCCACCGCATTTGCGGAACCGTTCTTCTACGTCGCGGTGCTCGCTGCAGCGCTGGCATCGATCATCGTCCTTTCGCCACGCTCGCCGGAGCGCTGGAACTTCGCGCGACTTGCGGCAGGCGTCGCCATCGCGGTGATCACCGTCATCTTCCTCATGTCGCCTTCGCTGCTCGAACAACGTGCATTCAACGAAGGAATGGCCTTGTCCAGCACCGGCAGCGGCGGCCTTGGCGCCGTGTCGTCGCCGCCGAACACATACCAGATCCGTTCGTTGTATTCCGAAATGAAGCAGGCCGGCCCCAACGTGAATTTCGGCGCACCGAAACCGCCGAAAGCCGATGCGTATCAGGGACTGCCGGCGCGCTTCGCGATGCCGCAACCCGATCGCCAGACGCTCTTCGGCATTCCGCTGCTCGGCGTCGATCGCCCGCAGCAGATCGTGGTGCTGATGCTTTCCGCCGCGTTGCTCTGGTGGTTGCGCGCCGCGCTGATCATTTGCGCGTTGTGGCTTCTCTGGCGCGAACGCGCAACGTTGACGGCGGCCATTCGCGCGCGGATGGTGGAAGCGACGCCGCCGGTGGCGGAGGTTGTGGCATCCTGACGCGCTCATGGATGATGCCCTGCGGGAACGGCTGGAAGCGTTCCTCCGTCCGCACTATCAGGACCTCGACGGCGCGTCGCGGTCCGACGACGCCGAGCGCATCGGCGCCATCGCGCGGCGGCTCACCGAGCCGTCGCGCGAGCTCGAGCTGCTGGTCCTCTTTCATCCGCTCGGCAACTGGCTGGAGAAGCTCGGCAATCTCTCGCGCGTGTTGCTCGCCGTCGGCGGCGTAAACGAGAACGAGCTGCGCCGCACCGCGATGTCGATCCGTCGTCTCGACGCGCCGGAATCCGAGGCCGAGCGCGCCATCGCATCAGCGATCCTCATCGACGGAGCCGGTGTTCGCGGACTGGCCGAGCGGCTCTCGCGTTCGCGCCGCGAAGGACAGACGATCATCGACGTCGTCCGCAACGAGCCGATCACACCGCCGGAATGGATGAGCGAGACCGCACGCGAATGGCTGGCGAAACGGAGCGCCGCGCGCGCGGAGTTTTGTCGCGCGATTCTTGAAGAGGTATGAGGGATGAGTAATGAGGCATGAGTAGAAGTCTTTGCTCATGCCTCATGCCGCATCCCTCATGCCTACGTTCGCAACACGCCCGCCCGCTCGTACACCTTCGCATCCATGAACAGATCGACGAGCGTCGGATCGAGGAATCCGTCCGCCACTTCCATCTTCAGGATATCGAGCGCTCGGTCGGTCGAGATGGCGCGCTTGTACGGACGATCGTTCGCCGTCAGCGCGTCGTAGATGTCGCTGACCGTCATCATCCGCGACTGCAGCGGGATGTCCTGCGCCATCAGCTTGCGCGGATAGCCGCGGCCGTTCAGCTTCTCGTGATGCGCGTACGCGATGTTCGGGACGCCGATGAGATCCTTCGTCCACGGAATCTTCTGCAGGAAGTTGTACGTGTGCGTGACGTGGCTCTCGATCTCGCCGCGCTCGATGGCGTCGAGATTTCCTTTGCGGATCGAAAGGATCTTTGCCTCTTCCGGCTTCAGTAACAGGCTGCGCGAGCCGCGGATGTCGTCGTACTCGCGCTGCGCCAGCTGCTGCAGATACTGGAAGTCGCCTTCCGGCAGCACCGTCGGCTCGTTCGACGTCGCGATGAACGCGAAATCTTTCTGCAGCCGCTCGAGCTCCGCGCGCGTCTCTTTATCGACCTGTTTCGCGAACGCTTCGTATCCATCGGGGCCATGAGCGAGAAGCTGCGCCAGCTTCCGTTCGTTGGCGCGATTCTCGACCGCCTTCATCACGAAATCGAAGCGCGCGCGCACGGTTTCGAGCTGCAGCGGATAGAGCTTCTTCTCTTTAACGAGGACCTGCTCGCGGACGCCGACTTTGCCGAAGTCGTGAAGCAGCGACGCGTAGCGCATCTCGCGAACCTGATCGCTCGAGAAGTGCACGTTCGCGTAGCGCTCGGAATCGCGATCGATGACGCGCGCCAGCTCGACCGTCAGATCGGCGACGCGGAACGAATGACCGGACGTCGTCGGATCGCGCTGTTCGATGGCCGTGACGGCCGCCGTGACGAATCCTTCGAACAGCCGCTCGATCGATTCGTACAGCAGGTTGTTCTCGACCGCCACCGCCGCCTGTCCGGCCAGCGAGCGCATCACTTCGACGATCTCTTTGTCGAACGAGATCACTTCGTCCGGCACCGTCGCCGCGGTCAGCTTCGTCGTCTTCGCCGCGGTCCGTTTGCGATTGATCAGCTGCAAAACGCCGATCACTTCGCCGACGTGATTCGTCATCGGGAAGACGAGGATCGAGCGCGTGAGGTAACTGTTCTCTTCGTCGAACGAACGATTGATCGAGTACTCGGCGTCGTGCGGCAGATCGTAAGCGTCGTCGATGACGAGCGTCTCGCCGGTCAGCGCGACGTAGCCGGCGAGGCTCTTCTTCGTGATCGGCAGCACGCGCTCTTCGAAGTCGACGTCGACGGAATCGTTCTGGGCCAGCTTCCAGCGAAGGGCGCGGCCGTCGTTTCCATCGTCATCGAGGAGATAGAGCGAACCGGCATCGGCGCGCGAAAGCTCGCGCGCTTTGGAAAGGATCTTCGTAAGCAGGACCGAATGGTCGCGCTCGGTGGAGAGGGCGATGCCGACCTGACTGACTTCGCGCAGCTCGCGCGTCCGGTCGGCGAGCTGGCGATCGAGCTGATCGGCGCGCTGCTTCTGAAAGAGGAACTGATACGCGCGCCGCACGGTGTTGAGCAGCACCGTCGACGACGGATTTTCCGGCAGATCGAAGTAGACGCTGTCGTCGGAAAGCCACTTCGGCTGCTCGGTCAGCCCCAGGCCGACGACGGCGGTGCGGGCATCGATGGAGCCGGGAGCGTGGCCATTGCTGCCGATCGATGGATCGACGAGCAGGACGCGGAGGGCGTTGTGATCGGCACCGAGGTTCTCGAGGGTGGAGATTTGGCGCGGCGCGATCGCCTCCCTGCCGAGCGCGTCTGCATATTGCGCGATCGGGAAAACGTCCGAGTGAATCAGGGTCAGCGTCTGCATCAGGGTCGTGGTCGAAGGCCGCAACCGGGGCCTGTACAGCGATCTTCCATGCGAAGATCGAACCCGCCGGCGGCACCGTGCGGCATTATGGCACCAGTGAGGCCGGCCGGGTCGTGCCGCGTCGCCCATTGCCGTTTCGCCGCCCGCGGCCTGTTTCGGATGGCAAGCGGCCGAACTACCTCGGCTGCGTCCTGCGCGTCGATTACTGCACCTGCTTTTACTGAGCTTCCACCTTCAGCGTCACGCTTCCTTTGTTGTTCCAGTACATGATCGCGACGTCGTTCGCGTAGCAGCGCAGCTCGCCGCCGGCCGGCGCTTTCCACGTCGTGCCGCTGCCGATCACGAACTCGTGCCGGCCGTCGACCGATCCGATCAGCGTGAACCATTTCGCCGACACGAATCGCCGCCAGCGAACGTAGCGCGCCAGCTTCGGATCGTCGTATCCGTCGGGTCCGCACTGATGGCTGGCGTCCCACCACTGACCGCTGGCCGTCAGGCGATAGGTCGTTCCAGCCGTAACCTGGATCCCGGTTCGGTTCCATTTCGCCTTCGAATCGATGACTGCGTCCGGCATCGCATCCTCCGATAAGGAGTGACGGCCGGCCCTCTTTCCCCTACCTCGTCGATCCCGAACGGCCAATCTCGGTTAGTCTTCCATCTTCCGGAGAGAAACCCTGATCGTGAACGCTCGCCAGTTTCTGGAGGAGAACCTTGCGCTCGTCGAGCGGGTGGTTGCCTACATCTGCCGCGCGCAGCGTCTCGATGACACCGAGGCGGAAGAATTCGCGTCGGTCGTCAAACTGCGGCTCATCGAAAACGATTACGCGATCATCCGGAAGTTCGCGGCCCGCAGCAGTTTCGCGACCTATCTCGCCGTCGTCGTACAGCGAATGCTGCTCGATCATCGCATCCATCTCTGGGGCAAATGGCACACCTCCAGCGAAGCGAAACGCCTCGGCGACACCGCGACCGCGCTCGAAGTGCTCGTGCATCGCGACGGCCGCACGGTCGATGAAGCGCTCGGCGTTCTCCGCCAGCGCGATCCGTCGCTGACACGCGCCGACCTCGATTCGCTGCTGGCGCGACTGCCGGCGCGTCCGCCGAAACGGCGGCTCGTCGATCTCGAAGAAGCGCAGGCAGTCGCGTATGAAGCGCCGCCGCCGGATCACGATTCGCAGCGTGTGTCCGATCGTCTCTCGCCGATCGTCCGCGCATTCATCGATGGCTTGCCGGCCGACGACCGGCTCGTGCTGCAGCTGCGATTCGATTCCGGCATGACGGTCGCGGAGATCGCGCGCTCGTTGCACCTCGATCCGAAGCAGCTCTATCGCCGCATTCAGCGGCGGCTCGACGGCGTTCGCGCGGAGCTGGAACGCGCCGGAGTTGGCGCCGAGGATGTTGACGGACTCATCGGGGCGCGCGGCGTGCGGCTGGAGTTCGAGTTGCGAAATAAAGCCGTCCGTCCGTCTACCGGTAATGAGACGACGAGCGCGGGCGCACAGGAGGAAATCTCGCGATGAGCACACCCGCATCGCGCCGACATCCTGAGCCCGACGAGCTCGCCGCCTTCATCGAAGGCGGACTCGAAGGCGCGGACCTCATGTCGGTGACGGAGCATTTGAGCGATTGCATGGAGTGCCGCGCGCTGCTACGCGATGCCGCCGCGGTCTCGCGCGACGAAGTGCGCGCCGCGGCGCCGCGAGAAATGTCCGCGCCGTGGTGGCTCGCCGCCGCCGCGGCGATCGTCATCGTCGCCGGCGCGATCTGGATGATCCGTCTCCAGGCGCAACACGATCCGATGCAGCGACTCATCGCCGCCGCACCGACCGGGCACCGCGAGCTGGAAGTGCGATTGAGCGGCTTCGCCTGGGCACCTCTGCACGTGACGCGCGGCAGCGGCGAGCCGGCCGACACGGAACAGATGCAGCTCACCGGCGCCGCCGGCCTGGTGTTGCAGGAAGCGCGCACTTCGACGTCGCCGGAGTCGCGGCACGCGGCCGGTGTCGCGCAGCTTTTGACGGAACAGCGCGACGATGCCATTCGCGAGCTCGAAGCCGCCGCACGCGCATCGAATGATGCGCACGTCTGGAACGATCTCGCTGCCGCGCGCTACGCCGCCGCCATGCGCGACGATTCGCCTGAACAGCTGAAGGGCGCGCTGACAGCGGCGGACAAAGCGCTGGCGCTCGAGCGCGAGTCGCCGGAAGCGCTCTTCAATCGCGCGCTGATCCTCCAGCGGCTCGGCCTCGTGCAACCGGCAACCGATGCGTGGAAGCAATACCTCGCCGTCGATCCGAAATCGCAGTGGGCCGATGAAGCGCGCGAGCATCTGGCGACACTCTCCCGTCCGCGCGCCAGTTTCCGCGACGAGCTCGATCGCCGATACGCGAAGCTGGCTTCCGGTGATGAAGAAGCAGCGCGCGAGCTCGTGACCTCCTTTCCGCAGGATGCGCGCACCTGGGGCGAAGCCGAAATCCTCGGCCGCTGGGCGGCGGACGGTTCCGCGCAGCATCTGGCGGTCGCGCGCGCGCTCGGCGCCGCACTCGCGCAGCGCAGCGGCGAAACGATGCTCGCCGATGCCGTCGCGGCGATCGATGGCGGCGACGCACGGCTTCGCGACGCGCACCGCATCTATCGCGAAGGCCGCATCGCGTACAGCAAACAACAGCCATCCATCGCCGAGCCGCTGCTGCGCAAAGCGGCGGAGCTGTTCGCGGCGGCGAAGAGTCCGATGACGCAGGCGGCTCGCTACTTCGCGGCGTGTGCGGCGTTCGATGAGGATCGGCGCGACGAAGCGAAGGCGCAGCTCGAGCCGATCCTGGCGTCCATCGCGCCATCGCATCACGCGCTGCGCGCGCACGTGCAGTGGGAGCTCGGACTTTGCCACGGCGCCGAAACGCGCTGGACCCGTTCGCTCGAAGCGCTCAACGACAGCCGTGAGCTCTTCACGCAACTCGGCGAGCGAACGAACGCCGCTTCCGTCGACGTCATCACCGCCGACGTGCTCGAAGCGCTCGGCGACAGCAGCGAGGCATGGCGGCATCGCATCGCCGCGATGCCGATCGTCAGCGCGGAACAGAACGAGCGCGGCCTGACAGCGCTCGCGGCAGCGACGCGAAACGCGATCCACGACGGCGACTGGGACGCGGCCGATTCGCTGCTGCGCATCGAGATCGCGGCGGCGCGAGCCATCGATCACAAGCAGCTTCTCGCCGACGCACTGGAACGCCGCGCGCTCGTCGACTTCCGTCGCGGGGTGACTGATGACGCGCTCCGTTCGCTGCGTGAAGCCGACGCGGTGACGGCGTCGATCGCCGATGCGCCGACGCGCGAACGGGAGCAGGTCGATCGTGCCGCGGCGGCGGCGATCATCGTCCCGTCGAAGGCCGAAGGGATCGATCGCGCCATTGAGTTTCACCGGACGCGAGGACGCCGCGATCTCCTGCCGTCGCTGCTGTTGTCGCGTGCGCGGATGCACCGCGCTCGCGGAGAGAACGAAGCGGCCTCGCGTGTGCTCGCCGAGGCGTTTGCGGAGGTCGAGCAGCAGCGCGCCGCCGCGCCGAAGGGTGATTTGCGCTGGGCGATCTTCGACGCGTCGCAGGAAGTGGTCGCCGAGTCGGTCGACCTGCTCGTGGCGCGCGGCGATCCCGCGGCCGCGCTCGCGCTTGCCGATCGTGCGCGTTCGCGCGTGCTGCTCGATACGCTTTCGTCCGCTCCGCCCGCCCGCCTCCCCGCTTCGCTTCCCGCCGGCACCGCACTACTCGAATATGTCTGGCTCGGCGACCGCCTCGTCGTCTTCGCGGCCGATCGCAGCGGAGTAACAGTGGTGCAGATCGTCGCCAATCGTTCGACGATCGAAAGCCTCGTGGCAACGTTCCGTTCATCGCTCGAGCGCGGTGACGCAACGAGCGGCGCGCAACTCCACGCGCTGCTCATCGCGCCGATCGCGCAGCGGATCGCACGGCAGCCGACGCTCGTCGTCGTTCCCGACGGCGCGCTGCACGGCGTCGCGTTCAGCGCGTTGTTCGATCCGCAGAGCAGGCGATATCTCATTGAGGATCACGCGGTGATCGTCGCGCCGAGCGCCGCCGTTTACAGCGAAGCGCTGAAGCGTCGCGAGACGCGCGTCTCCTCGAACGAGCTGCTGCTGGTCGCGCAGCCGAAGCGCGGCGACGTGCCGCTCGACACCGGCGAAGCGGAGGAGATCGCGCCGCTCTACGCCAAGGTGACGCGACTGACTGGCGCCGCCGCGTCACGCGCCGCATTGCAGCGCGAGGTGACCGACGCGAATGTCGTGCACTTTGCCGGACACGGCATCACGGATGCGCGTGCCGGTTCGGCGCTGCTCCTCGCGTCGAGTGCGGGCGACTCCGGCATCGTCGATACGCGCGACATCGCCGCGCTGTCGCTGCCTGTCGTGCGGACGGTCGTACTTGCTGCATGCAGCACCGCGGCGGCGCGAGAGCGAAGCGGACGCGAAGGAGTCGACAGCGTCGCACGCGCGTTTCTCGCCGCCGGCGCGCCGTCCGTCATCGCCACGCTCTGGCCGATCGACGACCGCCTCGCGGCGCCGATGTTCGTTCGCATTCATCGGCGGCTCGCGCGCGGAGTGTCCGCCGGCGAGGCCGTGCGCGAAGCACAGATCGACGCGATCCGCGGTACCGCGCCGTTACCGCCGTCGATCTGGGCGGCGATTCAAACCATCGGGAGCTGAGAGAAGGAGGAGGAACTTATGGATCTCATCACGATCAAGTTCATCGGACTCGTGCTGCTTTTTCATACGTTTGGGACAAACGGCAAGGTGAACTACACGATGTTCGCCGTCGACGCCACGCCCGGCGACGACACTCACGTAGTCAAAGTCTGCGACGCGGACATCCCGGAACATCACGCGTACCTCCGCATCGTCGGCGACGCGGTCAGCGCCATATGGGAGAGCAAGACAGCCATCCCGTGTGAAACAGAAGGACCGGATCCGCATAAGGATCACTGCCTTCTGTACGAACTCGACCACGATGATCTCACCATCACCGGCGTCAGCACTTTGGACGACGGCGTGGCGGTTACCGCGTCGCTCGGCCTTGTACCGCGGCTGAAGAAGTTTTTCGGGACTACTACCACCCCAAAGCTGATCGCCACGAAGGCGCACGACAACTCGGCCGCCACACTCACGATCAAGACGGGCCAGCTCGCAGGCATACCGGAGTTCAACGACATGCGAACGATGATGCTCAACGTTCCGCAGCCCGAGGTCCACATCGACGAGGTAACCATCGAATCGACGACGCGAGCGAACCACAGGATTGTCGTACCTGCCGGCGCGCAGATCGCGATCATAAACATGATGAAGCACGACGCCATTGACAAGCCGGGCAACCACAGCTCGGCCGGCGGCGAAAAGGACTGGTACCTCCACTTCAAACTGCTCGATAAAGAACCGCCTCCGGGGGAGTGCAAGCATCCGATCAGCAAGATGAAGCTCCGGCTGGAGCACAGCCACGACTCGAGCCATCCGGAGTCCCTCAACAAAGCCTGCTCGGCCACCACCTACCCCTGATGTGAACTTTCCCGCCTCGTCCGTCTCCTCTCGCGTGGAGGGCAATCATGGAACTTCACGTGAGAGGAAACCGGGTGATGGCGATTCATGCAAACCGCTTCGTCGGATCCACGTCCCGTTCCGAAGATGAGGTTGATGCTCTTCGTGCGCACGTCCAAACGTTCGTCGCGCTCGAAGGGGAACACGCGGGCAGGCAGGAGCTGTATCACCGCGTCCTGGCGGTCGTTCATCAACTCTGCGCCGCGATCGTCGCCTGCGAACAGGCAGGCTACACGCGCGCGGAGATCGTCGAAGTGCTCGAGCCTGTCCGACGCATTCACGCGCGCTCACCTTTCGTAAAGCGCCTGCAGGAATGGCCGCGCGCCTATCCGGGCGATTTCGAAACGGTCGAGCATCTCTGCAGCGCCACCAATCGCGCCGAGGAAGGAACACTGCCGTGGTTCTGCGAGTCGTATGCGCTGAGCCGTTCCATCGCGCAACAGCATCGCAACAAAGTGCAGCATCAGGCCGCGCGCATCATGCGCACGCTGCTCGAACATCCCGGCAGCGCGCGCGTGCTCACTGTCGCCTGCGGCAGCTGTCCCGATCTCCGCACCATCGCCGCGCACCTCCCCTCACTCCTCGGCGAACTCTGGCTCAACGACAACGACGCCGACGCGCTTTCGTTCTCCGCGCGTGCGCTCGCGCCGATCCGCGATCGTTCGCACTATCGGCCCGGCAACGCGCTGAAAGTCGTCCGCAAGATCGCGCAGCTCGGCCCGATCTTCGATCTCGTCCTCGCCGGCGGCCTCTTCGACTACCTCCCGGAAAAGCACGCCATCTATCTGATCGAGCACTCGTACTCGCTGCTCAAATCAGGCGGCACGTTCTTCTTCACCAACATCGCCGAGGGGAACCCATATCGCCCGCTGATCGAATACTTCGGCGACTGGTTCCTGATCGAGCGCAGCGAAGCGGAGATCCGCCGCTACTGCGACGCGGCCGGCATCCCCGCGCATGAAATCTCGATCACGCGCGAGGAAACCGGCCTGACGCTGCTCATTGAAGTTACGCGCTCATGATGACTACGCCTGTTTCACTCGCGGTCCCGAGTTTTGCTGTGCAACGCTGATGAACGAATCGACGCTGTCGAACGTCTTGGCGATGATCTCCAGCCGCGCATCGGCGGCCGCCTGCGTCGGATAGTTGTCGGAGATCTCGTTGATGGCGTGACGCCCGAGGGCGCGATAGCTCTCGAACTGCGACTCGCTGAAGAACTGATCGCTCGTCGGCTCGTGCGGAAAGGCGAGCGATTCCTTCGCGTAGTTGTAGACGTCGCGCGGGAACCACGCGTCCTTATAGATGCCGGCCTTGATGTAGATGAGCGTTCCGTCTTCCGCGTTCTTGTCGACCGCGCTGTAACGAATCGAGCCGCGTGCGACGTAGCGTCCTTCCGCGAACGAGCCGTCATCCGCTCGCGGCGTCATCAGGTCCATGTTCTCGATGTCGATCGGGACGCCGAGGTCCGTGCGAATTTTTCGGATGGCGTTGCCGAGATCCTCGAAGGAGAAGTTGCGGTCGGCGCCGGCGTCGCTCAACACGATGCGATGGCAGCGCCGCAGCACCATTTCGTAGAGGCCGAGATTTTCGAAGTGCCCGCCGTCGGAGAGATAGACCCACTTCGACTGATCGTTCGTCGAGCCGATCACTTCGGCGAAGAGCGGCACGAGGTTCGAGCTCGGATGCGCTTCCGCGTACGAGTCCTGTCCGGGCAGTCCGGGATTGCCTAACCACGACCCGAGGCGGATGTTGAAGAACGCGAGGAGGAACGCCATCAGCGGCGATGAGTGATAGCCCATGTTCGGACTGGCGGCCGCGCCCGACGTGGCGACGGCGGTGCCGAGCGAGATGCCGTCCGGTCCGCCGTACTCGCGTGAATTGCGATAGCCGAGATAGAAGCTCCCTGAATGCAGCGGCGTAACCGTGAACGACTCCGCCATCCGCTGCTGCCACGCGAGGTCCTGACCGCTGGTGAGATTGAGCGCGACGTTGACGACGTGCATCGGCGGCCGCGACGATTGATCGTCCTTGTCCTTCCTGTCATCGGGACGCGCCATCGGACGAATGTGATCGCGGAAGTTCGCATCGACGATCGCGCGATTGATGAACGGTCGCGAGTAACCGAGCTCGTTCTCTTTGACGGCGGCCCACGTCGGTGGCTTGACAACGCTCTTCAGATCGTCGGTCAGCAGGATGTTGTTGAGGTTCTGCACGAGCGCATCGGGCGCAGCCGAATCGAGCGGCTTGCGATTGAGGAGCTCCCGCGTCTTCGGCGAGAGCTTGTTCCAGAGATGCGTTTGGAGCTCCCCCTCACGCTGGAGCGCATTGATGAACTTCACGACGTCGACGATCGACGAAGACCAGAGCATCTCGCGGCGCAGCTCCCACATTTGCAGGTTGTCGTTCTCGTCGAAGCCGGTGAACGAATCGGGATCGCGGTTGTAGCGCGACGCGCCGAGGTACGCGCGGATGAGGCGGTTGCGATAGAGGGCGTGCATCGAGAACTTGTTCACGCCGATTGACCACGAGAGAGCGACGGCAACGAGTCCGACCAGCGCGAAAAAGAGGAGCTCCGTTCGCGTCGTCGTCTCGATCGTGGCGAGATGAGCGGCGGTACGAAGTTCCGGCACGGTCGTCCGCGCCGTCGCCGGCACCGTTTCTTTCACCTCATACGTCGAGCCAAGCGCCACGACCTGCGACGTGCGCGACACTGCCGACTGGAAGTTCACCAGGGCGCTCCAGGGCAGCGCCGACGCATCGGGAGCCGCTGTCCGGAAGTTCTGGATCAGCCACGTCGACCCGAGCGAGATCGCGGCGAGGAGGAAGACGACGAAGAGCGGCACGATCAGCGCCGATGCGACTTTCCCGGCGACGTCGGTCTTGCTCTCTTCCTGCTTCTGATTGGCCGGCGTCTTGTCGCTGAACCCGAGGAGCGCCGCGCCGATGCCGGCCGCGCCGCCGATGGAACCGAGGATGACCGGCGCGTTGTAAAGCGCGACCGGACCGAAGACGGCGATGAAACTGCCGAGCGCCAGCGCGGCGGTGATCATCAGCGCGATGGCGCCGGCGCGTCCCCACCATTCGCGATCGGCATCATCATTTCTCCGGCTGGAGAGTCCGACGAAGACGCTCGCCTGAATGTAGAAAACGAGCAGCACCGCCGGCACCGCGAAACAAACGTAGAACTGCTGCTGCGGAAATGACGGCAGTCCGAAGCGGAGCAGCGGCGGCAGCTCGGTCAGGCGCGGCGTCGGACGCAGCGGATCGTAGAAGACTTTGTTTGCCAGCAGCCAGTAGAGCGCCGCCGAGGTTGCGAGCGCGATCGATACGGCGAAAAGCTCGAGGAAACTCTTCTTCGCACCCGCCGCGAACAGCTCGTTGTCGCTGATGAAACCGCTGCGGCGAACCGACGCAAGCGCCGATCGGTAACGGCCGTAGTAAAGCGTGTGCGGCAGCAGCGTCATCGCGAGAACTGACGCGATGACCGCGTAGAGCGTCCACTCATGCCAGAGGATGTTCGAGTTTCTGTATGCGCGCGCCCAGAAAATGGTGAGCGCGAACGCGGCCGCCGTGAGCGGCAGCACGCAGAAGAGGAAGTAGCGGACGTTCGCGGAGCCCGGCTTCCTTCGCTCGGCGGCGGCGCCGTATGCGACCGGCCTCGCCACGCCGATGTACGCGAATCCGATGGCGACGCATCCGGCGAAGATCCACGGAAGGACAAGCGGATCGAGGAAACGGCTGCGCGCGAGCAGATAGCTGTAAAGACGCGGATACGCGAGCACGGCCGCGAGGATCGGCACGAGCACGAGCAGGTTGAGCAACAGATTGCGGACGTAGATCGAAGCCAGCGTCCAGGAGTCAGGCGAGAGCAACCCGAGGCGCGGACTCATGTAGTTGCTGTACTCGCGCAGATGGCGCACCGGCCGCGGCTCCGGATCGATCTTCGATTTCGGCAATTCGCGCGGCGTCGTCTGTGCGCTCGGATAGACGACGTTGTCCTTTGCCGATGGCGGATACGGCCAGCGCCTGGCGACCGCGGTGTCGGCGCGCTGCAGATCGTCTTCGACGCCGGCGATGCCGTCGCGATGACGGCGCGTCCACGATGACAGCCAGCTGCCGATGTATCCGCCGCCCGACACCGTCGAAAGGAAATCGAACTTCTTCAGCACGCCGGCGCTGGCCAGTCCCTGAATGACGCCGAGCGCGAACGTCGCGCTGCGGATGCCGCCGCCGGAGATGCAGAGCGCGGTGCGCGGTTTCTTCTCTTTCGCGCGGCCGTGCAGCGATGAGTAGACGTTCTCGAGGCGAATGTCGCGCAGCGATTTCACGGCGCCGGAAAACGCTTCATCGACGATGGTGCGCCGCAGCTCGCGCGCGCCGTGAGCGCTCGTGGAGGCGACGTCGATGAAGGAGCCGTATTGTTCGATGAGCAACCGTCCCCGCGCGGTGAGCGCCGGAGAGCTGGCGAGATTCGGACAGGCATCGGTCGCGACGAGCTTCGAGAGAAGCTGCGCGATCTCGCGTCGCCTTGAGACCGCCGCGGTCTCCGCGCCAGCAGCTCCTTCAGCCACGACGGCTCGCTCCAGCGCCGCTTCGCCTTCATCAGTCACCGCACCGGCGATCCGCAGCTTCTCTCTGAGGTTCTTTGTCGCGTCCGATGCGGCTTTGCTCGCGCGGTCAGCTTTTTGCGCCGCCACGTTCCCCGCCAGAGCCGCTCCCGCGTACTCGCGATCTTCGGCGACCGCCGCGTCCTGCGCCGGCGACGTCTTCCCGATGCCGCACGCAACGAGAATCCGCTCCGCCCAATCCACGTCGACGATCTGCTCCGAATCGTACAGCTCGCCGTAATCAGGCCGGTTCAGCGGCCCGTACATCGACACGTACTCCTGTTCGAGGACTTCGTGCAGCTCGAGCGGCAATGACGCCATGACGACCTCCGGGTCGCAGATGGACTGCCTTTGTTGTGGAAGGTTTCAATGTACGTCCGCCGCACGAAAGTGGCAAATGAATTTTTCAGTGGGTAGGGAAAGCCGCGCGGCTGACACTCCGTCCATATGCAGACGTCTGCTGAGGTCGTCGTTCGCACGCCGCCGCGCCTTCGTTGACGACCGCCGCGGCCGTCGTGACGACCTCGAGCGTGCCGATCCAATAACGACTGCAGCGAAGAGCAAATCGCGAAATCCCGGACGCGGCCGCAAGACGTCGACGACAATCCACAACCACGACCGCCGCTCCGCCGCAACCGCCGGCGCGCGTCCTTCCTCGTGAACCGGTCACGCTCACCTTCTTCGTGGAGCGCTTCACGTTCACCGGCTCCTCGTCATGGTGCGCCGCGCATCTTTCAACGCGTGGGCCGCGGTCGGCTGCATGTACATGGCCACAGTCGGATGCTCGCGCACGGTCAGGGTCTCGCATAATCCAGCCGTCACCGGCGGACGCGAACGGACGAATCTCGAACGAGGAGTACCAGCGCCACCGCGACGAGATCCTTCGCGGCGTCTGACACTCACCTCTCTCGTCTTACGGTTGACGTCGCTTCGGACCGCACGAACCAGCGTGATTTTCATCACGGAATCCGCCGCCGATGCGGAGTAGTGGTGCTGCATGGCCATTGCCGTCGCGACGGACACACGCGCCCTCCGACTCCTGCTCGTTGAAGACGATCCCGCGTCCGCTTCATCGCTGCGCGAGCTGCTCGAAAGTACCGAAGCGCCGCGCTTCACCGTGCGGCATGTCGGCAGCGCGGCCGCGGCGTGCGATGCGGTGGCCGAAGGCGACATCGACATCGTCATCCTCGATCTCGGCCTTCCCGATGCGACCGATCTCGAAGCGCTGACGCGCATCGAACAGTGCATCGATGAGATTCCGGTCATCGTCCTCACCGGCCAGAACGACGAACGGCTCGTGAACGATGCGTTCCATCACGGCGCCGAGGACTATTTGCTGAAGGGGACGGTCGATCATGACTCGCTGATGCGCTCGATCCGATATGCGGTCGAACGGCATCGCGGCGTGCGCGATCTGGCGCGCGTGAAGAAAGAGCTCGAAAGCGCGAATCGCGATCTCGAACGACTGACGCTGATCGAGCCGCTGACGGAACTGCTCAATCGCCGCGGCCTGCAGCAGGCGCTCTCTCGCGAAGTGCAGCACCTCGTGCGCAGCGTCACCGGCGCCGCCGCCATCGTCATCGATCTCGATGACTTCAAGCACATCAACGATTCCCTCGGCCACGCCGCCGGCGACGTCGTGCTGAAAGAGATCGGACGCCGTCTCCGCGCTTCCGTGCGCGCCGTCGATTACGTCGGCCGCCTTGGCGGCGATGAGTTCATGCTCATTCTTCCCGAAACCGATCCGGCCGAAGCGGCGCGCGTCGCCGAACGAATCCGCATCGCCATCTCGGCCGCGATGATTCAACACAGCACCGGCGGCGTCACCGTCACCGCGTCGATTGCGACGCTGCTCGTGACGACCGAGATGCCGGCCGTCGATGAGCTGCTGACGCGCGCGCACGATCTGCTCGCGCGTGCGAAAAGCGCGGGAAAGAATCGCGTCGTCTTCCCGTCGAGCGACTTCGACGACACCGCACGGCGGTTGCGCGCGCAGGCCGACATGTGCGCGAACCTGACGCACGGCAGATATCTCCAGACGCTCAAGCAGCCGATCTTCCGGCTCGCGGACGAGAGTCCGATCGGTTACGAATTTCTCAGCCGCTATTCGAACGGCACGTTCGAAATGCCGGACAACTTCTTCCGGCTTTGCTCCGAGCGCAACGTGCTGACGCTCGTCGATCATGCCTGTCTGCGCTCCGCGGTCGGCGCGGCGATGCAGCTTCCGCCGTACGCGCGCTTTCACTTCAACATCTTCCCGACGACGCTGCTGGCGATTCCGCCCGAACATCTGCTCGATCTTTTCCCGAAGCCGATTCCGCCCGGCACCTTCTGTCTCGAGATCAGCGAGCAGCAGCTCATCGGCGATCCGTCGTATCTCGCGCCGGCGGTGCAGACGCTGCGCAAAGCGGGAGTGATGATCGCGATCGATGACGTCGGATTCGGCAGCAGCTGTCTTGAAAGCCTAGTGCTGCTCGAGCCGGAGGTCGTGAAGATCGACAAGCGTTGCGTGATCGGCATCGAGGGAGACGAGGTGCGGATCGCGCAACTTAAGCGATATGTGTCGGTGGCGCGCGCGCTGAAATGCGAGCTCGTCGCGGAAGGAATCGAAACGGCCGGTGAGCTGGCGATCGTCCGCTCGCTCGGAATCGAGTACGGGCAGGGTTACTTCTGGGGCAAGCCTGCCTGAGAAGGCAGTCTCGACAGCAACCGTTTCGCTTCCATGAATCCCGGCCGCAACCGCAGCGCTTCCTCGGCGCTTCGCCGCGCTTCAGTCACATCTCCACTCTGCGCATACGCGATCGCCAGCATCAGTTGCGACGGCGCGTCGTGCGGCGCGCGACGAAGCGCTGCGATGGCCGCCGCGTTGTCGCCGTGCGCGAGCAACGCGACGCCGAGGTCATATGGAGAATCGGAGTGAGCGAGGAAACGGATCGCGTCGACGGCGTCGCGCGCTTCGAGCGCGAGCCGGCCGAACGTCGCCGCGCGCGACGGTGAGAGCGATCGCTCCTCGATCGCGGCGAGCAGACGTTTAGCGTCTTCGCTGCGACCGGCGCGCGTGTCCGCGCGGACCAGCTCTTCGATCGCATTCTCGCGCAGCACCGGCTGCGCGACCGGATCGCGCAACACCTGTTCGTACATCGCGACGGCGCGGTTCGTATCGCCAGCTTCCGCGTAGGCGATCGCGGCGCGATGATGCAGCCGCGCCACGTCATCGTGTCCCGGCTCGACCTTCTTCATCATCGTCTCGGCCTCACTGAAGCGATGATGCTCGATCAGCCAGACCACCATGCTCGTCTGCTCGTTGCCGCGTCCGCTGTCGAGGCCGAACGGAAAGATTGCGATCGCGCCGAGGAGCAGCGCAGGAATGATTTGCCATAGTCGCCGCACATGGACGACGCCCGCCGCGCAGATCGCGAGCACGAGCAGCAGGGGCAAGCGATAGCGCGACGAGACGAAGAAGATCGCGACGGAGATCGCGTAGACCGGCACGAACGCGAACCACGTAAGGAAGCCACGATCGCGGACGCGCGTCATCGCGCCGGCCACGCCGAGCGGCACGAGCAGCCACGGCCCGACAATCAGAAATCGCAGCGCCGAAACGACGTCGCGGCGGAAATAGTCGTAGCTGTAGTTCAGCGCGAGATCGGTCTCGTTGATCGTGAACGCCAGCTTTCGCGAGAAGAGCCGCAGCGCGTCGACGGGATGCGCGCCGATCCACGCGAACGACCGCGCGTAAAACCAGCGCGACACCTCGCGCGACGTCATCGATCGGCCGGTGGCGCGTTCGGCGACGAGCCGCGTATCTTCCGACTGTCCGGCGATCGTCGGACGAATGCCCGGCACCGCGTGATACCGGCCGTCCGCCGTCTCGTTGTTGCCGATGTAGAAATTGAGTCCGCCGTGCGAGGAGACGAGCACCAGCTCGTGCGCGACGATGACGTTGCGCGCGGCGACCGGCGTCAGCACGAGCACGCAGCCGGCGGCGAACGCCAGCGTCGCGCGCCACCGTCGCTGCATCAACAGCAGCGCGCCGAGCGCCGCGATCCAGAGCAGCACGTTCGGACGATTGAGCGCGAAGAGCGCGGCCGCGGCGCCGGCAGCGATGAATCCGCGTCCGTCGTCGCGCTGCAACGCGCGCGTGAGAGACCACGCCATCAGCGCGACGAGAAACGGATCGAGCGCCGACTGCAGGATCGTCACTTCGTTGAACGTGACGACGCCGGTGCCGATCGCCAGCAGCGCCGTGATCCACGCCGCCCGCTCGCCGAACCAGCGCGATGCGGTGTCGAACAGCAACACCACCGCTGCGCTGCCGAGCACGACTTGCAGCAGCAGCGAACCGTGCGAAAACTTGAGGAAATAGAGGTAGAGCGGCGAAACGAAGTAGGCCACCGGCGGCGCACCGTGCCGCGCGAGCTCGAGGTAGACGGCGCCGTCGAGATCGCCGGCCGGCTGCAGCAGCGGATGATCGCGCAGCCCGAGCCACACCGCCGCCTTCACGCCGAGCGCGGAGAGAAAGACGAGCACCCGCGCACGCGCCGCCGACATTCGCGCGAAATGGTACGTCACCGCTGCAGTCGATCGCCGACCTTCCGCACCGTCAGGATGTGGCGCGGATGCGCGGGATCGTGTTCGAGCTTTCGCCGCAGCTCGGCGATGTGGGTATCGATCGTCCGCGTGATCACCGAATCCGACGCGACCCGGACCGCGCCCTGCCGATCGACGAGCGCGACGAGCAGCTCGTACTCTTTCGGCGCGAGCTCGATGACGATGCCGCCGCGCGTCACCGCACGCGTGGCGCGATCGATCGCGACGCTGCGATTCGCGAATACGAAGCGGCGCTGAAGCTGAATCCCGATGGCGCCGAGGCGAGGGAAATGTTGCGGAGGTTGCGCGTTAGCGCTGGAGTTGGCGGAGCTGCTCGATGAATTGCTGCAGCGTGAGTAGTGTGGCGCGCTGTGATGCGGAGTAGGTCGCGTGCAGCGCGTGCGGAAGAACGAGCACGACCTGCTTCCGCGTCATCTCCTCCGTCTGCGCCTCGGAGATCGACGCTTCGAGCGTGCAGAGATGCTTGATCGGAATCCGATCAGCCTCCGGCAGGATTTGCGGCCAGCGATCTTTGCACGATGACTTCGCGGCGAGCATCGCCAGACGCGACGAATCGAAATTCGCGTCGTGATACTCCGACTCTCCCGGGAAGAGAAAGTCGGGCTTCTTCCGGTTCTCGGTGTACGCCTGCGCCGAGAACCGGATGGCGTTCGCGCGGAACAGTTCGGTGAGATGGTTTTGCAGCGCCAGTCCCATGCGCGACTTGCGGCGATTCTGCACCGACAGCGAATAGCTGACGAAGTCGTCGACGTCGGTGAAGCCGGCGCGCAGCTTCACGTCGACGAGCTGCCGTTCGGCGGCGCGAAAGATTCGCTCTTCAGCTTCGAGCCAGCGAAGCAGCGTCTCGTCGGCGTCGGCCGATTCAACGCCCGCGAGCTCGCGCGCGACGGCAGCCATTCGCGCGGTGGTCGGAAACTTCAGTCCCGCTTTCACCGCTGCAGCGAGCTCGCGTTCCGCGATCGTTTCGTGAGCGGGAGTGGAAGGCAGCACGACGTCGAGCTGCAGCTCTTCGAGAATGCGTGCGTAGACGAATTCGAGCGCGCGGCGATCGAGCTCCTCCTCGCCGGACACGCGGAAGAGCGTCGCGTTCGCATCGATATCGAACAGCACGCGCGCGGAGCGCATCCAGCTCGAATGCTCTTCGAACACGAGCGCGTGAATGTCGCCGCCGCGCGCGCGGGCGAGCACGAGCAGATCGCCCGGAGCGGCGCGCTCGAGGAACGCGCCGGTGTAGTACATCCGCCACTCGCTCCGTCCCGTGCGATCGGCGCTCCTCGCGCGCGAGTCGTAAAACGTGAACGTCCCCGCGGCATGCGCGGGCTCCGCATCCTCGGCGAAGCGATGCCACTGCAGCTCGCCCTGAACTTTCTCTTTCCCGAAAAACTCCCGCAGGCGCGACGAGCCATTCAACTCGTGCTGATGCGACCCGCGCTTCGGCAGATCGACGAGCGCCAGCCGCTTCGTCGCCACCGACGCGAAGACCGACGCGAGCGACAGCGTCAACGAGCGTCCTCGAGAAACTCGCGAATGCGCTGCGTGAGCGCGTCGGCGTCCGCAATCTCACACTGCCAGATCACGAGCGTTTGCCATCCTGCATCACGCAACGCCGCAAGATTGCGCAGATCGCGATCGACGTTGCTCTGCCGCTTCGCACGCCAGAATTCCGCATTCGTCGCCGGCGCCACGCGACCGAGCGCGCAACTGTGGACGTGCCAGTAACAGCCATGCACGAAGATCGCTTTGCGCCGCGAACGAAAGACGAGATCGGGTCGTCCCGGTAACTCGCGCGCGTGCAATCGATAGCGATAGCCGAGGGCGTGAATGAGCCGCCGCACGCGCAGCTCCGGCTGCGTATCCTTCGACCGGATTCGCTGCATGTTCTTCCTGCGCTGCGCGGGAGAAAGGACGTCGACCACGGCAACCGCGATTCTACGCGGCGTGGAGCGACGCAAAATCCCTTGCCCTCCGGGAGAGCGTGGCCAAAGGCCGGGTGAGGGGCGAGTTTCTCGCGGTATTCTGATCGACGGATGTCACCCACCCGTCCCTTTCGTTTCATCGACCTCTTCTCAGGCATCGGCGGCTTCCGGATCGCGCTCGAGCGGCTCGGCGGAACGTGCGTCTTTTCGTCCGACTGGGATCGCTTCGCGCGACAGACTTACGCCGCGAATTTCGGCGACGAGCCGGCGGGCGACATTCGTCAGATCGACGCGGCCGACATCCCGCGGCACGACATCCTCACCGCCGGGTTTCCCTGTCAGCCATTCTCGATCTCCGGCGTGTCGAAGAAGAACAGTCTCGGCCGTCCGCACGGTTTCGCCGATCCGACGCAGGGAAATCTCTTCTTCGAGATCGCGCGCATCGTTGACGCACATCGCCCGTGCGCGTTCATCCTCGAGAACGTCCGCAACCTCCGCACGCACGACAAGGGCCGCACCTTCGAAGTCATCCATCGCACGCTGAAAGAAGACCTTGGATACGACGTCCACTTTCAGGTGCTCGATGCGAAGCACGTCGTGCCGCAGCATCGCGAACGAATCTTCATCGTCGGCTTTCGCGAGCCGCGCGCGTTCGACTTTCCGCGCTGGACGAACGACTCGCCGCCGCTGCGCGACATCCTGCAGAAAGGCGTCGACGCGAAGTACGGCCTGAGCGACAAGCTGTGGCAGTACCTGCAGGATTACGCGCGCAAACATCAGGCGGCCGGGAACGGCTTCGGCTTCGGACTCGCGAAGCTCGACGGCATCACGCGCACGCTCAGCGCGCGTTACTACAAAGACGGTTCCGAGATCCTCATCCCGCGACGCGGCGCCGCCACTCCGCGCCGACTCACGCCGCGTGAATGCGCGCGGCTGATGGGCTATCCCGACTCCTTCAAGATCGTCGTCTCCGACACGCAGGCCTACAAACAGTTCGGCAACTCGGTCGTCGTGCCGGTCGTCGAAGCGGTCGGCCGCGCGGTGCTCGACGCACTTGCGTCAAAAGCGAGCGGGTTGAGGGAGCAGCGGATGCGCGGCGACACCCGCGCATCCGCACTCGCAAATCGGCATTACGGAAGCGGCGGCGCGTAACCGGTCATGGACACCCATCCGCTGTCGGTGTGAACCCAAACCGTCCGCAGGACCGGCGCCTGGTCGGAGACGAGGCCGAAGAAATAGCTGCTCTCGCCGCCGCCCGGAAAGTTGCCGGCGTAGACGGGATTGCTCAACACGAAGTACGACCACGGCGCCGAGAGAAACGCGGACGTCACGGCCTTCGTGCCGAGGCCGCCGCTGGTGATGTTGAACACATGATCGGTGGCGACGCTGTCGGAGTTGTAGTCGTATTGGCGAACCGTTCCCCACGACGCGATCGCCAGCTGGTCGGCGTACGGGACATTCACGATGCCGCCGACCGGCCCGAGGTTGATGCGGTATTCGTAGATCCACTTGCCCGCGGCCGTGGAACCTGGCTGGCCCTGATACACGCGAGACTGCAATCGGCCATTGCCGCTGCCTCCGCTGACGGCGAATTCCGCAACGTAGTCCGTCACGGTGACGCTGCAGCTCGTGCTGAAGAGGCACTGGACCGTCCACGATGTGTTGACGACGTTGTACGCAAAAACGGGTGCAGCGAGAGCGACGGCGACGAGCGAGAGCAGGAGCGTGCGAATCGAATGAGACATGTCGTTTCTTCCTCCACGGTTTTTCAGAATCGGATGGAAGCCACATTCGGTTCCGAAACGTCGCACGGCCGTGACGGGCATTACGTTCTTATTCTTTAGCGGAAGAAAGGCGAACCAATCTTCACCCCGCAATGCCCTTCCATCCCTCCCTACGAACTTACGTTCACCTGAAGCAACGATAAATCAGTAAGTCACGGTGGCTCTGCCGTTGCTCCATGTGCACTCCGAAACGGAGGACACACATGAACGTGAACGAGAACGCATTCGAGACAAACGAGTTCGAAGGGGAGTTCGAGTTTCTCGGGGAAGGCGAAGGCGAAAGCCAGTACGAGAGCTACGAAAGCCAGCACGAGAGCCAGCACGAATACGAGGGCGAAGATCGCGAGCTGGAGCTCGCGGCCGAACTGCTTTCGATCTCCGGCGAGCGTGAGCTGGACGAATTTTTCGGCAAGCTGCTGAAAGGCGTCAAAGGCGTGCTGAACACGCCGGCCGGCCAGAAGCTGAAAGGGCTGCTTCGCGACACGGCGAAGAAAGCGCTGCCGCTCGGCGGCGAAGCGATCGGCAGCTACTTCGGCGGCAACCGCGGCGGTCAGATCGGAACGCAGGCCGGTAATCTCGCCAGCTCCATCTTCGGGCTCGAGCTCGAAGGGATGAGCGGCGAAGACCGCGAGTTCGAGATGGCGAAGCAGTTCGTCCGTCTCTCCACCACCGCGGCGAACAACCTCGCATCCGCACCGCGCAACGGCAATCCGCAGCTGACCGCACAGCGAGCGCTCGCCAGCGCCGCGCAGCGTCACGCACCCGGCCTCGTCACGAGCCTCGGCGGCGGCAGCTGTCCCGGCAACGCCACGCGCCCCGCGACCGGCCGCTGGTTTCGCCGCGGCCGCCGCATCGTCGTCGTCGGACTGTGAGGAAGGAGAACGCCATGCACGATCTCGATCGCACACTCAGAACATACGATTCCGAAGCCTATGAAACGCAGTGGGAAGATCGCGAATTCACCGGTGAAATGTCGCAGGAACAGGAGCTCGAGCTCGCCCACGAACTGCTGACGCTCTCGGGCGAAGCAGAGCTCGAAGAGTTCTTCAGGAAGCTGCTCAAAGGGGCGGGAAAGTTCATCAAGCCGCTCGCGAAGACGCTGCTTCCGATCGCGGGAAAGGTCGCCGGCGGATTCTTCGGCGGCCCGATCGGTGCGCAGATCGGCGGCAAGCTCGGCTCGATGGCCACGAAGCTCTTCGAAGTCGACGAAACGCTGCCGGAAGCGGAGCAGGAGCTCGAAGTGGCGAAGCAGTTCGTCCGGCTCGCCTGCGTCGCGGCGAAGAACGCCGGCTCCGCGCCGCCGTACGCCGATCCGATGCGCGTCGCTCGCGGCGCCGTCATACAGGCCGCGCGCGAATATGCGCCCGGCCTCGTCCGTCCCGTGTCGCCACGGCCGATGTCGGGCCGCTGGATCCGCTCCGGAAACCGTCTGCAAATCCTCGGAGCATTCTGATGGCGCTCCCCTCTTACGTCGCCGCAACGCTGACGCTCGAAGCGCGCGCGCTGCAGACGAGGCTCGCCAACGTGCAGCCGTTCGCACTGGCGATGCCGATGGTCTCCGCGGCGCGGATCTCCGACCAGGCGGCGCACGCCATCGAGCACTATCTGATCGACGGCCGGCGCCGGCTGCGTCACCGCATCAAGGATTACATTCAGTGGCTGCGCACGCCGGAGGGACGCGGCGCGAGCGCGGCGCACGCGCAGCACCGCTTCGCAATTCTGAAACTGCGCTTCAACGTCGCGCTGACGCAGTTCGACATCTTCGCGGACGCGCTGAATCTGCGCGCCGAAGTCGGCAACGGCGTCTGGCTCGGCGGTCTCGACGTCGTTGCCGATGACGCGCTGGCGATCGGCAGCGATGATTCCTTCCCGCGCCCGCCGGTCATCACCTATCTCGACCGCGGACACGGCGCCGCAATCCGCCGCGTCCGCGCGCGCTTGCCGGGCGGCGGCGACAATCCTGTCGCCGTCATTCGGATGCCGCGCGAACGGATGGTCGGCAGCGGCGTGGCATCGTCGCTCGTACACGAAGTCGGACATCAGGCGGCGGCGCTGCTCGATCTTCTGCCGCGATTGCGCACGGACCTGAAGGCGAAGCAGCGGCAAAGTCCCGCCGAACAGCGCATCGCATGGCAGTTGTGGGAGCGCTGGATCTCGGAGATCGCCGCCGATTTCTGGTCGGTCGGCAAGCTCGGCGTCGCGGCGACGCAGGGACTGATGAACGTCGTCAGCCTGCCGCGCGCCATCGTCTTCCGTCTCGACACCGAGGACCCTCATCCGTTCCCGTGGATTCGCGTGAAGCTCTCCGCTGCCGCGGGTGCGATGCTGCATCCCGATCCGCAGTGGGGGCAGCTGGTGCGGATGTGGGAATCGTTCTATCCACGCACCGGCCTCGATGCGGAGCGCCTGCGAATCATCGCCGCACTCGAAGCGACGATGTCGGAGTTCCTTCGCCTGCTGGCGGAGCATCGGCCGGCGGCGATGAAAGGACGTCCGTTCGCGAGCGCATTCGAGCTCGCGCAACGAACGCCCGCGCGGCTGCGCCGCATCTTCCGCGAATCGCGCCCGCTCGTCGACGGCCTGCAGTCGCTCTCGCCGACCCTTGCGCTCGCGGTGCTCGGACAGGCGAAACAGGATCGTCTGCTCACACCGGAACGCGAGAGTCGCGTCGTCGCGCAGTTACTGACGCGGTGGGCGCTGATGCGCTCGTTGCGCGACACCCGACTTCCGCGCACTCACACGCCGGCACTCGCCGCCTGACATGAAGAAAAGGAGACACACATGCCTAAGAAATCAGATGACACCGTCGGCGGACCGCTTCCTCCGGTGAACGATCCCGACAACCCTTCTCCCACGCCACCGGTCGTTGACCTTGCCGAGCCCAAACCGGCAAACTTCGGCGTCGCCGGCAGCGAGGAGCACGAGACCGTTGACATCAAGTCCTGGCCGGCAACGCCGCTGCGCATCGGTACGGTCGATGTGAATCTGCAGGAATCGTCGATCGGCCACACGACGGCGCAGGGTCTCTGGGCGGCGATTCACAAAGGCACGCAGGCGCTGTCCTTCAGCGTCTACGAGAAATACGTCAACAGCATCCTCTGTCCCGATGCCGCGGGTCACGCCAAGCTCCCGCCGCATCTGCTGAACGGCGTCGACAGCTACAAAGTCCTGAAAGCCGCGACCGAAGTGTTCCTGATGGATCGCTGTGCAACGGTGTTCGACCTCACCGGCTATGAAGTCGAGGATGGCCGGCTCGGTCTCGGCGTGGAGCGCGACCTCGTCGAGGATCTGAAGAACTACCTCAAAGACACGGAAGGCATGCTGCCGTACCTCCATCGAATCACCGAGGCCTTCAACGACATCGGTCCGAGTCCGTTCTGCAGCAGCGCGCCCATCGCAGACAAGGTCCTGCATCCGTGCGCCATCGAGCTTTACTGGTCGCTCTGGCACGAGCACGGGATGATGGTGCAGGCGATCAACGCCATCAGCCTTCGCTTCCAGAACAAGCGCGGTCCCGGCGATCGCGAGCCGCTCGCGAACCTCGAGATGCATCCGCTGCGGCCGCTGTCGCACATCTTCTGGGGCTACGTGCAGGATGAGGATCATCGGCTGACGGTCGCGCGCCGCGCGTATGAATATCGTCACGAGTACGGCCTCTCGCTGATCGGAAAAGCGGTGCCGACGATGCGCGTCGCCGACGATCGTTCGAAGTTCCTCGCCGCATTCCACGCGCTGCTGCATCACGCCGCGATCTTTTACGAGCGGGCGTCGAATCTCACCATTCGCGCCGACGGTTTCCCGCTGCTCAACGCGCTGCGCGAAGTGCATCTCATCCTCGCCGAGGGAGCGCACAACCAGTTCCGCGGCCTGACGTGGATGGCACGCGCCGAAATGATGATGCAGCAGTGGATTCTCTCGCGCCGCGAGATGCGCGAGTTCCTCGGTGCGCGCCAGATGGTGCCGTACGCCGAGCCGTGGATGGGCGTCGTCGATTCGATGAAACGCCTCATGGGCTGGACCGATACGTCGGTCACGCACTTCCGCGACCTCGCGGTGCATGGCGAACAGATCCTGCTGTCCATCCGCTATGGCGACTGGAGCGTGGCGGACAACGAGAACGAAGCGCGCGGCTGGGCGCAGTTCTGGAAGACCGAGGTTCAGCGCTACATCCACGCGTACCACGCCGTCACCGGCGTCGACCTCGGCACGACTCCCGTCACGACCTCGAGTCGCGAAATCGATGCAACGGAGCCGGCTATCCTCATGCAGCAGCAGCTGGCGCGGCAGCGGCGATGATCGTCGATGGTCACTGCCACGCCGGCAGCGGAGGTGGATTCACCGGGCCGTGGGACACCGCGGCCCGGCTTTCCGATTACGCGCGCCGCGCGACGGCGGCCGGCATCGATCGCACCGTGCTGATGGCGGCGTTTCATTCCGACTATCGCACCGCCAATCGTGAAGTTGCGGCGATCGTCCGCCGATCGCCGCAACGTTACGTCGGACTGGCGTTCGTGAATGCCGAGCGCGATCGCGGACGCATCGCGGAGCTGATCGCGGAAGCGGTCGAAGAGCACGGCTTTCGCGGCATCAAAGTGCATCGACACGATGCGCGCATCTCGCGCGAGATCTGCGACGCGGCGCGCGCGTGGTCGCTGCCGATTCTCTATGACGTGATGGGCGAAGTCTCTTCGGTCGAGCTGCTCGCCACCGAGTATCGCGACGTCAACTTCATCATTCCGCACCTCGGCAGCTTCGGCGACGACTGGGCGGCGCAGCGCTCGCTCATCGACATCGTCGCGCGCCATCCGAACGTCTACACCGACACGTCGGGCGTCCGGCGATTCGATCTGCTGCGCGAAGCGGTCGCGCGCGCCGGCGCACACAAGATCATCTTCGGCTCGGACGGACCGTGGCTGCATCCCGGCGTCGAGTTGTACAAAGTGCGCGCGCTCGGCTTGCGACGGGAGG